>CALIWM010000383.1:0-56124 GCA_938046645.1 uncultured Gemella sp. | reverse complement strand
AAGGTTGTTCCAAAAACATTTTAAAACAGGTCATTCATCCATTCCTAATTCTGGGTTTGATAAGGTTGATTTTTATTTCATAGGATTTGTTGTTTCACTATTACCAGTCCTATGTATCATGTCTTTTCTGTTTTCTAATGTCTCTATGTTTCAAGCTTATGCAAGAGAATCAGAGGCCGTTGACAGTCTTCAAAGAAAAGATATTTTTGAAAACTATGATTCTAAAGTAGTGGTTACAGGCAACTATAGATATTCAAACTATACAGAGAATGAAGTTGAAAATGTGTTTTTGGTCTTAGAGAAAAAAGATAAGTCATCTTTTTATTCCAACCCATACTATTTACAACCAGTTAATAAGGTTGAGCTTTCAATTGATGGTGTTGGTGACAGAGGATTTAAGCTCGTTGACACAAATGTAGATTTTCTTCCCCCAAGAAAATTCTTTATCAAAAAAGAAGATGCGCCAGAGATTTATAAGAAAATATTAAAATATAAAAAAGAAATAGAATTGAAAGATGAAAGAGAGGAATAAAATATGCCGCCTATTTTTGAATTATTTATAATAAATCATGATAAAAAAGATATTTTTTTCATGATACTTTTTCTAATATTTGAATTATTTTCATTAACTTTGATAAATATCAAATATTATAGATGTTACCTAAAAAGCAAAGGGTTGAGCTACGAAAAAATTACAAAAAGAAATTTTGTACAAATCCTTTGTGCGTCATTGTTGGTTGCAATACCAACACTTGTTATATCGTTTTATATAATGATTTCTATAAACACTTTCTACAAAGAGGTCAAAAACAACAATATAACAACAGAAACATTATTCTCTAGTTTTCATATTACAGAGATTAATGAAACAAATGAATTTAAGCCAACTGTAACCTATGACAAATCTGGCAATAAAAAATCAGAAACACCAGCAGTTTTATATGAAGTTATTTTAAATAGAGACGAAAAAAATAAAATCGCAGGTCTAAAAGATTCAGTAACGATTGATGTTACAAAAGTTAATGAGAATGGCTTTAATGTCCTTCTTCCTGATGGTCAGGTTGTGACAATCAAAGAGAAAGATGCTAAAGAAATCTTTAAAACCCTAAATAAAATTAAAGTGAATGAAAGAGAGATAAAATATGTTGCTAAATCCTACAAAAATAAATCCTGTTCTAAAATTATTTGCATCTAGAAACATGTCACTATCACTGATTATTCTTATAGTTATCGTTGGTATATTTTTGAGTATGGTGGTGATACATTTTTCAAAAAAACAATATTAAAAAAAAGGTAGCTTATACAAAAAAGTTTACATATTCTTAAAAGAGTGTTTTTTGACAATATTCTCATTTTTCGCAGCAGCTGTTATTACATATTCTGTGTTCGCATTTTATTTTGACATTACCAACAAAAACATCAATACCACACCAATAAAAACAGTGTTCTCTAGTTATCGTATTGTTAAGATTAAACAGCCAAAAGAATCAGATTCAACTATCACCTATGATGCTTCTGGAAATATAGAGTCAGAAAAACCAAAAACTCTTTTCAATGTCTATTTAGAGAAAACAAAAGATGTTAAAACTATGGAACTAGAATATGATGTTGTATTGGAAGTTTCAAAAGTCAATAAAGACAGTTTTGACATTATTCTTTCAGATGACAAAGCAGCAACAATCAAAAAGGAAGATGCCCCGGAAGTCTTCAATGCTTTAAAGAAAATTAAAGAGGATAAACCTTGGGAAGAGATTAATAGATTGATGAGAAATAGGCAAGTAAAAGAGGAAGATTAATTAATCTTCTCTTTTTCATATATAATATTAAATGTAAATCATTTTACAATATTAAACATTTAACAAAAAAGAAAGGAATCTTGTTTTAAAACATCTAAAACAAGATGGTAAAAGAAAAATGAAAAAAGATTACATCATTCCGGTGGAATGGACTATGGTGAAAAACATCAAGGTTTCAGCAGAATCTCTAGATGAAGCGAAAGGACTCGCAGCTTTTGCTTCTGTTGAAACAGGAACATACTTGGATGGTTCATACAGAATCAATCAAGAGTTGCTTGAAGAATTTGAGGAAAGCCGCAAGCAAAAAGAAAACATGAAAAACAACAAGGAAAAACTGTTGGATAAAACTTTTTCAGATGATTTTCTCTCAACTCTACCTCTACGTTGGGTATGGGTTGGTAAAGTTGATGCTGTTTTGCCTGATGGCGAAACATGCAAGGCGGTCAAATTCAGTCGTTCTGAAGGTTGGGGAGTGAAGGCCACAACCACAGAAATGTTGTTTGTTCCGCAAGATGAACCAAATCTTCTAGATGAAGAGAATTTCTTTGATGTCTACAAAGTTGGCTTTGAAGGCTCGGATTCTCTTTATAAAACAGTTGATTTTGTGTCAACGTCAGAACTAGAGGGTTATCTCAAAGAAAATCTCAACAATATTGCTGAGTTCTTTGAGGCTATTGCCAATAAATAACAACAATCCTATTTTTCATAATATCTTCCAAATTTATTTAATTAAAAAGGCTAGACAAAAAATCTAGTCTTTTTTTGTTTTATTTCAGATAACATTATCTATAGCAAAAGTGATATTTTTAGTTATTTATGATATAATAGATAGATAGGAAAAGACAAGACTAAGAAAGGATAAATAAATTAAATGTCATATAGATTCACGTTTTACTTCAAAAATAATATAAAAGACCTGAAAGACTTTCTAGAATTTCAAGAGAAAGTTACCAACAGTTTTTCATTAAATAACTTCATCAAACTTTTAGATACTTGGATTATTGATAAAGCTTTTCTAGTTAAAAAAGGGAAACTACCCATAAATAGATTTTACAGTGAACTGTACCTGAAATGCCAGTCTATATCTATGTCATTCTATTTTTGGCCTGAACATGATTTAGTTGGAACTATCTTGAATTACGGGTCAAATAAAGACATTGAAAACCTTTATGACTGTAGTTTCTATTTCCAAGATAGCTCTGATGCAGACTATCCATATAGTTCCTATAAGGGGCTGCCTGAAAAACTGTTAAAGCATTTTGAGAAAGAAGATGACTACAATACAGCTTCTGAACGTTACCATCAACTTTGTAAAAAACTAAAAATTGACGAAATTCTTTATGATAAGGATAATCAGCTAGTTCACATTCAATTGAAAGTCATTAAAGACCGGAAACAAGACATTGCAGTCATGAGAATGTGTTCAAACATTGAATCACATTTAAGGCATACCATCAGAGATGGCAAAGGCGTTTTTGAGGAAATGTCAAATTATTTAGAAACAACAAACTGGGATAAGCTCAATCAAAGCTTAATGTAAAACAAGGAGAACAAAAACTATGCTAGTAAAAATTTTAATGATTATCGGATTAGTTTTAGCATCAATATTGTTGATTGGTGCTACTGTTATTAATGTCAAAGAAGTTGACAAAGAGGTATAATTCATGAAAAAAAATAACAAGAAAATCAAAATAAACCCAAATGTTGATTTATCTGATGCAACACTAGAAGAAATGACACTGGTAGAACAAGATTTACTTGTAAATCTGGCTAAAAAGAAACTTGCTTCAAAAATGATAGAGGATGCCTATAAGAAACACCCAGATTGGCCATCCCCAGCAGCAACAATGATGCCAGTAAGAAGCACAATTGGCTATACAACTTTGTTTGGGAATTATTATTTATTCTATTTGACAATCCCTGACTTACTAGATGTTCTTTTGGTTGATAATGTTTTCTATGATGAAAAAGAAATGAAATGGAGAGTTAAATTTAAAGGAATTGATATTGATAGCCTAGATAAAGCTGTTGGATTGTTTTTCAAATCTATTTCCTTTAAAGAATTGTATTCCGGGAATGACCTCTATAAACTGATGTTTAAGTTTTCGTTTGTAAAATTTCCTAAGTCACCACTAGGTCTATCAAAAAAAGAATTTGACGATTTGGTTTATGATTTGGCATCAAAACCAGAAGTTTTAAAAAATAAGCTAGACATTATCCAAGTCTTAGAAAATGAATTAAAATATCATGGCTATAATTTAGGAGCTACCCCATTTATCAAGCATAAAGATGTTCCTAAAAAACTATATAGAACTATGATGAACAATGACGCCTCAGACATCATCAGTTATGTTCCAAAAACAAAAATCTTTGACTTATGGAAAGAAAACCCTAATAAGCAGCTAGAAGAATCGAATGGTTTTTATGACTATATTGTTAATATCCATGAATTGCCTGATGATACTTACATTAATATTCGCATTACCTCGGAGAAACCAATGCTAACAAAATTTTATTGGCCACATCCATGCAATCAGTATAGGGGTTACACCCGTTTCTTGCCGGACAATCTTCAAAGCCTATTAAGACCTAAAAAATTAGCTGATAAGATTTTAAGAGAATTATCACCTATTGTCAAAATAGAGACCTATCCTAGCCTTAGAATTAAAACTGTTTTGGAAAGTTTAGACAAAGGATATGAAATTGAGAACTTCAAGTCATTGATTAATTTCTATGTCAAATCTTTGCAGCAAAAAGGCCTGATTGACAAATTACAAATTGAAGTAACTCTAGAAGACATGTTAGAAGAAACATTAAAAGAGGCTGATTTCGTAGAGAAGGTGAAATCAAGAAGCAAAACATGCTTGCATATTGTAGGGAAATCATCAAATGGACTGGGGATGAAGTTTTGACCTCAGAATAACTTTGCTCATTAGTTATAATAAAATATAGAAAATAAAAATAAAGAAAAGAGAAATAACTAGATGAAAGGAAAAAACAATCGAATCTCAAAAATAGAAGAAATTGAAAAAGGTCAAGAAGTTCAGGTTGAATTTTTATATATAGGGGAACAGGAGAAAATCAATGGCTGCACACCCTATAATTATGCTATAGGTGCTATTGATTGCAAGAACTTGGTTTCCCATAGATTTGATGACAGAAACAATGAAGAAATTTGTGAAAAAGTTGTTGTATATATTGTTTTGCGAGAATATCAAGATGGCAAGCAAGACATTCATTACATTGATGTAAGTAACATCTTGAATGATGAAAGAAAAGACTCAGAAAAAGCACTAGATGCCTTAAACAAGCAGATGGAGCGCCTTTCTACCTTGTCTTACAAAGAATTTCTTGATGCTTTTGGGAATAAGGTAATTACATTCACGCCGGACATAATTACTGTTCTATCAAGATATAACTTAACAAATAAAAACCTTTTGTTGAAATTTGATATTGTAAAAAATGATGTATCAAATGTGTCTGATTCATCAGATTCAACATTGGGTAGCATTAATAATTTATACACCTACAACGTATTTGACACTTTCTCAAAGAAGTCTGAGAAAAAAAAGACGGCTTTGAAAGCACTGATATTGCAATCTAGGCAGGAAGTTATGAAGCCTCATTTCTGCATCATGGCTAAAAAAACAAAGAAAACATCAAAACAAAATGGATGTTTAGAACATCCTCTAAGACCAAAACCTTTTGATGATAAAAATAAAGAAGTCGCTCATTTACAAGTGGTCTATTATCCAGCACTTACAGTTGGTGGATTAGAAAACAAAGATAAAAGCTATTTGCTTTGGGAAGATTTCTTCAGCTTGATTGTGCAGGCGCAAAAAGTCATTGAAATGGTGGACAACGGGGCTATCTTTATTGATGGTGTTTTGTATTTGCCTAAAATCATTGAAAACACTTCTGCCTCAGAAAAATAAAATAAAAAGACATCTATTTTATTCAAGAATGAATGATAGATGTCTTTTCTTTTTTTATATATAATATTTCTTGTAAAACATTTTACAATTAATTATTTTTTTAAACTACTTAAAGGAGGTTCATGAAAATGAACGATAAAAAATTAACGCAAATCGCAAATAGTGGATTAACAAAATTCAACATTGCACCTAAGAAAGAAGCAGCGCTTGAACAGTTAAAAGCTATTCAGAAGGAACTTGCTAACATTGGCAAGGAATACAAACTGAACATCATTTCAAAGCTTGACAACTTTCGTGGAATTGCGAAAGCTTTACAAGCTCTTCGTGTACATGGGGTTTCAGTGCTAACATTGGAAGAAATCGAAAAAATTGGTTTCTATACTAAGTTGGCTCGCCAAAATCTTTTTGAAGAAGTTCTGCTTCGTGAAAAGGTCTTTGAAAAAGCTTTGAATAGCTGGGTGGTGGCTAAATCTGTTTTTGATTTAGGCATCAGCTTTGATTCTAAAGAAGCTAAAGTGGATGGCAACCATGACATCTATCTAAAGATGTCTGACAAGAAGCCCGGAAAACTTGTAGACATCATTGCAGAAATTGACCAAAACATTGATTTCTGTGAGAAATTGATTTGCCAAAGCCGTTTCAAAGAAATTCAGACTGCTTTTGTAGAAGCTGGATATGATAAATTTGCAGAGGATTTCAAGAAAGACTTGCGAATCCTTAAAGGACAATTTGTCATCCTGAAAGAATCCCTAAATGGCTATAACGTCAATCTCGAAGAGTATGTAGAACATACTCTGAAAGGAATGGTTGATTTTGCCAATGCAGCGTTCAATCATTACACAAATATCAATACTCTCAAAAAGATGGAAGAGTATGGAAAATTTGTGGATATGGAAGAACAGCGCATCAAGAACGAAGAGAAAGAATCAATTGATTTTTTCTGGGGAACATTCAGCAAGAAATTTGTCTGGAATGTTATTCCAAAAGATTTTGCTTTTGCAGTTTTCCGTAAAACAATCGGCGGTCTGACACAGACTCGTTTCCATGAATTAAGTCAAGAATGGATGAATGATAATCCAAGCTGGACTTACAAATTTGGCAATCTAAAAATTGTTGTTGGGTCTAAAATGGATGAGGTTGAACCTCTCGAAAAAGAACTCAACATCAAAGTGAAGCGTCAAAAAACCGTTCGTGGTTATTTGCGTCTTGCCAAATAATGTTATTAAACATAAAATAAAGTCTTTTATTCAATGAGTAAAAGGCTTTTTTTCTTTTTTTATTTTATAACTTATGTTATAATTAAATAAAGAATATATCAAACAAACAGAATAGAAATAATTGGAGAATTTTATAATATGAATAAAGCAAAATCTTTTTTATTCAAATTGATTGATGATAGAAAATGGAAGGTAACTCAATCATTTGAATTTGATTATCATAATGAAATTTGGAACAGGTTAGCCCTTGAATACTTGGTCAACCCTAAAAGCCATGAGCCTAAAATCTTACAACTAAAACAAATTCAAGCAGACCTGTTTAATTCAGACAAACATGACTACTGGCAGCGCAGACTACAAAATAAGTCTTTGGAGGACTTTGAAATTGCTGTGTTGTTAAGTACCTTTGAAAACTGGTACTTGAAACCAGAGAGTGTTTCATGGTTTGCATCTATGTTTAAGAAGTTCGAAGAAAAATATAGTAAAAACAATTATACGGGAAGTAAAAATAGCTTTTTCTCTGAAATTAACTCAGTTTTGTCCAAAGAGAACTATGAAGCACCTGTTTTATTTATCCAGTCTTTAATGTCTGACAAGTTATTGGACAAAAAGATTGATAAAGAATATCAAGATATTAAAGGAGTATTTTAGTTATGAAACGAAATGATTTATATGATTTGTCTAGAAAGCTAAACGAAGAACTTTCTAAAATCGCAGAAGATAAACGCTATGTTGATGTTGATTTTGTAGGACGCTTCCGTGGTTCTAACTTTGGTAGCTTTTATTGGGGCGGACTAAATAGCAATGTTTTTCAGTTGCTTTTGACAGTAACAGACAACGGCAAATACATGTTTACTGTGAAATTTGTAGATAGTGTAGAAGATTATAAAAACAAGGCATCTGATTTAGATATTCTAAAACATTCTAGTATGGTTTGTTTTGATGAATTTGAATTTACTACATACGAATCACTTGTAGACCATATTCAGATTATGGTAAGAACATTGTTCAAATTGTACGGTGTAGAAAAGAAAGAGGAGAACTGAAAAAACTATGGCATTACTTAAATCAAGAAATTTTAAAGCGGAACGTGCAGCACGCGCCGCATCAAGAAATAATCTAAAAGAAAACAGCCCAAAACCAAAGCCAAAGTTAGAGCCTAAATTCCTTTATGGACACAAAGTTCATTTTATGGCCAAGGAAAAACGCCTAAAAAACAAGAGAAAAGCTTATTTCTGGAAAGCTGAAGTAGTCCATCCTTTATCAAGAAGACACAAATTCCTTGAAAAACGTGTTCCTAAGTTAGAACGATATAAAGACAGGCGATTCAATAAAATCGACAGATACATTGACCTTGAATACAAGCAACTAGAAGCACTTGAACTACGTCCAACTGCTGTGATTTTTAGTCTTAAAACTAAAAACAAAGAAATTCTTTATAAAGATGGAAAAATTTCTGTTAAAAATAAGCACAACCCAAAAAATCCTAAATTCCAAGCAAATCTAACGTTTAAAAACGTGGATGGCTCAGACAACGTGTTATCATTTAGTAAAAAAGAAATCATGGAATTATGGCTACTTCGTCGCCTAGAAACCTCTTTCAGTGGCCCTGTAGGTAAATGGGAAGTCCGAGACTACTATTACCGTGCTAGAGCCGTTCTTCGAGTTGTATATGCTTTGCTTGTTAGTTCTAAATAAAGTAAAACAAAAAAGACGTAAATTTTACGTCTTTTTATCTTGCGTTACGAATTAGATTTAGTAATTTAGTAATTCAAATCAATTTGTAATTCACCTGAAACCTTGTGTTTCATGTCAAAAATGTTCAGTAAGTTTTCTGAGCGAAGATGTTTGAGTCGTTTGTTCACATCTTGTTTTACCAAGTCAGAACACATCTTAGAATTTTTCTTGATGTATTCTGTAGGAACAAACTTACTGTTTCCTGTATAATTTTCAACCAAATCATACAGGGCCAAATCTCCAAGACTTTCAAACAATGGAACAATTGTGTAACTGGCTGCATCAATAGCACTTGCGTAACTCATTGATTCCACATTTTTATAATCATGAAGAGAAACAGCCTTGTCTAACAACAGACTCTTTGTCCATTCCCCAAAATCAACAACCAATTTGTTGAAATCTCGCTCAACCCAACCAGAACGAAATTCTGCCTGAGTAAGGCCAACTACAGCATATCCACCGGGCTTAATAACTGCAAAATCAAGAGGCATAACGGTCTTAGCTCCAGACCATCCAGTAGAATTCTCCCAGAGTTCTACTTCAACGCCATCAAAAGATTTTGTTAAGACTTTGAAGAAACGAGGTTGAAATTCCTCGTCTAGTGATGCAAAAACTCCCCCAATAGGGATATTCTTTACAAGCTCAGATGGAGCAAAAACAACTGATGATACTTCCATATCAATTCTCCTTTAAATTTTAAATAATATTTGTAAAATGAAATAAGTTTTACAAGTAATAGTATAAGACTAGTTGTTTTATAATAAAAGATGTAAAACTTTTAATTTTACAAATATATTGTTTTTATTTAATTTCAGGAAGGAGTATTTGAAATGACAAATACTAAAACTAATACTTTTATCAACGCTATCAAAAATGTGCTAAAAAATCAGAAAAACTTAGCAAAAGAATCTGAATGGATTCAGTTTTTAAAGGACATTGAATCTCATGTTTTGCAAAAGGATAATGGCATTGAACTCATTCAAGCCAATATTGTTTATGATGATGCAGCAAGCAAAGATTTGCAAAAACAAGCCCTTATTCTGGAAATTAATAAAACTTCCAAAACGGGCAAAGAAATTCCACTGGTTATCAAATTTTCTTGTCATTTCTCTGATGGCAAACTATTGATTAAGACAGCATATAAGAACCAAAATTCCTCATATGCTCATCAATGGAGAGCTGAAGATAACTACACTTATCTGTTGAGGGAAATCGACTTCATGTCAGAAAGTCATGAAGCTATAAAGAAGCAATATAACAACTATATTGACTTCATTCAACATGATATTGATAAACTATTGGATTTTGCAGATGCACATTAATTAAAGCTTTTTTAGGAGTTTATAATGATGAAAGTAATTAGAGCTAAAGTTGTTAAAGAAGAAAAAAGACATCTCCATCAAATGTCTGAAAAAGAAGTAACATACATAGAAAAGACATTGCAGAATTTTCTTGGAAAATACTTTTATAATGGCGGCAAATATCGCATTTGTCCACATGCCAAGGAAAGAATTTTTCGAAAAGGCAGAGGCGAAGTAACTAAACGTACTTTGAAAATGGTTCTTTTGTTTGGTAATCTAATTGAATTTAAGAAAATTACCTTTTCAGACAAACAAACAGAACTACGTTGTGTATTTCGTTTAGATGAACAAATTGTTGTTTATGATTTCTTCAGACACACAATTGTTACATTTTGGAAAAATTCTGAGGATGACCACCATGAAACTTTGGATATTACTAAATATACACTATCTAGAAAACAAGTTTCTAAGTTTCTTGATGAACTCATTTCTGCTTAGTTCATGTTTATATATTATATTAAAGAAGTCTAAAAATAGACTTCTTTTTTCTTTGACTTATTATAACGATTGCGATATAATAGTTTCAGAAATAAAAGTAAAGTATGAGGTATAGGAAGTATGTTGTTTTTATTTAATCTAGTAATGTTTACAATTTTCTACCTAATCTTAGATTATTGTTTTGTGACAAATGGAAAGCCAACTATCAATAGAGTTTTGAACAGTCTTATGTTAATTTTTGGTGTATTTCTGATGACTGTATTTGATAGATTTTCATTGCTGACACTAGTGTTATCTTTCTATACCCTAACTCATGGAAACTTAGAGTTAAGAAATTCAAAAGAAAATCTAGATATTGATTTTTACAAAAAAATCATGAAATTCTCAGTGATTGTCTTTCTTGCGTCTCTTGTGTTACTGGTTATTGGACTATAATAAGATAATACCATTTTTGATTTGATTTAATTTAAAATAATTTATTTATTATTGAAAGGGGGTGGTAAAGTGACCTTAAAGGAAGAATTTGAAAAACTTCTTTGCGACTACAAAGGTCAGTTAGATATTAGTAATGAGAATTCCCAAAAAATAACGAGAAAATTTTCTCGTAAAGTATCTAGTTTCATCATTCAGAACATTGAAAATCTGAGTGTGCACGATTTAGAGCAATTGAATGATTATCCTGAATTACGCAGAAAAATTTCTGGTAAGGCATTGATGGTCTTTAAAGTTGCTCTAGACCATGAACAAAAATAAATTAAATCAATTTTATATTCAAGGAGAATAATTATTTTATGAAAAATATGGTTAAACTATCTGTTGCATTTGCTGCTATTAGTGGACTTCTTTATTCTAGCAATGTTTTAGCTAGTGAAGTTACTAAAGAAGGTACTGAGGTTTCTGTCAAACAACCAGAAATTGATGTTACTCGTCAAGATGATACATTTTACACAAAAATTGATGTAAAAGTGTCAACAGCAATTCCAGATGATATTACCATCAATCAAGGAGACACAATGACCATGCCTTTGCCTAAAGAGCTTGAACTGGAAACGACTTATGATTTCCCAGTAAATGCTCCTGACGGCGAACCGGTAGGTCAAGCTACAGCGAACGCTACGACAAATACTGTCACTACAGTGTTCAATGATTATTTTCAGAAGAAGCCTTTGAACAAATCAATTTCATGGAATATGCGCACGCAAATCAATCGTGAAGTTGTAAAAGAAGAAGGCACTATGCACCTTGATTTTAAGGGCACTGTCGTTGATGTTAAGACTGGTTCAAAAGGAGACACCAATCTCAATGAAGAACTGTATAAATGGGGCCGACAAGATAAAGATGATGCCTCTGTAGTTCATTGGGTGGCGCGTGTAAATTATCGCAAAGCCAATCTTAAAGGTGTCCATGTTCATGATACTTGGGATGAATCACAAGAGTATGTTCCGGGGTCGATGATTGTAAATTACCTACACTCAGCAAATCCTTGGACTCTTGCATATACTGCTGACCCAAGCTTTGTGAAAATCCGTGAAGATGGTTTTGATGCAGAAGTTGGTGACTTGGATAAGGTTGTAACATTTGAGTACAGCACGCGCTCCAAAGACCGCTCTATCATTCCTACTAACACCTTTACGGTACAAGCGCAAGATTACTTCTTGCAGCACGAAGTGAATTACAAATGGGCGGATGGCTCAGGTGAAGCGGATGGCAAAAACAAGCCGAAAGATAAGGTAAAACCAAAAGAATTCGAGCCTAAAAAGGAAGAAAAGAAAAAGACTGAAAATGTCAAGGTGACACCTAAACCTGAAGAAAAACCGAAGCCTAAAGAAGATACACCAAAACCACCAGCACCAGAGGTTGAAAAACCAAAGGCCGAACCGAAAGAAGAGCCTAAGAAACCAGAACCAAAACCTAAAGAAACTCCTAAACCAAAGGAAGAAAAACCAACACCAAAACCAGAAGTGAAAGAAACACCTAAGCCAACTGAGCCTAAGAAAGTTCTTCCTAAGACTGGTTCAGATGACCGTGTTGTAAAAATTCTTGCAGGTCTTGGATTTGGAATTCTGATTGGCGTGATTGCTTTTATGACTGGTGGCACTAAATCTACAAAGAAAGGTTAAAAAGGGTGACTGCTTGGAAGACATCCAAAAAATAAAAGCAAAAATTGAATGGCTCTTGGAAAACTTTTCTCAGAGCGAAATAGCCAAGGAGACAAACGTACCACAATCTACGTTGTCTTACTTGAAGAAAGGTACTCGTAAAATCCGTAATCTCTCTGTTGGCACTGTTCAGGAATTGATTCAATTCTATGACAGGCATCACAAGGACAAAGAGTAATGCGTGGATTTATGAATGTACACGGATATATCAAAATCAGGCTGGATAATACATCTTATTATCCGCCTGTTTCTGGTAGTCAAGACCAGAAAGGATATATTCGCCAAGGATTACAGTTAATCCGTGATTATTCTGGTAATTACAGTGTTTTTGATAGTCAAAACCGTCTTTTAGGAGAAATACCTAAACGACTATCAAAACTATATCATCTTTCTGAAATCATCTACAATAAAAGTTATGAAAGACTTGCTATTCGTTATGAGATAGAAAGAGATAGTTACCAAGGCTTTCTGTTTATTGACTGTTATTAAAATAGAATAAAATAAAAAGGCCTCTTGATTGCAAGGGTCTTTTTGTTTTTTGAATTGTTTTATAATATACTCTGTAAAAGATTCATTTTACAAAAGCATATTATTTTATAAAAAAGGAGTATTAACATGGGCATTGATACAAATGTTAAGATTATTGGAAAGTTGGATGTTGACCAACTTGTTACTTTTATCAAAAAAGAAATTTCTGAGAGCATCACAACTAGTATTGAAGAAGAAGAACAATTCTTTGACACTAGAAGTGATATTGTATTTTTGGGTATTAATGGCATTGAAAAAAGGGATGTGGGGTGGATTCACATTTCCTATAACGGAAAAAATCGAAGCATTTTTTATCTTTACAAAGACACCTTTTGGTTTAGTCCGCAAGATATTGCATCTAACATCAAAAATGGAACTCCAGAACTGAATGGCCTTTATACTTATCTTTCACTTGGGTTTGATTCTGATGCTGTTGAAATCATGACAAAGATTGCCAAGAAGTTTGGTGGTTATATTGATGAACAAGACACTGACAACATCCCTTACAAAAAGGTTGAGATTGATTAGCTTTTCATTCTTATTTATTAAATGTCTGAATTTATTTTCAGGCATTTTTTGTTTTTGAAAATCCAAATGACTTATAATATATTTTGTAAAAATATTTTACAATATTATTTTAATTTTAAGAAGGAGGTGCTGTTATGGCATCAGAAACAAAAGTAAAATTTGTAGGTCTTGTACCTTTTGGTGAAATCGTGGATTTTATTGGTTTTGGAATGGAGGATGTTATTGGTTTAGTGTATTTAAAATCTGAAATCATTCAAAAAAGTGAAAAGCCATATCGTCCACTAACACATTCTGATATTGTTGTGGATGGAACAAAATTAATAGAACAAAAAGTGTTAATAGAAATTCTTTATCACAACAAGAAGCACAGTATTTTATATAATTACAAAAATTATATAAAATTCAATGTTGATGAAGTTTTTAATAACTTTAAACACGGTACTCCAGAATTAAATAATTTCCCCCAGACTGAATTAGTCATGGATGCAGATAGTGAAATTGTTGACATCATGTCAAGAATCGCCTATGAATTCAATGGCTACATTGGTGACAATGATGCTTGGTATGAAAGGGTGAAGGAAGAAGACTTATTCCCTGAAGCTCCAGAAGATACCTATTCACTTCAAATACATGGCATCTTCTATAGCAATCTAAAGAATTTTTCTTTTGATGAAGCTAAAAATAAAGTCTTGGAATACGTTCACAGTATGAAGATTTTCTTCTATTCTGACAGTTACTATAAAGTAGCACTAGAATCTGTTAAAAAATTAACTCCAGAGAACAATATTCTGCAATTAAAAGGGCCAAAAGGTTATCATCCTCTCATCAAAATCGTAAAAGACAAAAGGAAACAGAATCCTTTCAGAAAACCAAAACACTCATAATGAGTGTTTTTTTCTTTTAGTTTTATAATATTACTTGTAATCATTTTTACAAATATTATTTTAAAAACAAAAAGGAGAAAACAAAAATGGAAAATGTTACAACAAATGTTAAAATTGTAGGTGAGTTGCCATTTCAAAGATTGGTAAATTTCTTTCTTTGGAATATTGATGAGAAAGCTGAACATGACTTTAATGTTGTTGAAGAAAAGTATGACCCATCAACACATAAAGATGTTAGTTTTGAATCAGGAAAAGAAACTGACACCTTGAAAACTGTATCAGGTTTTGTAAAATTTACCTACAAAGGAGAAGCTGGCTCTGTTTCTTATAATTACAGAAATCACTTGAAGTTTGATAAGAAAGACTTGTTTGACAATGCAATTAATGGAACATACAGACTCAATATTTTTTCAACAACAGACCTAACAATGGAATATTCTTCTATTTCAATTATGGTTATGGAAAAGCTTGCTATGTTTTTTGCAGAAAACATCAGACATTTTGAGGGATATATTGACTTACGAAATGATGACAAAATTTGGTATCAAAAAATTGATGCTGAAAAATTTGTCAAAGAAACTCAAGATTCATATACTCTCTTCATTGATGGCAAAGAGGTACTTTTCAGCCATCATTGGAGTGAAATTGAAGATATGCTATACGATTTCTTGATAAGTCTAAGTAGTTATTTCGAAGACTATTATGATTATCTCAGGTATAAAGAATCACTTTCAATTACTGGAACTCAAGGTGGGCTATATATTGATGGTTTGACTATTGATTATCGTCCTCATATCGAAGTTGTTGTGAAATATTTCTAAAACTAAATTTTAAAAAACGCTCTTTATGGGCGTTTTTGTTTTGCTTTATAATAGTAAATGTAATCATTTTTAAAAATATTATTTAAAAAATAAAAAGGAGAAAACAAAAATGAAAAAACGTATCAGTTTGTATAACATGAAAAAAGCAGGGGAATATGTTACACCTCTACTTAAAAAATCAAACATGACTTATGAAGAGCTGTATACTTCTCGTCATGAAATTGACGAAGCTACTTTCAACTTCATTGAAGAAAATAAGATGGAATCTGGAGATAATCTGATTTTGCTTATTAATGAAACTGAGCTATATTTCATTGCAGGTATTGTTCGTGCTTGCTTTGCAAAAAATATTTGCTTAACCGTTGTGTCATTTGAGGATTTTGTTGACAATGACAAAGGAAATTGGAATATTGAAAATTACTTTGTCTCGGAGCAACAAAAAGAAGAGGATGTTGATGGGTGTGATGAGTATCCGATTTATAGTGAAGATGAATCAAACTCAAACATGACATATCCATGCCTTATTGAACTAGAAAACGGCAGCAATGGAATTTTTGACCAGACTTTCTCAACAGAATCTGGGAATGAAGAAAATTGCCATGCTACAGGTTATGAGCTTCGCAACTCTGATGATTGTGGTGACTGGTGGCTTGAATTTGAAGATAGTCACGGCAAACTACATTATGGTAGATAATACCAAAAATCAAACACTCTTATTAAGAGTGTTTTTTGTTTGCAACTATTCTATTATTCAAGTTTATTTTTAGCTTAAATTATGGTAAAATATAAAGAAATAACAAGACAAAGAAACCACTAGGAGACAATAATGATAACAGCACAAAAATTCTTTGATTTCTATAAGAAAAAGGCCAACATGGACTTGATACAAATTGCTAATAAATTAAACATAAAATTTGATTTTTCTGATGCTGGACAACTAAGAAATTCAGTTCTTTTTATGCTGCAAAAACCAGATAATGATGACTATAACAACTATGAAATCGTTGATGACAAAGAAGTGCTTGAAAGCTTTCTTTTAAGAATGCAATCCATTTACAAAATCATTCAGGATAATCCAAGTATAATTGATGGCATTAACATCAAAAATGACAATGTTGATGAACGCTTCCTGCATATCAAACTTACCTATGATTACAAAGAAAGTCCATACATAAAAATAGACACTCTTGTTTGCTCTAGTATTGGAAATATGTATACATTAGATGATGGTATTTTTAAACTTGAATTACAATCAAATCAAATAAATTCTCAGCGTTATTTATTTTTTGATGAAAGTAGTAACCAAATTTCATTTAAAACAAAACAAAAGAGAAACGCATTTTCAGACACGTTAGCCTATGATGGTTTGTCAACATACCTCATTAAAGACTTTCCTTATCCAAACCTAAAAGAATTTTTATGTCTAAAAGAACATCAGGAAGAACTTGTAAAACTATCAAGGCAAAACATTGAGTTCTTGTATAGGGATGGTTCAGGAGCAAGAATCAATACGACTCTAACAATGGAAGACTTGCATCAGGCAGGTCTAAAAAGAAAAACAAGTAAAAGGGATATTTTTACCAGAAAATACAGTCAATTCTCGGAATTTTCTCCACTCATTTCAGATATAAATATAGAGCAAACTCCAACGACAGACCTCTATTATTTATTCAAAATTTGGTTAATTTTAGACCAAAAAGAATGGCCTCGATTTTATGGTTGGTATAGAACACATGGTCAAGGGAAAGCTTCTATTTATGACAAAGTGTTTAACGAAGTATTTAATCACCCAAGAAGAATAACAGAATATGACTGGTTGAGTAGCTATTACAAAGATAAATATTCTGATGATGAGCGCCTTACTTATAAAACGACAAAATTTGCAATGAAGTTAAAGAACCTTAAATTGTTTTATAAGAAAATACCAGCAAACTATAAAACCCTTGACCTTATGTTGGAAGATGCTAATAAAGTTCAAGATGTGATTGAGTTTAGAGCTGCAATTAGAAAATTGAAGCAAATCATCAAGAAAAAGGAAAACAAAAAGTTCAATTATACAAAAGTGGCCATGCCAGATGAAACGAAAGATGTACTAGAGGAATTTTCTCAGTACAAGCCTATCACAATTCATCAATGCCCGAAAGAAATATTGGATTTGATTAAATGTGATTATTCTGGAAGCTTTGATAGCCTCGACTACGAAATCAACAGGCAATACGCAAACGAGGAGCGTAAAGCCAAACAAAAGACAAAAGATGTGCCTATTTTCCTCAGCTACAATAAAGACAATAAAATTCTATTTTGTCTTTGTACATTGCAAGTTCGATACAGTGGGAACGACATGGACACTAAAACTCATTTTGATATTACAACCAAATACTTTACATCAAATAAAGTTTCTAAAGAATCTATTTTAGAACACAAATCAAAATTTGAGAAGATAAAATCATTTATCCAAAACTACATTGTAGACAAGTACGACTATGATGTATACCAATAAGAACTAAATATATATAAAGACCTTGAAATAACAAGGTCTTTCACTTATAATAGTCAATGTAAAAAATAAATTTTACAATAAATTATTTAATTTTTAAAAAAGGAGAAAAGTATGGCAACTTTTTTAGCAACGGTTGAGGGATTGAAATTCCTCAAAAACTCAATGGACAGTCTTATGGCAGAAACAACCAAAGCTGGTAAGGACACAGTTCTACGTTTCCACAATACTGATGAGCGCTTCAAGAAACTTCTAAAATTCTTGTTAAATAACGATATTACTACAGGGATTTCAGCAAAAAAACTAGAACGCAGGAAGTTATTCAGTGATAATGCTGAGAAAGAAAGCTCTGTTCAAGAAATCACTAATCTTTTAAGTTTATTGGATTATCTTAAAGTGAATAATACTGGCCGAGATACAGATATTCGTGTTGTTCATCAATACATCCAAAGTCAACCAGAAGAACTTCATGACTTCATTGAAAAAGTGGTGACAAAATCTTTGAAGTTAGGTGTTACAGCCAAAACGGTCAATGCCGTTTATGGGGAAGGATTTATTCCTGTTTTTGAAGTGCAATTAGCCAAATCAATTGATAAGCTGGATGCAGAAAAACTAAAAGGTCTTCTAGGATTTGTTACATTAAAACTAGATGGTCATAGAACACTTGCTCAGGTTTCTTTTGATGAATTGAATGAAATTGGCGGCCGTATTAACGTGAATTTCTTTACCCGGCAAGGTAAATCAGTAACAGGAATGACAGATGTTGCAACAAGCATCTTTAATTCTTTTGATTGTAATAAACTAGCCAAAGTATACCCAGAAGGACTTTTCTTAGATGGTGAAATCCTGATTACAGAATCAGAAAAACCAAAAGAAGAATGGTTTAATGAAACTTCTAAAATTATCCGTAAAGATGGCGAGAAATCAAATCTGACCTATCATGTATTTGATATTGTTAGTGTAGATGAATTCTTCCAAGACAAGAAATCTATCCTTACTTATAAAGACCGCCGCAATATGCTAAATGACCTTTTCTTGGACAATCCTGATGCAGCAGGCATTGAACTTGTTCCTGTTCTTATGGAATCTAATGATGTCTATAATGACTTAGAGGTTATCTACAAACTCTTTGATGAGCAGGTTGCTCTAGGAGAAGAGGGGTTAATGCTGAATCTTGATACACCATATGAATGTAAACGTCATAATGGCCTCTTAAAGATTAAGCCAACTAAATCGGCTGACCTTGAAATTATTGGATTTGAACCCGGTGCTCCATACACTAAGTATGAAAATACTCTAGGGGCATTGATTATGGATTTTGAGGGTGTTCCCGTTAAGTTTGGTTCTGGCCTTACAGATGAGCTTCGAGATGAAATCTGGAACAACCAAGATAAGTACCTTGGAGCTATTGGAGAAATTCAGTATACTTCTTACAGCAAAAATCAAAATAATGATGAAATCAGTTTGCGTTTCCCTCGTTTTAAGGGGATTCGAACTGACAAATCTGTTGAAGATGTAAATATTGAATAATAAACAAATAGAAAGACTGGAATCTTCCGGTCTTTTTTTATTTTATACTTCAAATAATTAATGTTTTGTTTTATACTATATCTTGTAACTGTTTTTTTCAGTTGCAAAAATAAATACTAATCTAATTTAATGTAATGTGAAGAAAGGAGACTTTTATATGAAATTGAAGTCTTTAAAAACAAAAGTGATTACTGTTGCAAGTGTGGCCGGATTGGCCCTTAATTTGACCTCTGCTGTGCCTGTTTTAGCAAGTGAGACCAAATCATCCACCTATGATGTAAACACGACTATGGGCTATGCAGGGCCTCCAGAAGCGGCGTTCAGAAAGTGGCGAAAAGAGACAGAACCAGTCAAACCAGTTATTATTAAAGGCGTGAATGATAATATTGCCTATTATGGATATGTTGATAGTTCTGGTTATTGGAAATACTATACAGATGGATATGGAAACTACATGTATTTGTATAACGGTTATTATTACTACTATTAATTAATTTAAAACAAAAAAGCTAGAGTAAAATTATTTAACTCTAGTCTTTTTTTATATTATTTTTATTTATTAGTAGAAGTAATATCTTCAGCCTCAATTACAGACTGTTCATCTTGCTTCAACTTATTGACAGTCATATTAACACCTAGAGCGCCAGTCAGCAATTGACGAATATCAAATCCTGCTCCTTGTGAAACTTGGTCAATTGTCTGCATGATGTCTCCAACCATCTTAGATGCATTTCCCTCACCATACATAGTGATTTTATCCACTTTAGTAAGAGGTTCTGCTACGGCGCGTGCGATTTCAGGAAGTTTATCAACAACCATCTCAGTAATCGCAGCTTCCTGCATCTTCTTCATAGCTTCGGCTTTCTTATCTAGACCTTGTGCTTCTGCTTCAAGTTTCAAACGAATAGCTTCGGCCTCAGCACGTCCTTTAGCTTCAATAGCTTCTGCTTCTTGCAATTGTGCAAACTTCTCAGCCTCGGCTTGGGCCTTGCGAGCTTCTGCTTCTTTTTGAGTTTCAAAGAGTTCAGCTTCTGCCTGACGTTGACGCTCAATCAATTGCGCTTCTGCTGCTTGTTGACGAGCGTATTTTTCTGCTTCTGCCTGTTTACGGACATTGGCATCTAGTTCTTGCTCACGAACTTTTACTTCACGTTCCTTGACTTCAGCTTCTTTCTCTTGCTTCATGATATTAGCTTCAGCGGCCACGCGCTCTTGTTCACGACGTTGAATTTCGGCCTCAATGCCTTTTGCAGCATCTGCTTTAGCCTGAGCAATATCTGCTTCTTGTTTCAAAGAAGCTTGCTTCAATTTCAGCTCATTTTGTTTTTGAGCAATTTCAAGGTCAGCGGCTACACGCTTGTCATTAGCAAGCTTATCTTGTTCAGCTTCCACTTCTTTACGTTCACGCTCGGCTTTAGCTTTAGCAATCAAGGCATCTTTCTTGATGGTTTCAACGTTCTCAATACCAAGATTATCAATAACACCACCTTCATCAGAGAAAGACTGAACAGTAAAGGCGATAACTTCAAGACCCATCTTAGCCAAGTCAGGAGCTACGTTGTCCTGTACTTTTGAGGCAAATTCTTGGCGGTCATTAACCATTTTACGAAGTTCCATCTGGCCAATTACTTCCCGGAGATTTCCTTCCAGAACATCTTGAACAGAGCTAGAAATATCAGCGGTACTCCAATTCAGGAAGTTTTCAGATGCACGCGCAATCATTTCGTCGCTAGTGCCAATCTTAAGCTTCACAGCAGCATCAGCACGCACGTTGATAAAGTCTCTTGTAGGTACAGATTCAGATGTACGAACATCAGTTGAGAACTGCTCAATGTCCAAATAAGAGCGGCGCTCAATAAATGGAATCATAAAGCCGGCTTTACCACGAAGATGACGTTGTTTACGCAATCCTGTAGTAACAATAACTTCATTTGGTTTCGCATTGACATAACCTTTGACAAGCAAGACCGAAACACCAATAATGATAAGAGCAACTGGGATTAGCCAAGTTGGAAATTGTGATAATGTGTCCATAATTTTCCTTTCTTTTTCCAAAAATTTATTTTATTTTTATGAACCATCCCTACAAAAAGGATAATAAAATTATATCACAGAAAGACCATAAAACAAAAAATAATTAGAAGAAAAAAAGAACAAAACCCACTTTTGGATTCTGTATTCTACTCTTGATTCTTTAATAATCTTATGACTAAATTAAGCTAGAATAATATTCCAACATCATTTTCTTTGAGATGACCGTATTGCTTGATTCTTTCAGAGATAAACTTCCTCTTGTTTCTAGCCAAGGCTTTTCTTTTCTAACCAACTCACTCAGCCAATGAGACTCTTTAGCACCATAATCTTTGATAATAACATCCAGTGTTTCTTTTTCATCTTTAGAAAAACAATATCCACTAATATAGGATTTGAGTTTATTAGCATTGACATTGAGGTCTTTGGGCAAATCAAAGATATTATAAAGTTCTGGACAAACAGGCCCACTAGCCCAAGCTTCAAATTCTTCTTCAAATAAAGCGAATTTATCCCAAGTTATAGACCATGCCTGAGCATAGTAACAGAGCCTTTGCAGATTCATAAATGTCGTTTGGTTAATCTTAGTCAAGATATAATAAGCTGCATCAAAAATTGTTCCTTTATTTCCCATATTTCTTGATTCCTTTTTTAAAAACTAGTATTGGTTTTAGTTAAATTATACCATAATTTCAATCAATTTAGACAAAAAGAAATCCCACCAGAATTTTGGTGGGAATTGTAGCTAGTGAAATGTTTCCGCAAGTCACTAGGTTTCTCATGAGTCGGTGAAAAGTAGGAACATCTTTCACCTATTCATTTTACAATATTATTTTTTTACAACCCCTACACTCGCTAGGAGGAACAAGTGTAGGTAGAAAGGATTTTTTGTCCTGATATTCTCATATCAAGTACATTATTAGTATATCACCATCACTATGTTTTGTCAATAGTTTATAAATATTTTTTCAATAAAATATAAATATTTTTCAAAGAAAAATAATAAGTATAGGGATATGCTTTGGATGCCACTTAACTAATACTTTTCTCACAAATATACAAAAAAGAAAGATAGACAAAATGATTCGCCTATCTTTCTTCATTTATTTATCATTCAAAAGCTACTATAACCATAGTCACTAATCATCTTGAGCATTGAGCAGTTGTCTAGAGGTTTTAGTAATTTTCTACAAGTAGCAACTTTTATGTAATTAAGAAAACAAAAGAAGAGTCTAAGAAAATTCATAAGCCCCACAAACTTAAATAAACTCTTATTTATTTTAGATAAGGATTAGTAGCTCCTTATCTATAACTATAATATCACATTCGATTTCACTATGCAACTTTTTATTTATTTTAAATCACAGGAAAATTCTTGGCAAAGCTGTCATCCTTAACATACAAAGGCGAATATATTTCCTTATGAAGCTGGCTATCAGATAACAAATAACCATTATCCAAGTAATCACCAATAGAGTCCACCCAATCACGAATGTATTGATAAGTGAGCGGCATGTGTTTCTTGGTGATACCTAAATCGAGGAATTTACTCTTCTTCTCTGTTGAGTGAACATGAATTCCGTCCGGCAGAGTTTCAGGAGCAATAATACCTTTAATATCAATAGGCCTATCAGCAATCATTACATGAGCTTCCATCAAGAATTCATCTTCTTTAATGTTGTAATCTAATACAATTTTATGAAGCAACAAACGTTCTTCTTCAAACTTATGAACACTGATATTCCGTCTTTTCTTTGGATAACGTTTTTTATTGTTGTTTTTCTTAGCCATAATTTCCCTTACCTAGATTTTAATCCTTTCTATTATTCCAGTTCAAAACACTTTTTTACTTAGCTAGTGCATAGACTTCATCACGCAATTCAATCAATTCAGGAGATGCTTGATGGTCTTCTAGGAATTGAATGATGTCTAACAACAGTTCTTGTTCATGAGGAACAAGTTTTTCTTGTAGTTTTTGCCATTGTTTATCCAGTTTTTCTTGGAATACTTGAATAGCATTGAGGTCTTCCTCCGCAAATCCACTTGAAGATTTTTCAATATCAGCCTTTGCAGCCTTTACCTCTTGAACGATTTTTTCTTTTAGTTCTTCTTTTTTCATCATATTTTTTATAATATCTCTTTTCTAATTTAATTTATAGTTTTTCCAGCAAACTCAAATCACGAACGACTTGATAAATCCCCTCTGATAAAACAGATTTATCAAAAGTGTTATCCATCCGTTGACATAGGTTTTCTGGAATAATGAGCAATTCAAATCTTGGCAACAAAAGTTTTGCCTCAACTTCTGGCGGAAAATTCATTTGCTGAAAGCGCTCTAACATTCTTTGCTTGGTACGAATGTCATTGAAGTGAGCTATATGCTTATTTAAAACTTTTTCAGCAGATTCCACAGAACCAGAATAGTGCATCACGGCAGCGCGTGCTTCTTCGTATACAGCCACAACAACAGCTTTCATCATAATCTTAATTTTCCTCTCTAATGATTTGATAGCGAATGATTTCTCTTACAGTTGGGCAGTAATTCAACTCCAACTCATAAATCAATCTTCCGTTTTCTTTTAGTTCTTTGAACTTCTGTCCAAAGATAGTTTCTTTTTTAAATAGTTTTGCGTGCAATTCAGCCACGGCATCCGCTTCACTAGAATGTTGGCTTTTGATTGTCTTTTGGACAACCTCTCCGTTTCGTAGTACAGTTTTTTTGATAGAGAACATAATAAATACCTTTCTAATGTTATTTTTTATTTGTGTGAAGTATTTATTTCAATAACGATTATATCACAAAAAAACAAAAAGAAAAATATTCATAGAAACAAATAAAGCACTCCCAAAACGCTGTTGTCACAGTGGTAACGAGAAGTGCTTCTTGGTCTGTAATGGTAAAGTAAATATATGTTAATTATTAATTAATTTTTGCCATATTGATGAATCAAATTGTAGCAAAATCTCCAGGAACAACAACACCCTCATAATCAGGATTTACAGTAGCATCTTTAATTTCAAAAAATGTTTCACCGTCTATTAATGACAATAATTCTCCGTCTTTTCCATTGTTATTATGATATATTTCACATTCAAAATTGTTATCATCATCCTTTTTGTGACTGCATTTTGAATGGGTTGTTTCTAAGCGGCCTTCATACAAAACAATAGAAGTGCAAATCAAAAAGTTTTCATATCCAATTAATTTTTCATCAGCTACAATAGACTTGAAGCAAGCCATCATACTTTTAGCACTTGTCTTTTCAGGATATTTCTCTTCAAATTTTTCGATTTGTTTAATAAGCCAATTTATTGAGGAACAGCGAATAATAGTTTTATCAAAAGTGGAATTTAATACAGCTCTTTCAAATTCAGTAACATCTTTGTTGTGGGCCAATGCCCAGACCTTATAAAGACATTCGTTATAAGGATTTAGAGAAAGACTTTTTGAATTTTATTTTTCTTTCAGATATTCTTCCGCTACGAAAAATATAGACTTTCATACCTATATCTTTACTTTGTGAAAACTTATGTTGCTACAAGTTCAAAACCTGTAGACTTATCCGTTTCGTTTTTCACTTCCTACATCACTGTGTCTGACCTCAAAGCGAAGCAAACCTCACTTCTACTATCATTTGATATGACACTCAATAGGCTTGAATTCCCCAGTAGCGATGGGTACTTAGGTTATTAACCTCTATAGAAATAATAAGCTAAATTTTCTGCTGCATTTAAGTCTCTATCTTTTTCTAAACCACAAGAGTCGCATTTATAAACTCTTTCTTTAAGTTTTAAATCAGACTTAATACTACCACAATGACTGCACGTTTTAGAGCTAGGATAAAATCGGTCTGCAACAACTAAATAGATACCGTATTGTAAACACTTGTACTCTAACTGTCTACGAAACTCATAGAACATGGCGTTTTGAATATGTTTTGCCAAGTGCTTATTTTTCAACATCCCTTTAACATTCAAATCTTCAATCACAATACCTTTTGGCAACTGATTTACAAGATAAAAAGTTGTTTGATGAAGATGGTTCATCCGAATAGAATGAAGTTTACGGTGGATTAACTTTATCTTACGTTTAGTTCCTTGAATATTAGAACATAACTCTAAAGGTCGCTTATAAATAGGTTTTCTACCGCCGTTTGCAGTTGTGAGATACCCTTTTGTGTTAGCTTGCATCTGACGTGCAAGGTGACGTTGTTCCCGTCGTAATTGTTTCTCCAACTGCTTCACTCTGCGACTTTTATTGATATTTTCAATAAACTCTCCTGTAGATAAAGTTGCTAAGTTTTTTACACCTAAATCTACACCTATAACTAAATCTGTCAAATCCACCGAAATATCTAAAACCTCGTAAGAGAAAGACAAATACCAATATTTACCATCAAAAGAAATTCGAGGGTTTTTATAATGTGAGCCTTTAGGTATTCTAGGTAAAGGTTGGGTTGTTTTTACAAAACCTAACTTCTCCCCTCTAAATCCACCATTTACTCTTCTTAAATTCTCATAATTTACATAAAAGCTCGGTTTTGAAATATTTTTTGACTTATACTTAGGAGCTTCACCTAACCCTTTGAAGAACCTAATTCTAGCATCATTCCAATCTTTAACAGCTTGTTTAATGACATTAGACCCCACCTCTTTTAACCAAGGATGTGTTGTGTTTTTCAACACAGTTAATTCCTTACGAATTTGACCCTCAGTCAAAGTTTTAGATGATGTATTATTTTCTAAGTAATTTAAGTAATGCTTTTTAGCTCTAGTTATAGCGTAGTTATAAGACCAACGAGCAACCCCAGCAGACTTCCACATCTGTTGCACTTGTTCATCAGTTAAATCAAGTGCGATTTTCATCCCGCGTAACATCAGTTATCCTTTCAATTAGTGTCTTGGTCTTTTTAGACCTTGAACCATAAAGTCTATTTGCAAATACTGTAATGATTTGAATCAAATCATTAGTCAGTTCTTCCTCTTTGTTTCTCTCAGAGTTGTCAATAATCTCAATTTTGACATCATGCAAATCACAAAGTAGTTGAATTAACTCAAAACCAAAACGTACTAGTCTATCTTTATGAAGAATAACCAATTTAGTAACTTGATTTGAATCAATTAACGAAATCAACTGTTGCAAACCTTTATTTTTATAATTGATACCAGAACCAACATCTGTAATGATTTCAAAAGAGTAACCTTTAGCGTACATGTAGGATTTAACATTTTCTACTTGTTTTTCTAAGTCATCTTTTTGTGACTTTGTAGAAACTCTACAATAGGCTACTACTTTCTCTTCTCTCTGTGAACTTAAATTGTTTTTCAACTCTCTGAGTTGCTCATCAGAGTAATATCTAGTTCCTTTTTCTGAAATACTTCAAAGCATTTAACGTTGAGTTCGCACCTATCACTAGATACGAAGGGCTTTCTGTTCTTACATAAATTTTTATATGCTCTTGTACATTTTTATAAATTTATTGTAACAGTTTTGTTACCCACAAAGAAAGCCAAATATTCATATGCCAATAAAAAGAGTTTTTAACTTCTCTTAATTGTGTCCATCTTCCATCTTTTGAGCCTAAAATATAAGTGTCTGACATTTGTTCTACATCCTTTTTATTTCATATTATTATTTTTTAGATAACCCGTTTCACAAGATTATATCTAAAATAAATCTCAGTTCCAACCCATTGTACAATCCCCACTATAGCCTCAACTGCAAAAATAGACTCGAAGCTTAGTCGTAAACAATACAGGAACAGCCAAAGTAAGATAGGGGATAATATCGCGATTGGAATTGCATAAATTAACTGAGCTGTACCATTTAAGTCATGTCGATATGACCTGCTGATAGATAACCACATATAATAACGTAAATTAGTTATAATCTTAACAGGCAAAAACAACCAAATAATTGGAGAAATTAACCCCTGATATATTGATGAAGGCAGCCAGAACAAACCAAAATAAGTAATCAAATAAAGTAAAACTATCGAAGATAAAGCCCCGACAGTTGCCTTCCAGAAGATAAACTTATTATCTTCGTAAGGTGTTTCTTCATCTAAACCTACATTTCTAGATACATGACTATTTAACAATCCTGACATGGAATTCACCCAACCTTCAGGTAACATCATAAGATTTGTAACCCAATATTTAATACCTGCATAAATGGGATTAATTGTAATCGTTAAGCCAACACCAATGATGGAAGATAACCTTGGAGCTAACCTTCTTATCAATTCCCACTTAACATTTTTCCAATAGGATTTTATTTCTTTCCAAGAGAATTCAAACCCTTTAGAAAAGAATTGAGGAATAGGTTTCTTCCATAAAAACCAATATAAAGGAATTGGATTAGTAATTATATTTACAATCATAGCTGCATTTACACCAAAATGTAGAATATGAGTTGTAAAGAAAATACCCCCTAACATAGACCATGCTATAGCATGGTCTAAAACTGTAGCTTCTTTGCTTCTGCCTTTTGTTCTTAAGTAAGTTGTTATGAAACTTGCCCAAGGGGAAGCTATGAGAAGTGAAATGATTGATAACTGAAAATAAGGGATATAAAATGGCAAATCCGTAGAGGGAACTCCTAAAATAAGTAATAATTTTGGCAAAAATACAAAACTACCTACCGCTGAAGGTATAAGCATAAGGTAGAACAAGTAGATATGGTTCTTTACAATTTTAGATTCTAAATCCAAACCATATTTTTCTATTAATTTAGGCATTGTTGCTGTCATAGAGGATTTAGCTGTGTAGTAGGTAGATGATAGAACAACCCAGAAAGCATCATTAACACCAAAAAGAACGGTTATTCTTTCTACTAAATTCTTATCTGCTAAAAGACTAAAACAGAATACCCAACCAATTTCGATTGCATTATCTGCCAAAGTACCTATAAACGCATGATACAACATCTCGGTTAGTTTTTTTCGAGTCCAAGATTTACTTTTTAGCATTACTCCCCCGTGAATTAATTTTACATGTTTTTTGTTTTAAGCACTGCACAGGAGTCGAACCTGAGTCTTTGCTAAAAAGCAGTGTCTTGTACCCTTTAAGACTAACAGCGCATATCTTAGGGCAAGTCTCTGTTTTTCCACAGACAGATTTGGCTTTCGCAACCGTGTTCTTTTAAGGCGGCCCTTGTTCCTTTATGTTGTAGACAAATGTGTAGCAGGTATTTGGTTAGTCGTTACTACCATTACCAGTAAAACATTATCTGCAAAAAATAACATTCCCTTATAAGACTTTGACATCCATAAGGGATTCATTCTAATAAATTAATTAGAACTAGCAGCTTGGTTTTTATTCTTGATAACTCAAAGGATTGCACTTACCATTAAACCTTTTTATGCGAGTTATCTCACCAGCCTTATCTATCCAGATTTATTATTCTGAATGAACCACTGTCGTCACCACTTAAAGCCGTGGGGCATGATAACAAATCTCACCGTTATCGGGGCGTACCTCTAGAATAAAGTATCGACAGTTATAGAGGTATTTTACACTCGCTGAAACACTGCAAAATCAGCTTGCATATAGTCTCTACAGGACTCGAACCTGTAACCTGTCGCTTAGAAGACGATTGCTCTTTCCAGTTGAGCTAAGAGACCAAAAATAAAACAATGGAGCCGGTGGGAGTCGAACCCACGTCCAAACAATCATTCCAATCAACCTTATTACGCACTGTTACATTTTTTTATTTTCTGAACAACAGTAAATGCACAAACCTACTATTCATATCTCTTATTTAACCTTAAAATCCGAGAATTCTTTCAAGGCGATTACCGTAATTTGAAGTAGTTGTTTTACCGGCACATAAAACAGGTACTCGTCTAACTATTCTAAGTAGACTATATGATAAATTCAATTGATATGTAAAGCTTCATCTAAGCAAATGCTTAGGCAGCCATATCAGTAGCAAAATTGTTTGCAGTTATGTTTAAGTTGATAGATAACGTCATCACTCGGTGCGAGGTTGAGAAGTCCAATCGCCTGTCGAAGCCGGACGACCCCTCAAAAACCTACAAGACTATTATATCACTTATGTTATAATTTGTCAATAAAAAAATCTCCTTTATTCAATGTTTTCAACAGAATAACAGAATAAAAGAGACTAAAAAATAACTATACATATTTTTCTATATATTCTCTGACAATAGATGAATTATCCATAGAAAGATGAGAAGCATCAGTGGCAGGAGAATAAATATTTGACCAAGAGCTGTCTTCATGAACTCTATAAATCAAGGTGAAGTCATCAATGTTATTAACTTGATTGACGATATTTTCAATAAAAAGCTTTACATTTTTTAATTCTATTGTATTGAAGAAATTATCAATCGCATCATCAGTTAAGTCCATTTCTGAATAACTAACATTTTTCAAATCGTCATAAACATCAATTTCTACAGGGCCATATTTCCATGCTTCAAAGTTTGCGAAAAATAAGTTTTCTGGATAACTTTGTTCAGAAAAATCATTATCGCCTTTATTATCATCTTGGAGGCGACCATAAGTTGCACCATAAAAGGCAAAAAGAAGATAGAGAGTTTTCTGGATTTTTACTTTTGAAGGTTTTTCTAGAAGCCTATAAAGAAGTTTCACTAAAAAGTATTTATCCGTAAACACTACCTCTTCCATATTATTTTTCGTCCTTTCATCTTTATCTAAATTTGATACACAGACTTTATCCATATAAACAAGGCCATCAAAATCAGATGTAAATTCCTTACATGTTTTAATCCGTTTTTGAGACCAGTCACTACTAGCATCGAATCTTTTCCATTCTGGTAATGGCACAAGTTTTGCATTATACCCATGAAAGTGAAGTTCATTCTTAGAACTTCTATATTCGTTCAATATCCATATCTCAGTTTTCCATGTTTCTGCTGCTTCATCAGACATTACAGAGAAGCTTTTTGGGTACTTATCAAAATCCATTATTTATCTTCTTTCTTTTCATCTTTTGATTTCATTTTGGCAATACCTACAGGCAATTCAATTACTTCTAAACTTGACGCAATTGAAATCACTTGGTTACTCAATGAAAAACTAGTTAGAGTAAAGGCATCTGGAATATCTATCCCTAAAGGAAACACATCAAATACAAAATGATAAATAGTGTTAAAATCTGTAAATTCTCGTTCTACTTTATCTTTTAAAATATAAGAATAATCGAATCCAGAATTAGATTCACGTTTCAAGAATGATAATTCAACAATTCCTTGATAGTCAGGTTTGACAGCATATTTATTAATGATTTCAAAGCGTTTCTTAGCATCTTCTTCTTTGGCATCAATAAACACACTAACACCCTCAGAGCCATTATTTTCTCCAATATGATATTTCAAATAATTCATATTTAAAATTTTATCATTTACATACTTGTTAAAGAAATAAGGTATTGCTTTTTTAACAATCAAATAAACAATAGACCATACTAAGAAAAACCAAAACAAACTTTCAGCTTCCTTTGCATTGGCATCTTTTATTTCCGCTGTCAAAAGCAATGTCAAAATAGAATACAGGAAACCTCTGATAAAATTAACTGTAAATCTTTCAAAACTTCTATGATTTAATAGATTTACGATAGGTGCTGCTACATAGAACGTACAAATAACAGCGATAAGTCCAGAAATATTTGATTCAATTTCAACAAATCGAATAGTATATGTTGTCCAAAGTATTGCAACTAAATCAAAAAATAGTTTATTTAGTTTTTCTAAAACAAATCGGCCAAAAACTACAGAAGACACCTCAATAGCTTTAGGCTTCATATTTTTAATATGTGAAATATATTCTTTCATTTTTATTCCTTTCCCAAAAGGTTTTATTTCTATAGCGTTTGCTATACAATAATTATACACCTTTATCACGCACAATTCAAATGTTTTTCGGATATAATAATCTATGTAAAAATAATTTTATTTTACAAATATTTTATTTTAAATAAAGGAGAAAAAACCAAATGGTTAAATTAAATAATCAATGTATAACTTGGAGTGAAGCTCTAAATACTATTATCTCAGAAGATGGCTCAATGAAACTAAAAGAGTTTCTGGACAAATACAAAATTTCTTATCCTACAGAAATTAATTACACTGAGGATTCTATTGTTTCTTTGGAATCGCAGATGTTAATTGACATGGCCTTAATCAACAATTGCCACCGGCCAATTTTCGTCAATACCGTATCATACTCAACATTAAATCAATATTTAATGTTTATGAAAATGTATTTCCAAGAAAATCAATTAAAAATCTTTGAAGATAAATTCAAAGAAGTTTTTGAAAAATGGTTTAATGTTCAAAAAGACTATTCATCAAACGTATTTGGCGTTGACAATGTTTTTAAGGATTGCTTAAAGTATGATGAGGATGACGTTGTTCTGGATATTGAAAAACTTATGAAAGAAGTTATCACTGACCTAGCTGCTGAGTTTGGGCCTCTAGAACAGAATATTCGAAAAAATGGTAATGTAACTTACTGTATTTTTTCTAACAACATTGAAAACATTTTCTACCTTATTAAGGTTTTTGAGGTCATTGCTGTACCTACGAACCAGCGCATATATTATGTAGATTTAGAAAAAGCGGATGATTTTTCAGACGAAATCATTAAATTAGCTTCTAGAGAGCTTTGTCTTTCAAATAAAATTTATGATTCCACAAAACAATCTAAAAACCGGGTTATTTTTGTAGGACAAGAACATATCGGTAAGGATATTGCTATTGAGTTTTCACCTCTAGAATAGAAACAAAACAAAAAAGCATTTGAAAATTATTTCAAGTGCTTTTTTGTTTTGTTCTAGTTCTTATATTAAGACACAAAATTTTGTATCAAAAATTAGCAATCAATGTAAATAAAAGCAATTTGACTTCTTGCGGCGCTAGAGTAGCAGCCAACAATATAAACATTGCAGAGAAACCAATAAGCCACAATGTTTTTGGATTATTTTTAGACTTCATTCCTCAATCCTCTCTTTTTTCGTCTGAACTCTGTCATTGTTACTATAGGTCTGGAAGAAAATTGTTGAATAGCCATTTCAATTTGAGCTTCTATGCCTACATTTAATCCAGTATAGAAAATATATTCTTCAAGTTCTTTAACAGAAAACCCATGACATATTAAAAGTTTTCCCAACATAGAAGTGATAAACACAAAGCTTACTTTTGGAACTCTATCAAAGGAAACTTCTACACGTTCTTTCCGTTTCAAGGATTCAGCAATATTGTCAGCGATAATCCACCCTTGCTCTTCATCAAATTCCAAGAAAAACCGCTTCTTATAGTTGTACACACTAATAACCTTGTTGATTTTTTCTTTATTCATATTTTCAATTCTCCTTATTTTTAAATAAAATCTTTATGCTCTAGTGTTGAAGCCGAATCTATCATCTGTAGATTGAAACCGTAAGTCAAAAGTGCGAAAAATCAGAAATTGAATAACACGATTGACATTCCCATATTGAGCCAAATTTCGCTTACGCTACTCTTTGTTTGATATACTCATATTTTTCAGGGCGTCTATATTAAAGTGGTTCGGCTTCACGGCTGACCTACCACTAAAACTATTTTCCTCTAGTTTCCAAAGGCAATAAAACAATTCAATTTAATTAAGCTAGTACATATCTGTCTGTTTTTGCAATATTCAAGGAGGCATTGAAATCTCTATCTATCGTTTCTTGGCAGTTATCACAATGATAGACTCGTTGATTGAGTTTTAAATCTTTTTTATAACTGCCACAATTTGAGCAAGTCTTACTAGAGGGATAAAATCTATCCACCAACCTAACTGCTATATGACGTTCAATCGCCTTTCTAATAAGATGTTCTCTGATAGCGTAAAAAGAACAATTAATAATATCTTTTGCGAGATGTTTGTTTTTCATCATTCCTTTTACATTCAAATCCTCAATTGCAATATATTGTGGTTGTTTTTTAACTAAAACTGAGACAAATTTACGAATATGGTTGATACGAATGTTCTTTAATGAACGGTGTATCAACTTAATTTGTCTTTCTAACTTAATAATATTCTTTGTTTTATTGTGTTTGTTGCATTTATTGATAAGGTATTTATGAGAGACCTTACGTTGTAGTCGCTTTAAACGTTTATTCAAGATACGAACTCGTCTGAACATCTTGATATTGGGTACGCTAGTTCCATCAGATACCGTCGCAAGTGTCTTGATTCCCAAATCAATTCCGATACCATCCGTATAATCTGGCAAATCATCTGTTTTGATTTCAATATCTTCAGTATAGGACAAGTACCAATATTTTCCATCAAAAGAGATATTCGCAACTTGTTTTTTACAAGATAAGTTGAAACCTGCTCTAACAGAACCAAAACGCACATCTCCGATAGTTGGTATTTGGAGTTTGCCGCTATCTTTCAGATAAATACGACTAGGGCGCTTCTTGTTAGAAGATGTACTACAACAAATATTAAAATTTGGTTGAATTTTATCAACACTCCTAAAGTTCAATCGCCCTTTATTTTGTTTCCTAATTTTCACCAATTCTCTAGAAAGGGAAGCATAGATAAAGGATTGATTGGGTTGATAGTACCAAGACCACAACTCTTTATTTTTGTCATAATTTTTAGTGGCAACAATCTTAGCAAGATTACGATAATCAGATTCGTTGAGGCTGTATATCTCTCTGTCGTAGAATTTTGAATGATAGGTCTTATTTCCATTTTTATTCAAAATCTCATCAAATTCGCCTTTATTATTACGTTTGTCAATATCAACTAGAAGATTCCAGAAATTGCGAGAAACCTTACTATACCACCATGCAAGACGCTCTTGTTCTTTGGTTAGCTTCAGTCTAATTTTCTGACTTCTCATCATGCCCATATCTTCCAAAACCTCACTTTTCCATTATTTTTTATAAAAAGAGCAGGCTCTATTCAGTTTATCTTGATTAAACTAGAGCCTTGCCTTTTTGATTTTTATATTTTACTTATCTGTACTTCCGAATCCGCCCACGCGCTGCCCAGTAGCTTCATCACCATCAGCAATCAAGAACGGCATGAATACCCCTTGCATCATAGCAGTACCAGCTTCAATTACTACTGTTTCATCTGTAATATTAGTGAATTGCGCGTGAATGTTACCATCATTATCAGGGTTTCCATAGTAATCCTTGTCAATTACTCCGACAGAGTTAGACAGGACAATACCTCGTTTACGAGGATTAGAAGACCGGTCAAACAGATAAAGAACTTCTCCCTCTTGCATATAAGCTTTAACATTTGTAGGGATTAATTTAATTTCACCCGGTTCAATAGAAACTGTTTTAGCAGCAATAAAATCATAACCTGCTGAATGTGCAGTAGACCGTTGTGGCAACAGACTGACATCTGTTTCACCTTTTACCAATTCAAATCCTCGTAGTTTTTGTGACATATATAATGTTCTCCTTTTATTTAATTATTACTTCATCTATTATAACATATTTGATAATTAATTTCATTCCGTAAAACCACTAAAGTCAAAGAAATTAAGATTCATATTACATTCCGAACAATGATAAGAGTCAATAACAGAATCGCTTGTCATTCCAGTTTTTGTAACTAATGTTGATGTATTTTCTTTTGAATCAAAATCATAAACATTTTCATATTTGATAAATTCAGTAACAACAACTTTTGTTGAATGACAATTTGGACAACTTTCAAATTTAGGTTTCAACAATTCATCAGATAATTCAATTACATCAATCTTTTCAATGTCTTTGAAAGTCAAACTGTTCTTAATGTTACTTGTGGCCTTTTTGCTTTTATAAAGACGAATCATATCTTTATGCTTCATCAAGAACAGGGTTATTGCATCTTTATCCCTTAAATCAGGAACAGGTTCAGCAATCAGCTTACGCCAATCTTTCTTGTAAAGAAAATGTTTATTGCCCGTTTCTTTTAGTGTTACTAGTAATGTGTATGCCATATTTTATTTTTCTCCTTTTTCCTAAAAAATAATAACTTTAGCAAAAATGTGAGCCAATAGAAATTGTTTTTGCTCGTCACTCAAAGTTTTATCAAGTTCTATAATTTTCTTTTCTGGCTTTATTCTGTAGTAAGGATGAAAAGAAACATAGACTTCATAAATATCATATCCAGCAATGGTCAGCATTGTACGAACAGGTATTACGGTTTTATTTTCACCAGCGAGTTCAAGCTTCAGCATTGCTTTCTTTGCTGCTCTGGTTATTCTCTTAGACTTTAGAATACGCAAAATTTCATCTTTTCCTAGAACATCTTTTACTTTAGGCTTATGTTTTATAGAGGTCATAACTTTTTCCCTTTCCTATTCTTGAATAATTAATATTGAATTTTTAATTGATTGAATACATTATATCACTTTTGTTTCCAAAAGTAAACGCTCAATTTTCGACATCTTTTATAATACTGAATGTAAAACTTTTTTACAATATTTTTTAAAATTAACAAAAGAAAGGCCTTGATTATAGAAAGTCAAGGTAGGTATAAAATCATGAAAATCGAAACACTCAAAGAAATTGCAAATGACATCAACATTGTTACTTCAGACAAATTTGTTGAAATTATGGAATCTCTGCCCAACAAGAACTACGGCCGGCTCATGAATGAGTTAGACCGTGTTGGGGATTCTGAAGGTGATTACAGCCTTTGGAATCAACGATTCAATTCTGATAACAACAATAACAATGTTATTACTATTTTCAATGATATAATTGAAATAGTCTTTGATTACAATGAAGGAACTACTAATGTTTACTTCTTAAATAATTTTCAACCAAAATGGTTGAACTGGAATTGGATTTTACAAAATGTAGAAGACAACTCAATCAAAGACATAGAAATCAACCATTACTAAGTTGTTTTAGTGAAGGAAAATAACTTAACACAGAAAAAAGCACCTAAAAAAGGTGTTTTTTCAATGCTTTAGCTATCGCTTTTGCGATAAATGTGGTATAATAGTATAAAAGTTAAATAAAAACAAGGAGAACAAATAAATGAAATACAATAACATCAATTCAAACTTAAATCCTTTGGATGACGAATTAAACAAAAAACACGCGCAATACGAGGAGTTTCGTGACAACCTATCAAATGAATCAATTTTCAGTAAAAAGCCGCAGGGATATGTTACTTTAAAATCCGATTTTCCTCTTATTGACTGGGAAGACTGGGCGGCTCAAACTAATTATTATGACCAATTAAAAGAGGTTATTCCTCAACAAGACCTCAAAGCCCTATCTCATGGAATTCATGTATGTGAAACAGGATTTAAAACAGAAGAATGGTCTGGTGATTTTAGCTTTGAGGCCGTAAAAACAGGCAAAATCAAGCAAATCAAAGTAACCAAGCCAACAGACTGGTATAAACACTTGATGGATAATCTAAGTATAAAATACCCTTACTATTTAAGTGAAAATAATCTTTATGTGATTTCTGTTAATGGCTTCAAAATACCAGTTCTGAAAGATTGGGTAAAGCTATATCAATCTGAGCTAGAAAACAATTCTAACACAGGAACAACAAGCTTTGCTATTGAAGAAAGTAAAAATAATGCTCTGGCAATATCTAATGACATTAAGACTCAAATGAATCAATTAACTCTTGCTGATTCTTTTGATGTTCCTGAACTGGCAGATATGAAAGAAGAATTTGAGGTTAAAAAAGCTGAACTTGAATCAATGCTGAAAGAGATGTATCAAAAGCAAGTTGCTATCCGGGAGCAACTGCAACAAGAAATTGAACTCAATCAGCAAAAGCTCTTTGTTAAATCAGCAGACCTTTACGCCCTAGAGTACCGTTTAGGTTTTCCAGTAGAATTTAAGCAATTACTGCAAGGAACTCAGGCAGAACTAGAAACGCCTGTATCTATTCATCAAAAAGTATATTTCTTAGATGAAGACCTTCCTCGTATTTCTTTGCTTACCAATATTCCAGAAGTAAAAAGTGTTGAAGAATTACTGTCTTCATCATCAGCAGCTCTTGATTACCTCGTACCATCTAAAAAAGGAATTTCCTTTATCAAGATGTCACGAAACAACAAGAATTACTCTTTGAACAAAGACCACAAACTAACTTATTCTCAAAAATTCCACTCTAATCAAGTAGGTATTATTGTCCGGAATAATGAAAATGTGTGGATGGCTTGGGCTGATGCTGATAAAGTTAAATTGACTGAGAACAGCTTCGCATCACGCGCCACCAATGAAAATCTTGACAAAGACCTACTTGCTTCTCGTTACTTCATTTTTAACCTAATCCTTGGCCTTTTAGAGCGTGGAGACCTGTTAAGTGTACCTACACCACCAACAGATATTGCAAGTCTAGAATTCAACCAATATGTGGTGTTTTCCAATGCTGATGCTCAGATTGAAAGCCATCCATATCTTCCGTTTGCTGATATTGTAAAACAAGTCAATGATTTTGTTCAAAAGAACGATACAGTTTACATTCCTCAGACTTTAACGGATGGAAAGGTTGATGGCCGCAAATTCAAGGCAAACCGGGGAAAGAGCAAAGAACGAGTAACAACGTTTGGGGCTACAGTCTACCAAGGTTTCAACGCCATAAAAGATATTGAATACAAACCTGACTTTACTGAGGTTCGTTATGTAAGTGCAAGTTCTTGGTCAGAAAACTGCCCTAACTTTAGAATTGATGAAGATGAATTTATTCTCACTTGGGTATTTAATTCTACTGTTATTGACTATTATTTGGCTTCAAAACAAATCGGAGATTATGCTGTTCAAGGTGTTCGTGTTGACTTTGCCTATATGGCTTCTGTATTGGCAAAAATCAGCCAAAAACTCAAAGAACAAGAAGAAAAAGAGCGCCTGTTAGTTTCTTCTAAATTGTATGACTTAGGCCTTATTTCTTCATTCAAACTTCTTCATGGAGTTAAGGCTCTTACAAAACGGTCAGCTAAAACTTATGAAAAATGGGTTTCTGAACTGTCTGGGAAAGAGCTAGAAGGATACAAGGACTACAAAATCATCAATAAAGCTCAGGAGCTTTTGGCAGCACAACAAAAAACACGTTATTTTGTTGGTTTTGAAACTGATGGAAAAATTTTCTATCTTAATAAAAAGATGGGCGGCTCTTATTCTTATGGTTATAACAAGCGATACCAAATCAGTCAATTCGAGACTTTTGCTGAAGATGAAAATGTCTTTGTTGTATTAAGTGATTTACCTGTTTCAATCTATACTTCAAAAACAATCGCTGAGAAGCTTTGTAAAGAGATGTTAGATGTTGAAAAGGTGTTTCGTTTCAATGGCGAAACTTATGAGAAACCTGAGTGGCGCGTGTTCGAGTTCTCTAAAGAAGAAGTTTCTAAATACCACAAACATATCAGTTTAGAAGAAATGATGAAATGAAAGGATTAAACTAAACAAAAGCAACTCTGTCTTATCTGATGCAAATAATAGGCAGAGTTGATATTTTGTTGAAAGGTTCAAAAATGAAATTATATTTAGTTTCTGAAAAAATAGAATTTACTAGTTCAAGTTCCAATGTGGTTTTGCCTAAGACATGTTTTAGCAATTTGGGGATTTTTACAAGTTTGGACAAAGCCTATCAAGAGGCTGTCGGGTATTACAATGCCGTTAGTATTTCAAATGATGAAGAATCCACTGAGTTAGAAAATCATCAATCAAAAATTTATGAAAAATCAGGAATTCTACAAAACTTAAAAAAACAAAAAGAAGCAGAAGAACTTTCTCCCTTATTGTTGATTTGTGAAGAAATTCAGACGAATTATTCTCCTGCTGATGTCAAAATTTGGACAAAAGAAACAAAGTCAATTTTTATACAAATTTTCAACCCAAATCCAAATTTATATTAATCAAGAAACAACAATAGCAACAGGAAGGAAATAGCTTAAATAAATTATGACTCGTTACAAAACAATTGATTTGTTTGCTGGAATTGGTGGTCTTCGTTTGGGGTTTGACCAAACCAGACGGACAGAGACTGTATTTTCTAGTGAAATAGATAAATTTGCAAGGCAAACGTATCAAGAAAATTTCGGAACTAAACCGGGGGGGGATATTACTAAGATAGAAGCATCTGATATTCCTGACCATGATATTTTATTGGCAGGTTTTCCCTGTCAAGCTTTCTCTCATGCTGGTCTAAAGAAAGGTTTTGAAGACACAAGAGGAACTTTATTTTTTGATGTTGCTCGAATTTTAAAAGAAAAGAGACCTAAAGCCTTTTTGCTGGAAAATGTAAAGGGCCTTATAGCACATGACAAAGGCAATACATTGAAAGTAATTTTAGAGACATTGAACCAATTAGGCTATGATGTCCAATATAAAGTATTGAATACAAAAGATTTTGGGCTTCCTCAAAATAGGGAACGAATCTATCTAGTTGGTTTTCTAAAGTCTTCAGTTTCAAATCCTCATTTGTTTGATTTTCCTATTGGGATAGAAAACCAACCTCAAAAATTTGGAATTTTTGAAAAAGCTCTTGTTGGAGATATTTTAGAAGAAAATGTTTCTGAGAAATATACAATATCTGATAAGGCATGGGATGGTCTCAAAAGAAGAAAGAAAAGGAATCTGGAGGCTGGGAAAGGTTTTGGTTATTCATTGGTCAATCCTGAATCTGAATACACACGAACTTTGGTTGCTCATTACTGTAAGGATGGCAACGAGATTCTTTTAGAACAAGAGGGCAAGAATCCCAGAAAATTAACCGAGCGAGAATGTGCACGATTACAAGGTTTCCCAGAAGATTTTATTCTTCCTTGCAGCAAAACACAAACTTATAAACAACTAGGTAATTCTGTTACAGTTCCAGTTATTTACAAAATTGCTCAAAAGATTATTATGAAATTAGATAAAGACACAAAATAAAAGACTAGAATTTTATTTCTAGTCTTTTTGTTATTATTTCTTGCGACGTTTAAACAATGTTCCACCACCAAGGCCAAGGGCAGCTAAGCCGCCTGCAAATTGCATACCTAGTGCTTCAGCACCAGTTTTAGGAAGTGTCTTGTTACCTACTGTTGGTTTAGCAGGAGTTTCCTTTTTGCCAATTTCTTGCTTTTGAGGAGTTTCTGATGGGGTTACTGGTGTTTTTGATTTGTCCTTGTCGCCCTCATCTTCTTTCTTCTCAGGAGCTTTTTCTGGAGTTTCAGTCACTTTTGGAGTTTCTTCTTTTTTCTCCAGATTTGGCTTTTCTGTAGTTGGTGTTTCTACTGGTTTCTCTACTGGCTTTTTAGGAAGCTCATTTGGTTCTGGCTTATCTGTCAGATTTTCGTTAGGAGTTGGATAAACTGATTCACGAATAGTTTCAACAGGTTTTTCAACTTCTTTAGCTTTTACATTGTCTTTTTGAGACTTGATAGTTGTAGCATCTTTATCTAGCTTTTCTAGCAGAGTTCCACCAGATTTACGAAGAACAACAACTTCAACCTTACCTTTTTGAACGATAGATTTAGAAATTGTGATATTTCCAGTTGCTTCATCAAATTTGAATCCATCTTTAACAAATTCAGCTTCTTTTCTGAAATGGTCAAAAATGTAATCAAGCTTACCAGTTTTTGGGTTGCGGAAAAGTTTAACATTGGTTACATTGCTAGTCTTGTCAGCAGTGGCAGGCTTATTGTTGAAGAATAAAACTGTCAAAGCTTTTACATTGTCATCTGTTTTGACATAAAAGTTTTGTTCGTCTGATGTCAAATAAAGATTTTTTTGTTCTGCATCAGTCTTTTTAGCTTCATCCTTTTGAGGCGCTGCTGATGGAGCTTTCAATGGAGCTGTAGAAATGCTTGTTTGTACCTTTTTAGGGGCAGCAGGTGCAGGAGTAGAAGTCTGAGCATTTGTATCTGTTGCAGGCTTTGCAGATGGTGCTTTTAGTGGAGCTGTAGAAACAGATGTTTGCACAGTTGCTTGTGGTTTATCACCAAAGATTTCTTTTCGAACAGCAGCCGTATCTTCGGATTCTTTTGTTGGTTGGGCCTTAACATCCTTGCCTACAATGTCCATATAGTTGTCAGTGCTTTTAGCTTCTACTTTATCTGTAGTTGTGGTTACTTTATCTGGCGTTGCTGTTTTGTCAGTGGTAGGTGTTGCAGCATCTGTATTTGTAGCTGTTACTGAGTTTTCCTGTTTTACAATAGGAGTGTTTTCAGCAGCAAAAACATTTTGCGCAGAACCCAATCCAACAATACCAGCAAGTGCTAGAGAACTAGCCAATCGAAATTTCTTATTCATATGAATGAACCTTTCTCTTTTATAAATCATTAAGTTAATTTTATTTGGTAAAATATTTGATTTATTTTGTTGTATCAAACATTTATATCCATCATTAATTATATTGAGATTTTTATTTTTGTCAAATTTTATTACGAAATAATGACAAAATAAAAAAAGGCCTAAAAAGCCTTTTTATTTTATTGTTTCACTAAACTAAGACATATTGTCTGTCATGAAAACAACAACATTGTATGTTTTGTTGTCTTCTCCCGGAACATCACATTCAAAAATGGATTTATATGTCATTCCTGAATATGGTTCATTGCGAGCAGCGTCAAAGTCCTCTTTTAAGGAAACTTTATACTCAAAGTTCCTGTGACTAAACTTGATTTCCCAGTAGAAATCAGTGATTAGAGGTTCTTCAAGGTATACAACCTCATATTCTTCAAGTTCCAAATCTAAACCTTGAATCATCTTCATCATAGCTTGATAAAAGATGCCACTCAAGTTAATTTTGTCATTCTGTAAAGCTGTTATGCTTAATTTCATTTTTATATTCTCCTTTTTTTTAAAATAAATTATAATTTTTGTAAAATGTTTTACAAAATTTATTATAAAACAAAAAAGATGGATAATATCCATCTTTTAAAACGAATTAGTATTCATCTGATACATCTGATAACAGACCATCTTTAGTGGCAAAAGGAAACACTAAAGCCAGACTGATACCTGCACATGCCAAAGCACGCGCAATGTCACTATTTGTAGCAAACGTTAAAATCACTCCAAAGAATGATGCAATGATGAAGTACAATGAGATTCTTCTTGCTTTTGGTGAGATGTACAAAAACATTAAGCTATATACAAAAACACCGACAGAAAATAGAATAATTTCCATAATAAAACTCCTTATATTGAAAAAATATTTTTTAAAATTAATTACATAAAGTATTATAAAACAAAAAAGACCGAAATTTCATAAATTCCAATCTTTTTTAAAAAATATTTTTTAGGCAGATTTCACAGTATGTGAAATGCCTACCAAAATGCCATTTTCAATTTCCAGCTCCAACTTATGGATATAAGCTGTATCTGGGTCAATTAAAACCGTATATTGGAATTCAGTCCAAGATACCGTTGGTTTCTTGCCGATTTCCAATTCATAGAAACTTCCGTGCAAAAAGTCAAACATAACTTCGATTAAATCGTTGTCATGCTGAGTAGCCTCCAAAAGCCCTTCACCAAACTTTTGGATTTTGACATATCTAATGATGCCTGAGTTCAAAATATTTTGAAACTCAGCGGCTGCTTTTCCATATGCTTCTTTACGAGAGTCAATTGAATTTTTGATAATCATCATTGCTCGGTCAGCGATATTGATATTTGAAAATTTGAGTTCGTTTTTAGACATTTTTGTCTACCTTATCTCTCATCTTTATAAATGAGAGCCTTTCTTTTATTGAGATTTAAAAAATAATATATTGTAAAAAGTTTTACATCTTTTATTATAAAACAAAAAAGACTGGTTTTTCAAAAATAGCCAATCTTTTTTTAAAATAAAATATTTTAAATTAATTAATTAATCAATTAAGCTTCATGAAATCATCTTTCATTTGTTGACCAGCATCTGTCAACATTTCAAACGAGGACAACCATTCTTTCGTGGACTGAATATCTATATCCATGCCCATTTCTTCAGATAACAAATCCCTCCATAGTTCACCATCTTCTCCTAAAGTTTGGCAAACATCTGCATCTTTCAGGATAGACTTCAAAGTCTTATGTTCTTCTTCCGTACCAAGTTTTCCGATTTTTCTATTATCTGTAGCATAAATCAAATCCCGAATTAATTTATTGTCAGCATAATCAAGCAGGTAATAAGCTGAAGATTGTTCAAATACAAATACAGCAGTGTCTAAGTTTTCTACTTCTGTTTTATCTTTGTCATAGCCGGCATCATGATACAGAGCTGCAAGCAGCAAACAAACAATTTCATTTTTAGGGAATGAGGCTGTAAGAGGATTGTTTAAGCACCTTTCAGCAACAGACCACATATGAGCTGGATTGTGATAAGAATTATGATTATCATAAGTATTTTGGTCACTTACAATATTTTCCACCCGAAAACCATTTACATTAAGTAATGCCTCAATGTAGAAACGGTCTGATAAAACAGCTTTATTTTTTTCTGATGTCATATTAAATTAATTATCCTTTCTTTTTATTATTTTCTTCTTCAATAAGTTTTTCTTCTTCCTCTAAGGCCTTGGCATATGAGAATGTCATTAAAAACTCTTGTTTCAAACGTTCAATAAACTGTTCAACATCTTTCTCGTCATGGTCTTGCCTGTATCGCCCAATTTCAGCCCCAAAACTACGAAGAAATGCACGGTTTTGAATATCATCAAGCACAGTGAATGGAAGATTCCAGATATGTCGTAAAGCAACAGTAATGAACATATTTTTGCCAATTTTAACAAAAATATGACTTCTTCTAGAGTTAATCAATACTTGATTCTCAGGAACTTCTGGGAAATACAATTTTAAATACTCAATATTCTTATACTTCAACATATGCCTCAACATATAAGTTGAAAGGCCAACTGATTTTTCTTGACTTACATCAAAACCATTCATTGCCTGATATTGCAATAGCCTAGATGGAATTAAGACCTTATCTTTTTTGCAGCCATAAAGAATGTTTTCTTTAAAATCCATAACAGCGTACAAACCATCATTTTTTGTACCTGTTTTTTCATGAGCGTTTAAGAATTTATCAATGCTTGGCAAATCAAGCAAAACCATTTTTTCAGTTTCAGAATCACCAGCCCCAAAGAATAAAGATGACAAATTAGCTTGTTTTACAAACAATTCAGGCAAATCAAGTAGCTTAAAGCTTCTTTGAACTGTTAAATTCTTATAGAAAATAGTAATATCAATGGTGTTCTTATTAAAGGACATCTGAACACGCGCCTCTTTAGAAGCTTTTAATTCAGACAAGAAGTGAACAAACTCTGTTCTTTCAATATATTTATTAGAATATGGATGCATCAAGTATTTCCAACGAATTGTTTGGCCATTAGAAAAAGAGAAGACCTTATTATCATGAAATACAAAATTACTCAAAAATTGAGCACGTTGATTAAATTCTTTTAGGCCATCAGTTGCGTCCATAAACTTATAATCAACAAGAAAATCACTCAATGCCTCTGATTCTTCTTCTTTTAACTCAGGAATAACTTTCAAAGACCCTTTATCTGATTGAAAAAAACCATAATCATCACTTAGACATATTTCTCCCTTATCTGTTTCAAGATAGAGAGAATCGGCAGAAACTAGAAACCTAAAATCCCCAGTTAAGGGTAAAGAAAAGAACTTAGAAGACATATCTTCTACGAATTGAGCAATGTTTGCGATTGGTGCTTCCCAAGTATCTTCAATGCTGCTTAAGTCAGCGCCTAGTGGATAAACAATTTGTTCTTGATTTTTATGGCTAATCACAACCACTTCTGGGCCAAAACTAATTTTTACTCCACCAGATGAATTTTTAAATTCTGATTTTGTAACACCTAAAAACTTAAATAATCTTTTAAAAATAGCTGAAAATTCTTTAAAATTCATTTTTAATCTCCTATAAATTTATCCATTTCATCATTGTAGATTTGTACTTTTTCAAGAGTCTCTTCTCTGAGGTTCTTGAATTGTTTCCGTCCTAAACGAAGCTGTGAAATAGTTGATGCCCCAATCCCTGTATGTTTTGCTAGTTGCCGGACTGGTATATCTTTATTAAAAAGAGTTTCTTTCACCCTTTCTGTATCAATAATCATGTATTACCTCACTGTTTAATTAGTTTTTCCTTATTTAATTATATCATCTTTTGTATACTTTAGTCAACATTAAAAGAGATGTAAAAACAAATACATCTCTTAGGGTTTGAGTTATTGCAAACTATCTTTAATGGCCTCAGCCAATCTTTTTATAACTGGAACAGAAACACTATTGCCTGCTTGCTTATATAGTCTAGAATTACTTTGATTAGGGAATTTATAGTCTTTAGGAAAGCCTTGAGCATTGAAGCATTCCCTTGGGGTTAGTTTCCTAATTCGCCCATCTTCCGTTAAAATCAACGGCACGTTGCTACCGCCCGTGCCCATATTGGCCGTCAAAGTTGGAATTAATCTGTTTTTATTTTCTCTGACATATTTTCTTCTCCATTGATAAATCCTATCATTTCTTGTTATTCCTTCCTCTAACTTATCATAAAATTTATTTTTCTTCCTAGAATAATAATATTTTTCATCAACAGAATTTTTAAAGTCAATGACATCTTCTAATTTAGTGGTTAGTGGAATTTCATCAGGCATTGTAAAGTTATTGAAGTCTTCAATGTCTCTAAAGGCCACAATATAAATTCGTTCTCGTCCTTGTGGAATATTCCCATATTTGGCCGAATTCATCACTTTATAAGATATATGATAACCAAGGTCTTCTAGTGTTTTAGTAATAACTGAAAAAGTTCTGCCCTCGTCATGAGAGACTAAGTTTTTAACGTTTTCAAAAAATGCAACTCTAGGCTTTCTTTTAGATATAATTCTTGCCACATCAAAGAATAATGTTCCTCTAGCATCATCAAAGCCTAGCTGTTTACCTGCTAAAGAAAAGGCTTGGCAAGGGAAACCAGCAAGCAAGACATCAAAATCTGGCAATTCTGATGCTTCTATAGTTGTAATATCTCTCACATCTACTTTTATGTCAAAATTTTCTTCAAACGTTTGAGCTGGATATACATCAATTTCATTGGCATAGACAGTTGCGAAACCTGCCTGTTCAAAACCAAGGTCTACCCCCCCCCACTCCTGAAAATAGAGAGGCCATTTTCAATTCTTTTTTCATAATAAAAATTTACCTACTTTTATTTTATTTATAACATATTACATTTTATCAAATTTTGAAGTATAAAACAAAAAAAGAGATGTAAAAATTTATACATCTCTTCTCTATCAAATATTAATCAATCAAATCCCAAGAGGTTCACCACATGGCCCAAATGGAACGCCAATATCAGCTAATACATCAAGAGCCTCTTCCTCTTGTTCTTCAAATCTTTTCTTATCTAATTCTTCTTGATTCATATTTCTTTTTTCCTTTCAACTTTTATTTATAGATTTATTATATCATATAAAATAAAAAAGAGGAAGATAAAATCTTTCCTCTTTTACATTTAATTTATTCCAATTAAATCTAATCTTCTTGTTTCTTAGATTTTAATGTCAATCCTAAAGCAGCTAATCCAAGAATAGCTCCAAGAACTTGAAGTGTTCCTGACTCTTCCTCTTGACCAGTCTTAGGAAGTTCTTTCTTAGGAACTTCTGCCTTGATGACTGATGGTATAGGAGCAGGTACTTCGTCTTTCTTAGGCTCTTCTGGAATTTCAAACTCTCCTAATTCATGAACTGGAGCGTCTTTTGGAACTTCAGTAACAACCAATTCAGGTAATTCGTGAACAGGAGAATCACTTGGCACTTCCGTCAAGACTTTTTCTGGGAGTTCATGTACAGGTGCTTCATTAGGTACTTCTGTTAGAACTTTTTCTGGCAACTCATGAATAGGTGCATCACCCGGTACTTCTGTCAAAACTTTCTCTGGAAGTTCGTGTACAGGCGATTCATTTGGCACTTCTGTAAACACCTTATCAGGGTTTTCAGCTACAGGTGCGTCACCCGGAATACCTTTTTCTACTGCATCATAGTAATGAGTAGTTACAGATTCTTCAAGAGTTGTTTTTCCATTGTAGTGATAGTCCTCACGGCTCCCAATAAACAATGGAGCTGCATGAGTTCCTTTTTCAGCAGGTTTGATTTCTTTCAGACTTCCATCTGCAAGAACAGTCACCCAACGAGTAACTTCAAGAGCTTCATTTTCAGCAATTGGAACTTCTGTAGGATTTTCACTCAGAACTTTTTCTGGAATTTCCACAGTAGGAAAATCACCCGGCACTTGCTTTTCAACGCTCACATAATAGTGAGTAGTAATATGATTTTCTACAGTTGTTTTCTTAGAATAGAAATAATCTTCACGTTCTCCAATAAATGTAGGAGCAGGCAAAGCACCCTCAACAGTAGGAGCAATCTCACGTTCAACACCATTAGCTTCAATTGTTACAAAGCGAGTAACATCCAAAGCGTTGACATCACTAATAGGGGCATTTTCAGGAACTTCTGAAACAGAGCGGTCATAGTAATGGGTTGTAATTCCATCTTCTTTGACAGTCTTGCCATTGTATTGGAAGTCACCTACATACATAGTGGCTTCATGAGTTCCCTCTTCAGCAGGTTTTACTTCAACTTCACCATTATCAGTAACAGTAATGTAACGAGTAACTTCACGCATTTCTGGTGTCACACTTGGTGCATCAATAGGTTTTTCGCCTTTCACATAACGATAGTAGTGAGTAGTAATACCAGTCACACCATCATTAGCATCAGTGTGGTCAAAGAAGTATTGATGGAAGTCATCACCTAGCCACATAGGAGCAGGCAATGTGCCTTTTTGTTCATCACGGATTTCTGAAAAACTGCCATCTTCTTCAATTACCAAGAAACGTGTAATTTCTTGCATTTCAGGAGTGACGCTAGGAGCATCAATTGGCTTATCTTTCTTTACTACATCATAGTAGTGAGTATGAATACCATCTTCAACTTTTGTTTGGCCAGAGAAATGATATTTCTCATTTTGAAGAAATGCAGGAGCTTCATGAATACCCTCAATAGCTGGAGCAATTTCTTTTTCCACACCGTTCTCCTCAACTGTTACAAATCGTGTAACATCAGAGACTTCTCTGGTCATTTTAGGAGCTTCATTAGGAACATTTGTCTGAATTTTCACATAGTAATGAGTAGTAATTCCAGTTGTTCCATCATTAGGTGTAGTATGGTCAAATTGATAATTTCCAATAATGCTAGGCGCTGGCAGTGTTCCCTCTTGGGTCTCAGTGACTTCAATTTCTTCACCCTGCTCATTTACACGAACAAAGCGAGTAACTTCACGCATAGCTGGTGTTACAGATGGTGCATCTGTAGGCAATTCATGTGTTTCTGGCGTTGCCGTTGTTTCATAAATGAAATGTTGGCGAGAAATAGTCAATCCTGTTTCAGGATTTTCTCCAACCCATGACTTAGGAAGAGTTACACCGTTTTGAACTTCTTTATCTGTAAATCCAACAACGCCTGTCCACTTCTTGTTACCCTTGTATTCAAGCAGCATACGGAAGCCGGCTAATTTATTGTTTTCTACAGTTGGCAAGGTTTGCTCAGGAGTGTATACCCCCGGAGTGTAAGGATTTGTAAGTGATTCTTCATCACCATCCCATTTAAAATGGTCATCCATTTCGTGAGGAGTAATTTTTTCTCCATTTCGCATAAAGTAGACTTCACCAGATTCATGGAAGTTCTTGTATACTTCTGCTTCTTCCTCTTTGGTCAACAAGAAATCATAGTAAAGAGATTTTGGCGTTACTCTTGGTTGTTGTGACCCTCCAAATCCAAATGGATTTTCTAGACCTGAGACTGGTAATTCTGATGGCCCTAAACCAAACTCATTAATACCGTGGTCAGCAGGTTTTACATGCAACAATGTGTAATTTCTTACAATTGGCGCGTGCACTTCTTCACCATTCGTATTAGCAAAAGTCAATACCTGACTGAATTCAGATTTTGTCAATGTACTTTCTGGCAAATTAGCCATCCAGCGTGTTACACGAACAGTTGGATTTGGTGTTTTAGAGTAATAATCACTTGCGTGCTCGCTGCCTTGGACTTCTTTCGGAAGATAAATTTCTGTTGAAAGTCTGAAGCGTTGAGACACACCATATCCAAAATCACCATCTACTTTCAATGTGATTCCTTTACCTCGGCTGATAAAAGCACCTGAACCATAATAATAATTAGGTTTGTCTGGAGAATTCCACCCCAATTTATATTCACTAGAATTGACTTTGTATCGGCCTTTTGTCCAATAATTATTTAGGTTATAGAAATTTTCAGCCTCTGGATTAATTGTTCCGCTGAAATTTTTTACTCCTGAACCCGGAATCTGAACTGCTTTATCGGCTGGGTTGAGAGTAATACTTTCCCAGTGTCCACCCGGAGACAGAATTGGCTCTGGTGTATATCTCAATTCCGCTGATTCAAAGAAAATGTTTTTCCCATTGAGGATTGTAAATCTACCAATTGTTTCACCTCTGGAATTCAGCTCATTAAAGCCGTCATAGGTGCTAGTGATTTCATCACCCTCTGGCACACCTGTTTCATCATAATGAGAAACATTTCGGAACACTCGAACACGTTGGTTTGGTGAGTACAACTTAGTTGATTTTACATATGTTTCTCCAGTTTGTACTTCTGGGCTTAAGACTTCATTAACAGTTTTTGTTTCACCATTGGCATCCGTATATTCAATGTGAGCAACAAATTTATTCTCGTTTGAAATACGGTGGCCTGTACCATATTCTTTATGAACAGTATAACGATACATTTCGTGGACAGCATACAAGGTTTTTCCTGTATTTTCGTCCAATTCTTGTCCATTTTCATCATAGTAATATGACTTAGCTACAATGCGTTGAGTTCCCCCACGCGCAACATCTGAACCGAATAAAACACCGTTATAAGGATTTGCATCAACTTCAGCTAGTACATTGTGGTTAGAGCCTAGACTTCTTTCTAGTTCAAATGTCCGAACAATCTTGGCAATCTTTTTCTGTTTGCCATCAACAATCATATAACTGTTAGATAGATTAGTATATGTAACAGTTATACGGTCAGATTCACGGAACACCACGCGCTGCACACCTGTATCTCCTAATTGAGAAGACACATAGTCATTTCGTGTAACTTTTGCAAGTTTTTGGAAACGAATATTTGAATAATCAACTTCATTTGCTGGCTTCTCAAACTCTTTTGATTTTGCTTCACTCAGATAACGAACTTCACCAGTGATAGCAACCCGTGCGTTTTCTTCATTCCCAAGATGTAGATTTTGATTCTTCATGGCTTCTCGGATAGCATCACCCTTAGAACTCATGAGTTCTTCATAATCTTTTTTCATATCTTGGTCAATATTGAACCGCTCATAGGCAGTGCTATTAATATTTCTTTTCTCTTCACGAACCCTTTCGTATTCTGACCATTTTTCCATAAGTTGCTGTTTAATCTTTTCAGTTTCTTGCTTAGATTCTTCTTTTACAGCTTCAAGAGAAGCTTGGTCAGATGGAACTTCTTTTTCAACTTCTTCAACTGTAAAACTGTTTTGGTTAAGATTGTTTACCAATTCAGTATAGCTTCCGTCAACATATTTAGTTGTGGACAAATTTGTATTTGTTGTTGCTCCATCAACCTCAGCAGAGTGATTAGCAGCGTTCACGCGCGTGTAATCGTTATTTTCAACAACTTCACGATTGTCTTGAACATTAGCCGGCAGTGGTGAGTTTTTAACAGCATCAGACAATTGTACACCTGATTGGCTATTAAAGTCATCAATGCCTGTATTTACAGTTTGAGAACTAGTTGGGCTAGTGTTTACAGTTTCCTCAGCAGAAACGATTTGAGGGGCAAGAATAAGACTTGCACCAAGCATCAAAGACAAGATGCCTAGAGTTGTCTTACGAATACCGAATTTTTCTTTTTTCCCTTGGATTAGGTGTTGTTTGTAGCTTTTCATGTTTTGATTTTTCTCCTTTTATATATAATTAAATTTAATTTAGCTTAAACATTAAACAAACGAGCACAATTTTATTTTACTAATATGTAGTAATAAAACAAAAATAAAAAATAGCTTTTAAGCCTTTGACTTATTTACTGATAACTTCTCCAGTATCTAAGTCAATGTTTACATTTTCGCCATTCTGCCTTAACTGAACTGTATTCTCATCCAGTTTTTTAGGCGGAGTAGGCATATCTGTAGTAATTTCTTTAATATCAGGCATACCCGGCATTGAGGCTACTGCCCATGCTGCAAGCATCCCCATAATAACGATTACTACAATCAATTCAACCAATTTCATTATTAATCAGACATCCTTTCTATATTTGTTGTGACTTGAATTAATGAAATGACAAAGTTTTTTTATCGTTTTCCACGATAAATTTTCTATGTTTCGACGGCCGCTCCTGATGCTCGATATATTCGAGCTTGGAAATCCTGTAGCATCCTGAATTTCTTTAGGAGGGATTTCCGATTCAAAGAACAACCATTCAAGGTTTTTCTCTACTTCCTGAACTTTCATTCTTCACCTTTTCTTTCTACATATAAATTGATTGCATAACTATATTATCATTTGATAATGCAGTTGTCAATATGGTAACTTTAATTAGTTTTATTTTAATCTTCAAACAAAAAAGTCCTTTCTCCAATAAAGATTGGACTTTTTTAAAAGTTAAAAATCAATTAAACTAAAGCTTTATTTCTTGCAATGTTCTTAAGGTGAAAAACATGTATCACCAAAGATACAATAACAAGAGAGAATGAAGAGATGAAAAATAAATCCATAGAAATACTATAAAAACTTTTCAATAAAGTAGCCACACAAATTAGATAGATGCCTAACATGAAATATTCAAAATCAGACATAAACATTTCAAGATATAAAATCTTTTTATCAATTGTGTTTTTGTTTGCTTTTGTTTTATATATAAAAACAATCAAACGATAAACTACAAAAAATGTAGTTAGTCCAAGAAATGCTAGTGAAATATACTGAGCTATAACCATTTGTTCCATCCAGTTAATGTCTTTTTTGATAATTAAACTACCAATGAAAGCACCGCAATAAATAGCAGTGAATTCACAAATTAGCTCCGCAAAAATCCACAAAGCATTCTTAGCTGCTTCAAATAACATTTTGTTCAACATAATTTTAGTTAAACTCCTTTCCTTTTTGTAAAATAAAATAATTTTTCGTAAAATAAATTTTTACAAAGAATATTATAACGATTGTTTGATTGTGTATTACATGTTTTCAAGATATATGAATAAATCAAAATAAAAAAGAGACTTATTTACATCTAAGTCTCTTTTTGTTCACAACTACTAATAGTTTTATTTATTGCCTTTTGTAAGATTTTCAAGTTTTCAATGCTTAGTTCTATATCAAATGAATTATTTTCATCTTCAAACTCTAAAACAACTGAATCATTTTTATTTTCAGTTTCTGTATACTTTATAGTTTTAGTAACCAAACCAACAGATTCCTTGTTCAAATAATCCACAGCATTTAGTTCTATTTCATCATTAAACTTAAGCAACAATTCTTTTATTTCTGCCATTTTTTCGCCCTGCCTTTTTGTTCTTTGTGACTTTCTTGGACTTAAAGAAAAATTCTTTATTGTTTTCCAACTCATCAAAATCAAATAGATTTTTACCAAAGCTTTCTCGCCATAGTGCAGCACGGCCTTTGCGATTCTTTTCTTTCACTAGAACCTCTTTCCCAGATTGAGTCAAGAAAAGCTTATTCTTCTTTCTAGAAATAAATCCAGCTCGGACTAACACCATCAGCTCTTTTTCATGTTTTTTGTGCAAAAAGTGCCTGAATCCCCGCTTTTTCTGCAATACATAAACGCCTTTAGATTTACTCCAAGAGCTATTATACAAAGCGAAAAATTCAAAGTGATTACTGCAAATTTCATCAAATAATTGTAACAACAAGAATCTACTAGGTTTCAATGATGTCCAACTATTCTCTTTGTAAATCGCCTGATAAATCATAGATTTTACAGACGGGTCATCAAGGTCAATCACCTCATATAAATGATTTAACCGGGCTTCGTGTGTTGAAAGTCGAATAATCTTATACAAAGATGTCTTTGGCGATAGAACATCTTCTAAGCAGACATAAAATGAATCTGTTGTTTTAGCTTGATAGGCCGTCACAACTTTTTCAGTTGTTAAGCAAGATTCAACTAGTTTAACAACTTCTTCCAATGTGTAAGTTTTTTGAACATTGTTCATATACTCCTCCTATAAAAAAATAATATTTGTAAAAATTATAATTGATTTTACAAATACTATTATAACATTATTTTTCTTTTTTAGCCTTTTTCAACATTGAAGAAATGACTGTGTAGACCAACCAATATACAAATGGGATATAAATGACCATATTTCCCAGAGATGTTACATTTCCTAGATAGTCAAAAGAATATTTCATGATGACAGACCAGAAAAACAGGAAGAACAAAGAAACCTTGAATAGTCGAATAAAGCCTTCAGCAGCATTATTTAGTTTGTCACCTATATCACCATGTTTGGCTTCTAATTCTTCCAACTCATTGATAACTTCTTCATCATCTAACTTAGCTTTCATTGTTCTGTATTTTTTCGAATTATAAACCACTGTAAAAAGAATGACAAGATTTACAAATCCAAGTAAAGTTCCAAGCCCAATAGTCATCCAAAAGAACAGAGATACATTGTTGACAATGCTGCCAGCAATAGAAGCTGGTAAAGCAACAAACAAGTTTTCAATTGATAACGCTCGTAAAAACGAAACGTTCTTGAATTTTTCCATTCTTTCCATTTCTGTTTTCTTGGCGTTGTTTTCTTTAATATTATTATTTTTGTTATTCATAAAATTATTTCTCCTAACTTATTAATTATTGTCATTATTATCTTTTTTGTACATTTTAAAAATCTTGTCTCCAAATTCAAAAAAAATATAAAAAGGGATAACAAAAGGGAGACCAATGGCAAAAGAGATAACGCCAAGTAATCTTACGCCATCAGTAATAGCAGGGATAAAATGGTAAAATGACAAAAACCAAAAAATTGACGACCAAAGAGTGGTATTTATTATTGAACCCAAAAATATCTCAACAAAAAAATTAAAAAACTTAATTATAGCATTGTCATCCTCTGTGTTTTTAGGGATGTAAAATATTAATCCCATGAGAAAGGTTATGTAAGATAAGGCAACAGAAATAATATTTCCCACAATGATGATTTTTTGAAATACCACCAAATCTTTAAAAATCATACCAAAAACAATAGCAGGTAACGTTATTAGAAAATTTTCTAAAACCACAAGTTTCATAGCAAGAGTAAGTGGTTCATAATCCTTTTTAATGCACATATAATTTTTCTTCTTTCCAAATAGAATTATACAACTTCTACAGCATGGATAGAGATAGTTGCTGTAGACTCTGACCAGTTTGTTGCATCCCACCAAGTGACTTCCATGTCATCATCTTGTTTATCAGCTTTAGAAGCGCACTCCATCATCTTCGTGTTTAGAAGCTTCAACAAATCTTCAAATCTGTTTTCTCCATCAACTTTTTCTCCATTAATATCTGGCCTATACCAGCTTAAATCCATGCCACCAAGAAGATTTTCTTTAAATAAGTCCAAGACTTTTTGGACAAATTTTGTTTTATCATTAGAAGCTAGTTCTAGAACTGTTCTTTCGGGTTCTATATATCTATTTCCGCCATATTCGGCTTCTTTCAAATCTACTTTCAAAACGTATATATTCATTGTTGTGTCTCCTATTTTTTAGATATATCTATTATATCAAAAAATCATGTTTTTGTATACTTTTACAAACATTTTTCAAAAATAAAAAAAGAAGCTAAAATAAAATATAGCTTCTTTTTTTTGTAATAAATCAATCAGAACATTATTGCCCAGAACTTTCTTTGACCAATTTGTTTGAAATTTCTACAAGTTCTTCAAGGTCTCCTAAATCTAAATTTTCAAAATTAATCTTAGAAATGTTTTCTTTGATTAATTTAACCATTTTGGATTTTTGAAATCTTTCAATGTGCTTGCTGATTTTTTCTGGAGTAGCTTTTTCAAGCCGAATAACAGAAAATCCACTTCCTGCTCTCCCCATATGAGAGAAAATTGAAAACTGTAATTCTGCCTATAGGAGTAATTTTAGAAACTCTACCTAGCTTTAATGAAAAATCGCTCCTTACAAAAACATTATCACCGACTTTCAAGTTTCCAAGCCATCCTGTTCGTTTATCTTTATTCATATCATTCACCTTATCCTTTCTTATTTCACCAAAAGTTTTTCAATTTTTTGTTTCAATTCTTGGATAAAAGTGAAATCTTTGAACAAATCATCATAAGCAGATTTGTCTTCCTTGCCGGTTTCAAGCTTAATGTTTTTGAGGACTTTCTCTACAGAAAGTTCATCAGAAACAATTTGAAGAAGATTATAGTAAAGTGCTTTCTTCAACTTTCCTTCACCCTTTTTGAAGACCAATTTGTTTCCAGAAGGTAATTCCAGTTCAACTGTAACAATTCGTGTTGCGCCAGAGCTGTTTTCGTTTTTCTTGAATTCGCTGTTCAACTTGACGTTTACATCAAGTTCTTTAAAAATTAGAAGGAGATTGATAAATGAAGAACAGTTATCAAACACCATATCCACATATTCCAAATCATT
>CALIWM010000382.1:0-12499 GCA_938046645.1 uncultured Gemella sp. | reverse complement strand
CTCTATGATTTCTAAGGTTATTCCTATAGGAATAACCTTAGAAATCATAGAGCTTTTTACTTCTCATCAAAAAGAGAATAAGACAGAACTAAAAATTTTAAATGTTTAGTTCGTAGTTTCAGCCTTTCATTACTAAACCGATAAAATGGCAGAAACTTCGTTCTCACAGAGCAGACACAACATTACAATCTAATTGTCATGAACGGAGAACCTTCTGTATTATCAGTTGGATCCAAACTCCGTACTCTAAATAAATAATCTACTGAATAATAGCCATTATTATTAGAATTATAAGGATCCATTACATAAGTCATTCCGTTGTTATAGCCTTTCATAACCAGTTCATGAGTAACAGGATAATTTGCAAACACACTGGTTCCTACTGCGCCAAGCACATGGTGTCCCATAGCAAGCGCTTCTCGCACAGCTGCGGTTGAACCTAAAACATCTGTTTTCAAGCCCCAATGTCGAGCTGCTAATACAATACCATGGCTCGTTGTACCATAGCTTCTCTTATTAAATTCATTTGTAGAATGATAGAGATAATCTGCCACAGTCGTTGGTAAAACAGTCTGTCCTGTAGTACCAGAAATTGCCATAGCAACCGTTGTTGGCACGCAACCCGTTGCAGCAAATGTGTAGCCACCATAAGTTCGTCCTGCCCAACGACCATCACGTTGAGAAAAATATGGTGTCGGATAAGACGTTTTAGAAACTTGTACTGTTGTACCGCCTACTCCAACCAGCTTACCATTGTTTTGAATGTAATACAAATGAACATTGTATTCGCCGGTTGAGTTCTTATGGTCACTCGCTTTGACAGTTATCTTATAGGTACCATCAGCTCGTTTTGCAGCAGTATACCAAATGATGTCATCTTGACCATTTACACTAGACCACGTTGGCAGCTTCACTTCACGAACACCATGAGGGCTGGAAACATTAGACACTACCACGTCAAATGTTCCTGTTTTAGGATTATTATTTTGGATCGTGATTTTTCCAGTTAGTTTAAGGTTTTCCGCAGAAATTGTCACATTGGTTGATGTACCGCCTACTCCAATCAATGTTCCATTGTTTTGAACATAGTACAAATGAATATAGTACAAACCGGTTGAATTCTTATGATCACTTGCTTTAATGAGTGCCTTATAAGTTCCATTGGTCTGTCTAGTAGCAGTGTACCAGATAATATCGTCCTGACCATTGACATTAGACCAGGTCGGTAATTTCACTTCACGGACACCATCTGGATTAGAAACATTGGAAACAATTACTTCAAAAGTACCTTTATTGGCATCTTTATTTTGAATTGTTAACGTACCTTTTGGACGTGCAATTGAAACTTCGGTAGTTGTTCCACCTACTCCAACGATTTTACCATTTCCTTGGATGTAGTAAAGATGAATATGGTACAAACCTGTGCTTCTTTTATGGTCACTCGCTTTGACAGTCGTTTTGTAAGTTCCATTGGCCTGTCTAGTGGCAGTGTACCAGATAATATCATCCTGACCATTGACATTAGACCAGGTCGGTAATTTCACTTCACGAACGCCGTAAGGGCTAGAAATACCTGAAACAATCACATCAAAGGTTCCTGTGTCTGGATTATTATTTTGAATGGTAAGATTCCCTTTTGCTCTCGCTAAAGAAACATTTACTTGTGTTCCAGCTACTCCAACGATTTTGCCATTGCCTTGGATATAATATAGATGAACATTATATAGACCTGTTGAATATTTGTGATCACTTACCTTGACAGTTGTCTTATAAGTCCCATCAGCTTGTTTTTTAGCGGTATACCAGATAATGTCGTCTTGACCATCCACATGAGACCAGGTCGGTAATTTTACTTCACGAACACCATCTGGACTAGAAACGCCTGAGACAATCACATCAAAAGTTCCTGCGTCTGGATTGTTATTTGTGATAGTCAAAGTACCTTTAGGATGCGCAATCGAAACTGTTGTCGTTGTCCCTGTTACTCCTACCAACTGATTATTTTCTTGGATATAATATACATGAATATTATACTCTCCAGTTGATTTTTTATGATCAGTCGCTTTAACTGTTACTTTATAGGTTCCATTGGCTTGCTTCTTAGCAGTATACCAGATAATATCATCTTGACCACCGATGCTGGACCAAGTTGGAACTTTCACTTCACGAACGCCATAAGGACTAGAAACATTGGAAATAAGGACATCAAATGTTCCTGTGTCAGGATTATTATTAGCAATGGTCACTTTTCCTTGAGGTCGTCCTAATGAAAGCTCGGTAGTTGTTCCACCTACGCCAACCAATTTCCCATTATTTTGAATGTAATAAAGGTGAATATGATAAAGTCCTGTAGAAAATTTGTGATCTACTGCCTTTACTGTTACTTTATAGGTTCCATCAGTCTGTTTAGCAGCTGTATACCAAATAATGTCATCTTGACCATTGATATTAGACCAAGTCGGTACTTTCACTTCACGAACGCCATAAGGAGCAGAAACATCTGACACAATCACATCAAAGGTTCCTGTGTTAGGATTCTTGTTTTGAACCGTGATTTTTCCCTTTATTGGCTGATTTGCAGCACGGTTGCTTGGAGTTGCCTTATTCGTAAATCGTCCAGTATAATCCACGCTTTGATCAAATACATGACGACCAGGTAGTAGTTCAGCTTGCGAAGTAAACTGCCAAGCACCTGCTTCACTATTATATTTCAGTGTTTTCGCATCATCTGCACTTAATTTTGAAGTTGGATATTGTGCTACCCAGAAATTCTCCAAGCCAAATTGCTCTGTTTGGATTGGTCCTTTCGTTCTGAGATTATTTCGATCAAGCCAACTTGCACTTGTATAGTACATCAAATTTGAAAAACCCATACGCCGCATTTCATCTGCCCAAGCTTGAGTAGTTGCATTGATATTCGGACGCATATCAGAATCTTCAATATCATTTACCATAACAGTTGAGGAAGGAAGGTTCAATCGCCTTGCTTCCTCTGCAAAATAGCGCGCTTCTGCTCTTGCTTCTGCTTCATTAGTATAATGAGAAAAAGCATAAGCCGACACTTGCATACCTGCCGCTTGTGCATTCTGTGTTTGAGAAGCCGCATAAGGATTTTTATAACTCGTTCCTTCTGTTAATTTGACAACAACCCCATTTACCCCTTTTTCAGCTAAATGTTGATAATCCTCTTTGCTGATATGTCCATTATGACTGCTGACATCCACAAAAGTTGATTTTTTCACTTGTGCATCAGGATTACTTCTAGCTGTTGCTTGATTATTCTGTGCAGCAAAAAAAGTTGACTTGTTGTCTTTTTTAGTCTCAGTTGTAGTTGTCGAATTTTCTTTTACAACATTTTGTTCTTCTGAAACTTTAGCTTCAGTTGAAGCGGTTGATGAAGCAGTTGCTTCATTTTTAGATGAAGAAGATGAAGTTGTTTGATTTATTGGAGCAGTTTGAGTTACTTCTTTTGTTTGGAGTTCAACTGAAGAATGAGCTTCTTGTTTATTGACTTCTACTGTCGGCTGTGGCGTAGAAGTTTTTACAGGTTCATCAGCAAAAACCTGATGTGAACTAGCTGCAATTAAAATAGCTGTGCTTGCTAAATAAAATAAACTTTTCTTTTTCATTTTATTTCTCCATTTTAAAATAAGCCTGCCATAAAATATGGCAAGCTAACTATTTCTTTTAAGAATTATTTTACAAAGTCCAACAATGCAAGGAAACTTTCTGCTTCAAGTGATGCTCCACCAACAAGGGCACCGTCAACATCTGGACATGCCATGTATTCAGCAACATTGTTAGGTTTTACTGAGCCGCCGTATTGTACACGAACTTTATCCGCTACTGCTTGGCCAAAATCTGCTGCAACTGTGTCACGAACAACTTTACACATTTTTTGTGCGTCATCTTGGCTAGCTGATTTACCAGTACCAATAGCCCAGATTGGTTCATATGCGATAACAAGTGAAGAAACTTGTTCTTCTGATAAGCCAGCAAGAGCGGCTGAAACTTGTCCACCTACGAATTCAGCAGCTTTACCTGCTTCATAAGTTTCAAGTGTTTCACCACAACAAATAATTGGAAGCATCCCATTTGCAAAGATTGCTTTTGCTTTTTTGTTGATATCTTCATCTGTCTCATGGAAGTATTCACGACGTTCTGAGTGACCAATTACAACATAATCTGTGCCCATTTCAGCCAACACTTTAGGGCTGTTTTCACCAGTGAAAGCACCAGCATCTTCAAAATAGCAGTTTTCTGCGGCAATTTTAAGATCAGAACCCTTAGCAGCTGCAAGAACTGTTGACAAGTCAAGGGCTGGAGCTGCGATACCAGCTTCAACAAGTTCTGATGAAGGCAATTTAGAAGCTACTGCTTCAACAAATGCTTTAGCTTCTTCTGGATTTTTGTTCATTTTCCAGTTACCAGCGATAAATGGTTTACGTGACATTTCACATACCTCTTTTTTCAATTTATTTTCTATTTATTTTATCACAATTAGACACAGCTTGCAAATCTTACTCGGATTTCAAGCCTGCTTACAAGGATTAATCCTTCCAGAGATCCATGGCATTTCTAAAATCTGCCGATACCTGTGTCAACTGAGGATTGCTTGCTTCTCTCTCTGCCCGCTTGGCCTCTATTTGAACCACACTTTTAATGCCTTCATGGCGCCAATTTCTCAAAATCGCCTGAATGTACTTCCAGTTTGGTTTGCCATTCAAAACAGCTTCACGAAGAGCTTCTTTAATCACGTCAGCACTAGTTCCATCTTCCTTTAACGTCTTGGTCAAATCCTCAATCTCAAAAGGGGTCAACAGGCGTCCTAATTCCTGCTGGAAGGTTTCCACCAAATCTTTAAGCTGATTTTGAGGTGTCAGCTGATCTGAACTTGAATGAACTGCTCCAAGCAAATTATCCAAACGTTCCAAAGCCAAACTAGCATCAAAAAGCAATTCGATTTCACCATTCAATTCGATCGTTCGATACTGAAGCAGTCCCCTCTCCGTCAGATTGGAAATAGCCTGATTGACATCCGAAATTTCCTTGCCAATCCTTTCAGCAATCTGGCTTGGGGACATTTCTTCTAAGCCTGTCGTATTTTGCAAATAGAAAAATTGCCAGACCAGAAAATCGTCGCTAGAAGGAAAGAGTTCCTTAAAATGCAAGAGCAGGGCACTCGGTAAAACCAAGTTCCCTGATTTAAAAGCGTCTAAATATGTCATAATTCCTCTTATAAATACCCAAATGCAGATGCATCATCTTCTATTTTTCTCCAGTCAAAAGGGGTTTCCTGATAGACAGCATAGTTCACCCAGTTACTGAAAAAGAGGGCTGCTGATGAAGACCAACAAAGACAAGGTGTCTGGTTGACATCATTATCCTTAAAGTAATTTTCTGGAATATGTGGATCTAAACCTGCATCACGATCCCTAAAATACTCTTTTGCCAAGGTATCACGGTCATATTCCAAATGCCCAAAACTATAAATTTCTCGTAAATCCCGACTGGCCAAAATCGAAACCCCAACCTGCGGGCCCTCTGATAAAATCTCAAGATTGGTTTTATTTAAGACCTCTTCCTTAGAAATCTCCGTATGCCGAGAATGAGGTGATACGTAGCTATCGTCAAATCCTCTAAAGAGAAGATGACCTTCCTTTAAAGTGTCCTGAGGATAAATACCCGATAACTTACTGTCCATCTGGTGTTTTTCCACTCCATAGCGAAGATAGAGTCCAGCCTGAGCTCCCCAACAGATATGAAGGGTCGAATAGACATGGGTCTTAGACCACTCAAGCACCTGGCTAAATTCCTCCCAATAGTCCACTTCCTCAAATGGTAAATGCTCAATCGGAGCCCCTGTGATAATCATCCCATCAAAATACTCGTCCTTGACTTCAGGAAAAGTTTTATAAAAGGTCTCCATGTGCTCTGCACGAGTCGTCTTGGAACGGTGGCTCTCCATATAGAGAAAGTCTATGTCCAATTGCAAAGGAGTATTTGCTAAATGCCGTAACAACTGGGTCTCTGTGACCACTTTTTTGGGCATTAGGTTTAAAATCAAAATTTTCAAGGGACGGATATCTTGGTGGGCCGCACGTTGATCATCCATGACAAAGATATTCTCTGTCCGTAAAATCTCAACAGCTGGCAATTTTTTATCAATTCTAATCGGCATAACCTTCTCCTAACTGTACTCTTTTAGAAATAATTGAATGTGTTTGAAGTCAAATCTCAAACACTTAGTCCTTTTATTATACTGCAAGAAGATATAGTTTTCAATTATAGTTTTTCTCTAACTAGCTATAGTCTAGTTTTATATCCTAATGTAGAGAAAACAGCCCTAGGGACTGTTTTTCATTAATAATGCATAAGAACTTTGTAATCGTAGTCACCGATTTTTTCACGGCCGTTCAATTCATCCAATTCAACAAGGAAGGCACAACCTGCTACAACACCACCAAGTTTTTCAATCATCTCGATAGTTGCCTTAACAGTTCCACCTGTTGCCAAGAGATCATCTACAATGAGAACACGTTGACCTGGTTTGATGGCATCCGCGTGCATAGTCAAGGTATCAACACCGTACTCTTTTTCATAGTCAGCAGAAATGACTTCGCGTGGCAATTTACCTGGCTTACGAACAGGCGCAAAACCAATTCCTAACTCAAAGGCAACTGGACAACCCACGATAAAACCACGAGCCTCAGGCCCTACAACCATGTCAATTTTCTTGTCAGTAGCATATTGAACGATTTCACGAACAGCATAGCTATAAGCATTTCCATCAGCCATCAAAGGACTTATATCACGGAAGGTAATCCCTTCCTTTGGATAATTTTCAATTGTTGCAATGTAATCTTTTAAATTCATCTTTTTCTTTCTTTCAAAGTTTTTTACTCTCTATTATAGCATATTTTTTAAGAAAGAAGAAAGGAAAAGTTAACATCAATGATTATCTAACGATTTGATGATTTATGACTAGCCATAGCAATAAAGCCCAATTTCTGTTTATTTTTAGCGAACATTTTATACATAGTTAAAAACTGCTTTCTATTCTCCTTTTTACAAGCATTTACACAAATTTTCAAAGTTCCTAGCCAACCTTCGTCATAAATCATACCTGATAATTTCATTAATGTCATTTCACCAGTCAATACTTTCACATCACGATAACCTGATTCTATCATCACCTGTTCCCAACCATCTCGAGTTAAAGGACCTACATTTACATGAATTGCTTGTGACAATTCCTGTCTGACAGACTCTTTAGCTTCCTTAAGAAGCACATCATGTGTCAAGAGAAGACCTTCAGGTTTTAAAACTCTTAAATACTCCATTACACATTTTTTCTTAGCTTGATCGGCTTGCATAGTCAGCATAGCTTCATTTATAACAATATCAAAACTAGCATCTTCATAAGGAAGTTTCATTGCATTGGCTCTTTCAAAACTGATTAAATGACCAACACCTGCCGTTTCAGCAGATTTTTTAGCCACTTCTAAAGCTTGAGCATCCATATCAACAGCAGTTATCTTACAACCAAAACGCTGTGCCAACTCAATTGCTGTAGTTCCCCTATTACAGGCAACCTCTAGTATTCTCTTTTCTTTTGAAAATCCTCCTTCCGCAATTAACCAATCTGTGGCACGTTTTCCACCTGGACGTAAACGTTTTTTTCCCAGTTTTGCTAAAAACTTATGACCTGCTTCTGACATTTGAACACCTCTGTTTTTTCTTCATTATAACACAAAATAATATTGTCTGACAATTCTAATCTATTATTTGATGAACTAGAATCAAAAGCATATAAGCTACCATGACTAGATCAAAAATTTATTAATCACCTCTCTAGTTCAAATTCAACTCCTCCCATCATTTACACATTTAGGTTACGGCTATTTTTTGTACTTTAGAATTGCTCTCATCTTCATCAGCTATACGAATTTTCATCTTTCTGTTCGTAGAGCCACGATTTCGCTATTCCTTCCTCTGCCAACTCTTATTTCCAGCGTCAGACTTGAGAGTCGCTAACAGCTTTACTAGTAGATGATACCCACAATCCAGATGTAGGACATGCTCGTTATACAGCAAAAAGCTGATGAATCATTCGATTCATCAGCTTTAAGGATGATATGTTTATTGCAAACAAATCAGATCAATTAGAAAGCTTAGTCTTCTTTCTTCTTGCGAGCTACAAGACCAAATCCACTCAATACTCCGAGAAGTCCAAGTGCTGCAAGGCTAGCATTGTCTTCTGTACCAGTATTTGGCAATTCGCGTTTACCTTCAGCTTCTTTCATTGCTGTTGCTGGTACTGGTTGTGCTGGAGTTGCTGGTACTTGAGGTTGAGCTGGCTGTTCAGGCATTGCTGGAGTAGCTGGTTCAACTTGTTGTACTGGTTGAGTTGGTTCAACTGGAGCTGGCATTTCAACTTTTCTGAAGATATGCTTGATAGTTCCAGCTGGGTCAGTTACAGTCTTCACATATTCGTAACCTGGAATTGTTCCTGGTTCTTTAGCTCCTGATTCAGATGATTTCAATGGATTTCCATTTTCATCTGTCCAAATTGTTGTAGTTTGTCTACTTGGATTTGGTTGAGGAATAGGTGAAGGTGTTGGAGCTGGAGTTGGCGCAGGAGTTGAAACTTTTTCGTAGATGTGTTCTGTATCTCCATTTTCTAGAGTCTTAGTTTCTACAAATTTATATCCTGGGATATCTTTCTTAGGAGTTGTTCCTTCCTCAGTTGTAGTTCCTTCGATTACGTGTCCGTCAGTATCTACGAATGATGTCGTTACTTTTTCGTAAACATACTCTGTATCTCCATTTGGAAGTTTACGAGTTTCTACTACTTTGTATCCTGGAAGTTCTTTAGAAGTTTTAGCTGGTGTTGTTCCTTCTTCTGTTGTTGTTCCTGGGATTGGGTTACCGTTCTTATCTACGTGTTTAGTTGTTACTGGCTCGTAGATGTGCTTAGTATTCCCTTTCTCATCAGTTTCAGTCTTAACAAGTTTGTATCCTGGAATAGTTTCTGATGGGTTCTTACCATCTTTAGATGGAATTAGTTCAGTCTCTTTACCATCTTTTCCTACTACTACAAATTTAGTGTCAGGACGTACTGTTGGAGTGTAAGAAGCTTTGATTGTCTTACCGTTTTTATCTTTACGTACAACTTCTACTGGAGTAGCTGTTCCTACGAAGTTTGGTTCTGGAGTGAAGGTTACTTTACCATCTTTATCGATTGTGTAAGTTCCTTCTCCTGGTACTTTCTTCTCAGTTGATCCATCTTTAAACGTTGGAGCTACTGTAGTATCTACATCACCCTTGAATACTGGAGTATTAGATTGAGGTTGTCCTTTAGCACCTTCAGATACTACGTTTTCTGTAGATGTTTTACCTAATACTGTTGGTGTGTAAGTTGCTGTTACTGGTGTTCCGTTTTCGTCAACACGTTTAACTGTTACACCTTTAGCTTGACCTACGAAGTCTGGGTCTGGAGTGAAGGTTACTTTACCGTTCTTATCGATTGTGTAAGTTCCTTCGCCTGGTACTTTCTTCTCAGTTGTTCCATCATCAAATGTTGGCGCTACTGTTTCATCGATTGGTACTGTTATAGTTTTACCGTTTACTTTAGTAGTTCCTGCTGTGAATACTGGAGTCTCAGATTGAGGTTGTCCTTTTTCACCGATTGATGTTACATCTTTACCTGTTGGTGTTACTGGTAATACTACTGGAGTGTATTTAGCTGTTACTGGTGTTCCGTTTTTGTCAACACGTTTAACCGTTACACCTGTTGCTTGCCCAGTGAAGTCTTTATTTGGAGTAAATGTTACAGTTCCATCTGGAGCAACTGTGTAAGTTCCTTCTCCTGGTACTTCTTTAGTAGTTGAACCATCTTCGAATGTAGCTGGTTTAGTATCATCAAGTTCTACAGTTTTTTCTACACCGTTAACTGTTGTTTTACCTGGTGTGAATTCTGGTTTACCTGTTTGTTTAGCACCTTGTACATCAGTTGTAGTTACACCTTCTGCAGTTGGTGTTACTGGTTTAACTGTTGGCGTGTATTTCGCAGTTACTTCTGTTCCGTTTTTGTCAACACGTTTAACTGTTACTCCGCTAGCTTTACCAGTGAATTGTGGTTCTGGTTTGAATGTTACTACACCATTTTCATCGATAGTGTATGTTCCTTCTCCTGGTACTTCTTTCGTAGTTGAACCATCGTCGAATGTTGGTTTAACAGTTTCGTCGATTTCTACAGTTACTTCTTTTCCATTAACTGTTGTTTTACCATCAGTAAATACTGGTTTTCCTGTTTGTTTAGCACCTTGAATATCTTCTGAAATTGCATCTTTTGATGTTGGTGTTACTGGTTTAACTGTTGGTGTGTATTTAGCTGTAGCTGGAGTTCCGTTTGTATCTTTACGTTGAACTTCAACACCTTGTGCTTTACCTGTGAAGTTTGGTTCTGGTTTGAATGTTACTTCTCCAGTTTCTGGGTTGATTGTGTAAGTTCCTTCTCCTGGTACTGTTACTGAAGTTTCATCAGTTGGTTCACCAGTTTCTGGATCGATTAATTTAGCTGGTACAGTTGGATCGATTGGAGCTTTTTCGTGTCCTTCAGTGAATGTTGGAGTTCCGCTTTGCTCTTGACCTTGTGCACCTTCAGAAGTTGTTCCTTTCGCAGTTGGTTTAACAGGCGTGATATTTGGAGTGTAAGTTGTTGTTACTGGAGTTCCATTTTTATCTTGCGCTTGAACTTTTACTGGTTGAACTGGACCTGCGTAAGTTTTATCTGTTGGAGTGAATACTACAACTGGATCTTTACCATCTTCTGTTTTAAGAGTGTATTTACCAATTACATTTCCTTTTGGATCTTTAGCTGGTACTTCTGGTGCTGGTTTTCCATTTTCACCTAATAATGTGTAAGTATCTGGATCAATATCTACAGATTTTTCTGTCTTAGCTCCTGTTACAGGATCTTTAACAACCGCTGATCCACCTGTGAATTTAACTGGTTGTTCTTGTGTTTGACCTTGAATGTCGCTAGAGTTAGCTGGTTCTGCTTTTGGTGAAGTTCCAACCACCGTTGGTGTAAATGTACCAGTTGCTGGTGTTCCATTTGTATCAACACGTTTTACAGTTACACCTTTAGCTTTTCCTACGAAATCTGGTTTTGGTTTAAAGTGAACCGTTCCATCTGGATCTACTCTGTATGTTCCTTCATCTGTTACAACTTCAGTAACTTCTTGACCTGTAGTTGGATCAATTAGTTTAGCAGGTACATTTTCATCGATAGGCACTTCTTTATCTACACCATTAATATTTGCTTTACCACCATGAAATTGCGGTGTTCCACTTTGTTCTGCACCTTGGATATCCGCAGTTGTTACATCGTCCCCTTCTGGATCTGCAGGAACCACTACCGCTGTGTAGTCAGCTGTTACAGGTGTTCCGTTTGTATCTTTACGTTGAACTTTGATTGGTGTTCCTTTTCCTGTGAATTGAGGATCTGGCTTAAATGTTACCTCACCAGTTTCTGGATCTACTGTGTATGTTCCTTCTCCATCAATTGTTACTGAGTCTACTGGTTGACCAGTTTTTGGATCGATTAGTTTAGCTGGTTCTTTAGTATCGATAGGTACTTCTACTTCTTTTCCATCAATTGTAGCTTTACCAGGTTTGAATTCAGGAGTTCCTTTTTGTGTCGCTCCTTGGATATCTTTTGTGAATGTATCTACACCTTTTGGTGTTACTGGTTTAACAGTTGGTGTGTAAGTAGCAGTTGTTGGAGTTCCATTCGCATCTTTCGCTTGAACTGTTGCTGGTACTGGAGTACCCACGAAGTCTTTGTTTGGTGTGAATGTTACTTTTCCTGTTGTTGGATCGATTGTGTATGTACCAACTGTGTTTCCTTTAGCGTCTTTCGCTGGAATTGTTGTTTCATCAGTTGGTTGTCCAGTAGCTGGATCGATTAATTTAGCTGGTTGAGTAGCATCGATCTTCATAGGAACTTTAGAGTTACCTGGTGTGAATGTTGGAGTTCCTTCTTGAGGTTGTCCTTGTGCACCTTCAGTAGATTTTGGAGTTCCTGTAGGCTCAACTGGAGTGATGTTTGGAGTGTAAGTTGTTGTTACTGGAGTTCCATTTGTGTCTTTGGCTTGGATAGTAACTGGGGCAACTTCACCTGCATATGTTTTATCAGTTGGTGTAAATACCGCAGTTGCTTTACCGTCTACAACTTTAAGTGTGTAAGTACCGATAACATCTCCTGCTGGGTTTTTAGCTGGTACTGATTCTGCTGGTTGTCCATTTTCATCTAATAGTTTGTATGAAGTAGTGTCGATTGGCACTTCTTTTTCAACACCGTCAATTGTTGCTTTACCAGGTTTGAAGGTTACTTCTTTCGATTGTTCAACACCTTGTACATCTGTTGTTTCAGCTGGTTCTGCAGTTGGTGTTACACCTACGATGTTTGGAGTATAAGTTGTTTTAACTT
>CALIWM010000381.1:0-3084 GCA_938046645.1 uncultured Gemella sp. | reverse complement strand
ATAACAGGAAATTTGTAGTCTTATAACAGGAAATTTGTAGTCTTATAACAGGAAATTTGTAGTCTTATAAATCTCTGAAGCCTTGTGTAACAAGGATCGCAGAAACCGAAAACAAGTAAAACAAGTAAAATATAAAAATATAGAGCCTAACTGCTCTTTTTTGGGCTGAAAGCCCTATTTTTTTATCTTTTTACACTAAAAAAAACCAGTTTTAACTTAGATACAACCAAATAAAACCAAATAATACTAAATAAAACCTTTTTTATACCTAGATACTACGTTGTGCATATTAAAAGTTTACTTAACAGAGAGGGCAAGATATGTAAAGTAGGCCTTATTTTATGAAATAAAATAAATCCACTTTACTCGGCTATATTCGCTGTGAGCTCAAATCCTATATCTTGTCCTTCGGAGTTTTTACGCCAAAAGAGATGAACTGATAAAACGGCTCAAATTAATAATTTAAGGCAAAAGCTAGGGGAAACCTAAACCAAGTTACAAAAAACGCAACAGGAGCTGTCTAAAATGCGTTATAACAAACAGATGAAGTTACAACAGGAAAAACTAAAGGAGCGGCAGAAAAACCGTTCTGTGGATGATTTGAAACGTTCTAAGGGGGTTAGTTTTGGTCGGTAGGTCAAGAAATGGTTAATCTGCCGCCTAAAATTCTATTGAATAGCGTAGTTTTTCAATGGAATTTTAAGGGGAAACAACCGCAGGGCGTTAGATGTAATGTGCTATCTCAGACAAACAAAAACCGCCTAAAAAAGGCGGTTTTATGGTAAAATCTTTCACGGCTGGTCAGGTGTTGTCATTACCTGACTGGCGGGTCAGGTAGTGGCACATCTCGATCAGTTTGTTTTAACTCTGATTGGAGATCAGACCGATGAAAATTATCTTGATAATTCTTATCGTGTTATTCGTGTTGCTCTACAGCCCGACAGCTTGGTAGCACTTGAATAACTAGCCAAAAGGGGCGAACTTCTGTTCGTCCCTTTCTTATTATATGATCTTAATTAAATATTTCAACATTGACAAAAGTCTTTACTATCTATAAAATTAAATTAACTTAATTTAATCCCATGGAGAAATATGATGAGTGAAAGACTAATTCAAGCAATGAAACTGGTCGTAGAAGAGCAAGAAGAAATCAGAAAAATTGTGGAAACACAAGGAAAAATCATTGAAACTCAAGGTTTCGCTATTGCTAATTTAGAAAAGAAAGTACAGGAATTAAGAGATTGTGCAATCAAAGCTGAAATTGCAAATGGCGTACCAACAAAACAAGTTGCTTCAAAATACCAGATAACGTCATCGAGAGTATCTCAAATAGCTCCAAGACAACGTCATTAAAAAAAGAAAAAGGGCGTAGATGTCAAAATCTACGCCCTTTTCCGATAATCTGTATCGTGCGTTCTTTGCTATGATCACAGACCCTAGACAAGTCAAATCATAGCAAACTTTGACTAATTTCATAATTTAACAATCTGTAGTTTATTTTTCCCATAAACTACAGTGGTTTTTCATATTTTTCTTTAATTTTCATAATATCAACAAGCAAAGATTCATAATCTAATTGATTATGATGAGTGCTATAAATATGCTCACGTAGCCCACACAAAAATAATTCATCATCGTTCAGAGAGTCCGAATACGGTAAGTTGCGACTCAAAAAACCTTGAATTTGGGCAATAGCCTCAATCAGAACATCTTTTTGAATTATGGTTGCCATTTTTTCCCCTCATCTCCATATTCCAATAAATCAATTTGCTTTCTTAATTCCTCTATCGTTTCAATTTCACCTGAAACAAATTTGTAAAATAAAGCCTCAGCTTCCTTAGAAGGATATTCCCCCTCCAAAGCAAAACTAGCTAAGGCATTTCTTACATGGTATTCCCTTCTAGCTAAAACTTCTGGTGTTAATTCTTCACCACTCATAAAATCTAAACCCCATCTCTTAAATCTTAACCAACTCACAATCTACAATTTTGTATCCACGCTTTTTAAGCGTTTCTACAAATGTTTTTCTTGTACCTAACTTCGATTTATTGCTTGCATTTCCAGTTAAGAAAATCCAATAAAATAACAAATCTTCATTTGGTACATCTTCGATGTTTTGGTAAAAATCTTCTAAAACTTTTAAGCAATCTTTAGCCCACATTCCATACTCGTGATTACTCATTCGTGGATCTTGTCGGTTCAATGTAACGTATTTCCCGTATTTATTTTTATGCGGAAAATTAGGGCGTTTTGCAGATTTTTCAGCAGCTTGAACCTCTTGCTTTGTTCTAATTGAGAAATGCAAGGAATGAATAGAACGCCCTCGCTTAATTTGTTCTACTTCAACAAACAAATCTGATTTTTCGTTAATTTCAGTGATGGCAGGATCTAAAACCCTTGCTTTAAAGTTATTCCAACGTGGGTAGTTATCTGCAACTTGTAACCACTCTTTGAGCTTATCAACAGTAATTTCTCGATTCCCAACTGAGCGATATTGCGTAATCAGTTCATAAATACGGATTGAATGCACGCTATTGAAATAAGCAATATTTTTGAGCTGATATTGTGCGAATTGTCCTTTAAGCTGTGTTAGATATGGCATTACTTCATCAGTCATTGCAATCCTAAAACGCCCCTCTTTCTTGAAATATGTCCGGGATGAAACCCACCGAAATTCAGTTACTCTATTGCTGTCTTCGGTTTTTACGCTACGCTCATAAATTCGCTTGATAGCCCCCTGAATTTGCTTGTAAGCATTATCCATACTAATTTCTGGAAACTCACGCACAAAATCAGCCACAGTAAAATCAAAAATCTTTTGGTTAGACTTTGGATCCATTGTGCCAATCGTTAAAGCCAAAATACGCACCTCATCGATACTCAATCGGTAACTAGCCTCAATAAGACTATTAGCCTTAACTACAACTAAATCTTTTGCCATAAAACTACAAACTTCCTGTATTAAGCTACACAATTAAAATTTATGTAGTCTAATAATAAGACTACATTATAAAAAAGTAAAGTAGTTCATAACAGGAAATTTGTAGTCTTATAACAGGAAATTTGTAGTCTTATAACAGGAAA
>CALIWM010000380.1:0-3083 GCA_938046645.1 uncultured Gemella sp. | reverse complement strand
TGGAGAAGCTGTTTCAAATCCACTTTTAGAAGCTGCAACTTATAATATGGCTTTCAATAATAAGAAAGAAACAAGAGGGACTTTTTCATTTTGTATGTGTCCAGGTGGAGAAATTGTAAATGCTTCATCAGAATTGGGAGCATCTCTTGTTAATGGTATGAGTTATTCTACAAGAAATGGTAAGTTTTCAAATTCTGCAATAGTGGTTGGAATATCTGAAAAAGATTATGGAAATCAAATTTTTTCTGGAATGTATTTGCAAGAAAAATTAGAGAAAAAGAATTATGAAATTGTTGGAACTTATGGAGCTATTTACCAAAATGTAATAGACTTTATGAAACATAAAAAAACTACTTTTAAAATTGAAAGTAGCTATAAGATGAAATTATTTTCTTATGACATAAATGATTTTTTCCCAGATTATATAACTAGAAATCTTCAATCAGCTTTTGAAAATTGGAGTAAAAATAATCTTTTTATTTCAGAAAAAGTAAACTTAATAGGACCTGAAACTAGGACTTCTGCTCCTGTTAAAATTTTAAGAGATTTAAAAGGAGAGTCAATTTCAATTAAAGGTTTATTTCCTATTGGTGAAGGAGCAGGTTATGCAGGTGGAATTATGAGTGCTGCTGTTGATGGAATTAAAATTGTAGATTTAGCTTTTAGTAAGAAAATAATATAAATAGAGGTGTAAAAAATGAATAAAAACTTACCTTTTGAATATATGGAAGATATATTGGTTAGAATGGCACATCATTCTACTGCTATTGAGGGAAATACTTTAACACAAGCTGAAACTGTATCAATATTGATTTATAATTTTATTCCAAGAGATATGTCTGAGAGAGAATATTATGAAGTAAAAAATTATAGAAAGGCTTTTAATGCACTGTTAGAAGCTGACAAAAAAATAACAACTCAATTAATAAAAAAATATAATAAGATTATTATGGAAAATTTGCATGAGTTAAATGGGAAATTTAAAACTACTCAAAATATTATTCTTGGTGCTGAATTTGAAACCACAAAACCTTATCTAGTTCCCTTTGAAATAGAAAATTGGTGTAATAATCTCAGTTATAGATTAGAAAATGCAAAAACTAATGAAGAAAAAGTTGAAACTATAATGGAACAGCATATAAAATTTGAAAAAATACATCCTTTTAATGATGGAAACGGTAGAACAGGAAGATTTTTAATTGTTCATAGTTGTTTAAAAGAAGGATTAGAACCTATTATTATTCCAAAAGAAGAAAAAGGAAGATACATAAATTTACTTTCATCAGAAAATGTAAAAGAACTTACTAAATGGGGATTGGAACTTCAAGAAAAGGAAAAAGAAAGAGTAAAAAAATTTTTTAATAAAGTGAATCGGAAAAAATATTTTTTTGTGAAAGAGGCTGGAGCAACCAGGGAGAAGATGGGGGGGTGACCCCCTCCCCCTCGGTGCTCCCGGACTTCACGCCGTCACTGTACATATTTTCTCGCGAGCGAGAAAGACAAAAAGGAGTAAATAGGATTGAATGGAACTACTGTAACTAGAAAATGCTCCAAGTGTCATGAGACTAAAGAATTATCTAGCGAAAACTTTTATAGAAAGCATTCAGACAAGAAAGGTTTCTCAAAAGTTTGTAAGCTATGTAATAAAAAGAAAGACGCAGAGCGTTACCAAAAGAAAAAAGACAAGATATTGACCCAGAAGAAACGATACTATAGACGGCAGAAAGAGCGTCAAAATGAAAAAGGCAGTTTACTCGAAGGAGGTGAAAAGTAATGGAAGATATGTTTCCTAGTCTACTCCAGAAAATTAAGGCCGAATTTGAAAAAGCTAGGCTTGATAGTGAGATTCTGGAAGAGTTACTAGAAAAGCTAGAGGAGAATAAAGCTAATTATCTGGACGCCAATCAATATGCTATAGAAATTGGTGAAATACTCTCAAAGGTCTTAGGAGCTTACTTGAGTAATGAAAGCCTACCAGATGGTAAGATGTACTATAATATCGCTAAACGATTGCTAGAAGATGTTTTAGGTCGAAACTATGACCTTGTAAGTGATTATACTGAAAAAGTTCAAGAAGATTTAAACCTTAGGGCTAACCTTCGCATTCCTGCTCAAGTTCCTGAGTTGAATCAAGATAGGATTGATGGCTTAGTAAATCGTTTAGCTAGTGAAGACGATTTTGGAGCTGTAAAATGGTTAGTAGGTGAAACGATTGTTAATTTTACCCAGAGCATTGTAGATGATACGATTCAAAGAAATATAGTATTTCAGTATAAAGCAGGACTTAGCCCTAAAATTACTAGGCGAACGGCTGGGAAGTGTTGTAAGTGGTGTCAAGAACTGGAAGGCAGTTATAAATATCCTTCAGTTCCCCATGATATTTATAGACGTCATAGTAATTGTAGGTGTACCGTTGAATATTATCCGCAAGATGGTAGACGGCAGAATGTACATACCAGAAAATGGAGTAATATCAATCAAGAAGATGTGGAGCGTCGAAAACAGATAGGTATAGAGTCTGCTGAAGAACGTAAAAGAAAACGAGATGAAAGGATTGCCAAGTTTGGGAATTCTAAAAGAAGATTAAGATAGTCCTGAGGTATAGGAGTAGAAAGGTTGTCGTTAAAAATGGAGCTGGATAAGTTTAAAACGATGATGAACGTCAGAGAGCGGATGACTTACTTTCTACGTTTCCAGAGGATGGCAGGAAGTGAAAACCAAGTTACAATAGATGAAGAGACTTGGAAACTTGTCTTACCTGATCAGTGGAATTTGACTAGTAAGCATGAAAAGGCAATCAGAGAGAGTCTAGAAACATTTGTCCATGATATCAATAAGATAGAGAACAAGCGAGCCAGAAAATACTTTATTATCCATTATTGTTACATGAGGAAGAAAACAGTAAGTGAATGTTTAGAAATTGCTGGGACAAAATCCACTAATTATCACAGATACAAACAGATAGCAGTCTTAAACTTTGCGAGAATCCACCAAAACGGAGAACTAGAAGCATATAAGTAGGCGTCGGTGGTGTTTTGTTGAAAAAATGTTGAGATTTAAGCGAGAGAACATGGACATTTATG
>CALIWM010000379.1:0-6117 GCA_938046645.1 uncultured Gemella sp. | reverse complement strand
TTTCCTTCTTTATCAAGAAGTTTGTATGAATTCTCTTTAATTGGAGCAATAGTGTCTCCAGGAGCGAATGTTGGAGTTCCTTTTTGAACGTCACCTTGGATAGCTTCTGATTTAGCTGGTTCTGCTGTTGGTGTTACTGGAGTAATTAATGGTGTGTAAGTTGTTTCAACAGCTGTTCCGTTTTTATCCTTAGCTTGGATTCTTACCGGTTGAACTTCTCCAGAGTATGTCTTATCTGTTGGTTCAAACACTGCAACTGCTTTACCATCTACAGTTTTCAGTGTGTATTTACCAATTACATTTCCTTCTGGATCTTTAGCTGGAACTTCTGTAGCTGGTTGACCATCTTCACCTAGAAGAGTGTAAGTAGCTGGATCGATATCTACAGATTTTTCTTCTCCAGCAATTGTAGTTTTTCCACCTTCGAATGAAACTGTGCTTTCTTGAGTTTTACCTTGAACATCTTCAGTTGTAGCTGGTGTTGCTATTGGCGTTACTCCTACGATTGTTGGTGTGTAAGTTGTCTTAACTTTAGTTCCATTCTTATCTTCAGCTTGTACATTTGCTGGTTGTACTGGTCCTACATAAGTTTTATCTGTTGGTGTGAATGTTACTACACCTGTTGTTGGATCTACAGTGTATTCCCCAACTTTTTTACCACTTGGGTCTAGAGCATCTACTGGTCCTGTTGCTTCAGTTCCATCTGGATTTAATAATTTTACAGATCCTTCTTTAATAGGTACATCTGTATCTCCTTCTGTAAATGTTGGTGTTCCTTTTTGAGTTTCACCTTGTACTCCTGTTGAAGTAGCTGGATCCGCTGTTGGTGTTACAGCAGTTACTGTTGGAGTGTATTTTGTAGTAGCTGTCGCAGTTACAGGTTGACCATCTTTATCTTGCCCTACTGGTGCTGTTAATGTTACGTCAACACCTGATGCAGTTCCTGTGAATGTTGGAAGTGGTTGGAATTTAACTTCTCCTGTTTCAGGGTTGATTGTGTAAGTTCCTTCTCCTTCTACAGTTACAGAGTCAACTTTAGCTCCAGTTTTTGGATCTACTAATTTAGCTGGGTACTGTGCATTTGGTGTTACTGGTGTAGCTGAATGACCTTCTGTTTTGAATGTTGGAGTTTTCTTCTGTTCTTTACCTTGTACATCTGTTGATGTTTCTGGATCTGCAGTGATTTCTTTTGGAGTTACTGTTGGAATGTATACAGCATCCATAGTTTTCGTAGTAGTTGTATGTGTACCGTCATTGATGTTTTCAAGTTGGTTTTGAGCTGTTAATGCAGTCCATCCAGTTGATTGACCATTTGAGTCTACAGCACGTAGTACGATACCATCAGCTTTACCTACGAAATTAGCTTCTGGAGTAAATGTAACCTTATCGTCTGTTACAGTGTATGTACCTTGACCTGCTTTAGTGTAAGTTTTTGTTAATGTTCCATCTGGGTTAACAATCATTACTCCTTCAGTTTGAACTTTTTTAGTAGTTTCAGCACTGATTACGTTACTTTGCTCAGTATACTGAATTTTACCGTATGAGTTGAATGTAGTTTTTCCGTTGTTAGAACCTAGGTCAGATGCATCGTCACCTAATGGTCTTGTTCTGAACTCGATACCAACTGATTGAGTTTCACCTTGTTTACCTGTAGTTTCTTCTTTATCTCCACGAGGCGGATGAATTACTTGGATTTGGTTATCTTCTACTTCCCCAGAGTATGCAATCCCTACAGGTTTTTCTACTTGAGATTCATCTTTGGCGATACGAACACGGAAGTTTACTACATCTTTAGTAGTGTCCACTACTTGAGTGTTTGTAAATGTAAGTTCTACTTCTTGGTCTTTTCCTGTTACTGTAGCGATATTAGATTCTTCACCTTTATCAAATTTACCATTTCCATTGAAGTCAATAAATCCACGCACGTATGCTGGAGCAACTGTACCTGTGTAGTTGTCATTACCGTTTGCTGAAGCAAGAACTTTAACTTTATAAGTGTTATCCGGACCTCTAACTAATTGGACTTCTGGACGTCCTGTATCTTTGTTGATATGTACATTATCTGGAGCAATAAGTTGATCTACACCTTCATCTCCATTTTCTGTAGCATCATCAGAACCTATTCCACGTACATGAGTACCTGGTGCAGAGTCGATATCCGCTTTTACTTTACCTAAGTATGGTTGTTGGATTTGTTTAATTGCTTTTGTATCATAATCAATAGATTGTGTTCTTAGGTAATGTTCAGCCATTCCATAAGATTCTGGAAGATCTCCGAAGTCAGAGAACTTGATACCAATCATAGAAGATTGTTGTCCAGAAGACATGATATAAAATCCTACTTCACTTACATTTGCCGTAGATAAGACTGGAGTTCCTGATCCGTTTTGGTTTATATAACCTCCAAACACTTGCGAACCTAGACCTGCAGTAGCTGCATCAGGAGTCGCAAATTTTTTACCACTTAGAGCATTATAGAATTTTTCATCTTGCCATTTAAGGATAGCAGTTTTACCACCATTCATATCTTTAAATTGATCAAGAGGCTTATAGGCATTTTTATTTGAACTATAACCAACAATCGCCGCTAAGTCCCATGGAGTACCATTAGTTGTATAAATTTCAGACTCAAGTGGCCCGATATCTTCCCCAGAAGTCATAACGATACCAGGTTTTACAGGTTTACCGTTATAAGTCGCTGTTACATCGAATTTAACCCCAGCTGCTTGACCATTTTTAGGCTGTCCTGCAGGGTTTGTTCCTGCGATTGTTGTTTTAGCTCCACCAGTTGTTATACCAGAATTAGCAACGTGTGTCCATCTATTTTGAGGATTAGCACCCAATCCTGTTGCACCATTATCTGGGTTAAATTTGTTTTCTTTATCTGGTTGATAAGAACTTTCTAAATCAGTTCCCGCAACACGATTTTTGAATATTTCAGTTGATTCGAACGGTTTTAATTCCTTAACTCTCATAGTAACAATATAACCAGGAATCAATTCTTTTGTATATGTAGAACCAATTTGAAGTTGGTTAGATGCAGTTAGATTTGTCCATGCACTCGTATCTCCAAAGTCTAACCATTGGATTTGGTCGTTTAAGTCTTTGATTTCTTTTAGGTTTTCTTCTTTAGTTTTTACTTTGATATCTGATAATGAAGAATAATCATGATCTTCTAACCATTTTTTACCTGTTTCAGTCGAAGCATCTTTAAGCGTTGTTGTTGCTTCTGCTAATACTGCTTCGAATTTACCATTACGTTTAGCTCCAGCGTTCTCTAACTCTGTGTAAACAGCTTTAATAGAGTTGCTTAATTCTGCTAAACTTTTAACGATTTGTTCTTTAGTAGCTTTGTCATTTGCTAATAATTCTTTAGCTACTTTTAGAGCTTCTTCGTTTTTAACTACTGCAGTTTGTACCGCTGGTTTTGCTTCTACTTTTAGATCTTTTTTAGCTAACTCAGTTTTAGCAAGTTTGTTAGTTACTTCTGCTTCTGAAGCTACTTGTGTTAATTCTTTTTTAGCTGTTGCTACTTCTTTTTCTTCTTTAGTAGCTGTTGCTTCTTTAGCTTTTTGTTCAGCTTCTTTTTTCTCTTCTAATTTTTTATCGAAAGCTTGAGCTTTAGCTTCTGTTACTACTTGGCTTAAAGCTTGCACTGCTTGAGCTTGTGCATCTACTTCAGCTTGTGTAGCTGCTTCGTTAGCTAATACTGCTTTAGCTGCTGCTAATGCTTCTTTTGCTGCTGCTACAGCTGCTTTATCAGCGTCTTGAGCTGATTTTAATTTTTCTTCTAGTGTAACAATACTTGCTTTTAAGATTTCTTTTTTAGCAGTTTCTACTTTTGGAGCTTCTGGTTTTGCTTCTGCTGCTTTTGGAGCTTCAGTTTTCGGTACTTCTGCTCCTACTTTTTCTGCTACTGCTGAAGCAACACTTTCTTTAGTAGTTTCTACTACTGGTTTTGCTTCTGCTTTTGGAGCTTCCTCTGCTTTTACACCTGCATTTGTTGTATTATCTGCAGTTGTGTTATTTGATACTTCCTCAGCAGCTTGTGATACTGCTCCAGCACCAAAAAAGATACTTGCACCAATTACTACCGATGCAGTACCGACTTTAAACTTCTTAATAGAATATGATTCTACTTTTGTACCTTGTTTGGTATCTTTTAAATATTGGTTATTTTTTCCTACCATTATTTTCCTCCTTTATGTATACTTGAACAGCCTTTTATTGAATATTTAATCTTACTCGTACCTATAAAATAAAACTTTTCGGTTCTATCTTTTTGGTTGTTTCGATATCAAGACAGATAACTCTACCTCTTAATATGTCTCCCCGATTTTATATTCATTTTTTGCTATTCTACATCTTTTTGTCATTATTAGTAAACATATGATGAGAAATCCATTCGGATTCTTACGACTATTTTACCTTAATTAAATTTTTTTGTCCATAAAAATGACTCATAAATTCTCAAAAAATTTTTAAAAATATTACTTTTAGTTACTTTAATTTATTTTAATACTAATTTTGACTATTACAATTGTACAAAAACAATAATTAATAGCCTTTTTAGCAACTTTATATTACTTACAATATACTGACAATCAATATAAACATAAGTGATACTATAACCATTATTTTTTTACTTTATAAAACAATATGCTAACTGTATTTATGTCTATTTTTGTAGACAGTTATACAATTTTTAAAAGAGAAAACATTTACAAAATATTTCACTATTATTTTTATCATTAACATTCCTTTAAACTTTATTAATTATTCATATATTTTATTTTAGCAATTCTAAAAAATCTCTATAATTACTCTAGGTTATCATTTACTATTTTTCTGTAAATCTGTTATAATCATTATCCCCTAAAAACCCCCTTACTTCATTTAATTTCAAAGGAGAAAATATTATGAAAATCTATAAAATAAATAAAAACCAGGAAATTGAGGTTTCTGATAAAATATATTCATCTATTTGCTATATGAGCTACAAAGTGAGACGCGCAAAAGCAAAAGATAAGAAGTATAATCTATTTTTCATATATGCATTCGATACAGAAGATAGTGACGGGGAAAATCTAATTAGGGATAACTCTCCATTAACAGATGAGATAGTAATTACTAATGATATCTATAAGGCATTATATGATGCACTTGCTACTTTATCTACAGAAGATCAGCTTCTTCTAGTTGATTTATTTATAAAAGAGCAGTCTATACGTAGTATTGCAGACAGCAAACACTGCAGTCCTATGACTATCTGTCGACATCGCGATAGACTTTTTAAAAAACTTGCTGTATTACTAGAAAAATATAAAGATAATATTATCATAGAAAATTAGTACAATATGAACATTGCGTGAACTTTTATATAATTTTTGTTACAAATAGCAAAAAAACACACTATATATAGTGAAGGGGACTTTTTTCGTAAGGGGGTAAATTCATTTATATTTTACAATATAATTATTTCCTACGTTACTTCTATTTCAATATAGATTTCTTTTCATAATTGTCTTTATAAAGAAGATATTTGTATAGAGAGTGGCACTTAGGAGGTTTTTTATTATGAAAAAAACACTATATTTAAACGATAGGGAGACAGAATCTTTTTACGAATTGCTTGAAGTTAAAAAAGACTTAATTACTATGGCGCTTTATAAGGTTAACATACCTAAAAAACTTCATCATGAATTTTACAATTATGGACTTGAAGGTTTATTGGTTAGTTTTTTAATCTTAAATGAAGGGAAAATTGAAGAAAAAGACTTCGACCGATTCGCTTTCACTACCATTAAAAGAAAATTAATCGATGAAATCCGCTATAGAAACAAAGATAAGAGTGTACCTTTAGATATTTTTGATAATAACAAATTAGACTCTACGGATGATAATTATTCGCTAGTGTATATACAGTTGTTCGAATATTTAAAAGATACTCTAGAGGAGCAAGAAATGAAATTTTTCTGCGAATTTATAAAAACTTTGAATATGAAACAAACCGCAAAGGCAATGGATGTCTCATTGGCCACAGCATATAGAATCCACAAACGTGTAAAGGGAGTTTGTGAAGAATTTTTATTAACTAAATAGATTATTATTAGCCAC
>CALIWM010000378.1:0-6113 GCA_938046645.1 uncultured Gemella sp. | reverse complement strand
GTTAAGTAAGCATTCAATACGAATCAATACAGAAGAAAAACGCTAATTCAAGCGTTTTTTCTTTTTGTTAATTTCAGTACATTGCAATACAAATCATTAGAATCACTACTTTTTTCACTACCTTTTTCTTAATTCCTGCCTTAATCAAAAGATATTTCATCATAAATCTAAAGCAAACTAAAGTCAGATTATAATTCTTGTTCCATATTTCAAAATAGATGATATAATAATACTGTAATCTAGGGAAAGAGAGACGGATTTAAAATGGATATTTTTAATACTGTTATTACTTCAGTTATCACATCAGGTATCATTGGTGTCTTTATATCAGAGTATTACCAAAGAAAAACTTTGGTCAAGAAAATGAAGAGGGATTTCGTTATTGAACTCTTTGGCAACAGGTTCATGTTAAAAGAAAATTACTATGGCGAAGCAACTGAATTAAATAGAACGTTAGGAAAAATTCCAATCATATTTTCGAATAATAATCAAGTTATTGAGTATTACGATTGCTTCCTTTCTGTTACAAATGATCAGAATTTTTTAAGACTAATTAAAGCTATGTGTAAAGATAAAAATGTGAAGATTGATATTTCAAATTGGGATGATACAATGATTACGAGAACACTTTCGGTAGAAAGATAGTAATAAGCTTTTGAAAAAACAAAAGCAAAATATTTAATTAAATAAAGAACAGGAAAATACCAAATGAGCATGAACTCTGTGAAACTTTCTCCGACTAAACAATTATTAATCATCGGAAATGGATTTGACAAACATTTAGGCTTGAAATCCTTGTATGTCGAATATTACCTTTCTTTAACAGAGAATGAACGGAAAAATAACATTTTCACGTATTTAGCATCAAATAAAAACTATAATTGGGCTGACGTTGAATCCTTATTACTAAAATGCCTAATAATTATTAAAAAACTAGACGCTCAGACTGTAAAAAATTATATTTCAGCTTATAAAAGTGATTCTAAAGAACAGATTTTATCTTTACTAGTTTCATCCAACAAATCACAAAAGATTATGACGATTTTAGAAGAAAAAGAACTAATAAAAAGAGTAGTAAAATTCTTCTTTTTATCATCACTTATATTTCAAGATTCCCTTTTAGAATTTTGCCAAGAACCTGCTCATATTTTTCAAAAAAAACTAATGGACCTGATGATGGATCAAGTTAAAAATTTTGAATCAGGTTTTAAGGACTACCTCACAAATGAAATTAAAAACTTTCCCGAAGCAACTTATAATATTAAGTCTCAAAAATTTATTGATAAATTAATAAAATCTGGAGTTTATAATACTAATGAATATTGTAACTTCATCCTGTCATTTAATTACACTCATCTCCCTAATAGTACTGACTTTTTTAACTCCAGAGGAGGTAATAATGTTCATGGAACATTATTAGATAATATAATTTTAGGAATAGATCATCATGACTATCAAGAATTTATGGAGTTCACTAAAACATTCCGTATTATGACCGAACTCCCACAAGAACCTTTAAAAATTTATGATAATTCTATAGACATCATTAAATTTTACGGACATTCATTAGGTGAAGCCGATTACTCTTATTTCGTTTCAATATTCGATGCCTTTAATATATATAATTCTGATATAGTACTAAAGTTTTATTATGACGACTTCGATTGTCGCTCCCATAAAAAAGAACAAGTTGAAAGAGTTTATAAACTTATCAATCACTATGGAGAAACTTTTGATAATAAAGATCATGGGCAAAATCTACTTCATAAGCTAGTGCTAGAAAAAAGAATTTATGTATTGAAGATGGAGGATGATGTTTGGTATAGTTAGAGTACTACTTAAAGTTATATAAAATGCACCTATTAGAACATTTGTGATCAAAGAATTTCTTCATTTGCTGAATGTATTCATAAAGATATTGCATTTGTTTTAAAATAATTTAAATTAAAGGAAAAGATAATGAGAGTCAAAAACATTAGTTGCAAATTTTTTAATAAAGATTTGAATATAGAATTTAATGATAGTTCAAATCATGAAAGTAATACTTATAGCTTAATATTAGGAAATAATGGTTCAGGAAAAAGTACGCTTTTTGAAGCTATTTTGAGTTACTATTCGAAAGAGTATACTCGCAAAGATATTAAATGTGAATTAAATGTTGAAGGGAAAATAAAAAAAGTTATTTTATCAACTTATTCTCCCTATGATAGGATTAGGGCTCAAGTTTCTAGAAAGAGAAGCAGAGTTTTTTACGAACTTGAAGTTGGTACTAAACGTGAAATTTTCGAAGGGGTGGAGGTAATTTATCCTAGCCATTCCTTTAATGAAATTCTTTCATTAGCTAGCAGTTCTTATTTTAAATGTAAGATGAATAATATAGCCCATTTTTCAAAAGTTGAAAAAGAAATATCGAAATTGATAGGGTTTGATAGTAACTCAGTTTATCTATTAATACAGTCTATTAATCAGGTAAAAATTTCAAGTTTATTTGAACAGTCAAGAATGAATATCGATCTTTCTCTAGTCGAACTTGTCGAGAAACGGTTAAATTTTTTTAACTCAGAAACTATAAGTATAATAGAATCTTTTGAAGCTTTATTAGATATTAAGAATAGAATAATTTCTAATATATGGGCAAAAATGAAAGATATTAAATGTCTTAGTGAAAAGATTATAGTAGAATATATAGAAGAAATATTACTACCAATTTTTCAAGATTTAAATTATAGAAAAAATTATTTTGTTGATCATCTTTTGTATACATCTAATAGTTATCTATATGCAAAGCGCAATATAAGTGAAACACTAGACTTTGAAAAATGGGTTGCTGGACTTTATGGAAACATTGAGGAATTAATGCAATTAAAAGAAGAGTTTATATTATACATCAATAAATTTGCTCTCTGTTTTCAACTGCAATTCAACAGTATAAGCAAATATTTTTTAAAACTTGAAACTAAATACTCATTAAAATTATTTAGTATTTTACTTATATTGAAAAAGACATACCAGAATATACAACAACAATTTGGTATCAAGCTACCTTATGAAGGGGAGAGAAAGGTACTAGAGTTTGATTCTATCCCCAAATACTACAGAGGAGTATTTGGGGATAGTGATACATCATTAAATTTAGACTTTGATATTTTAGAAAAAACCGGGAATTTTTTGATTGATGATTTAGTTGTTATAAAGAATAATAGACCCATTTCTATATCTAGACTTAGTTCAGGAGAGTTAGCACTTTTTGTTCGGATTATGGAAATCAGCTTATATATTGAAAGAGATACTTTGATTTTAATCGATGAACCAGAAACCCATTTAAACCCATATTGGATCAATCAATACTATTATTTATTAAAAGAATGTTTCGCAAATTTGAATTGCCACTTTATTATTGCTAGCCAATCCCCTATTGTAGTTGGGATGTTTAACAAGGAACAAGTATTCTATCTTAAATCTGAAGATGATCGTATATCTGTTAAAGTTCTTGAAGAAGAAACCTTTATGAACAATATTGATAACATATTGAGTTTTGTTTTTGATGTGACGTATTTTAATAACCCCCTTGTAAAGAAGGAATCAGCAGATATCAAAGAATTGTCTGAACGAGATTTATTCGGTGCTTTAGATAGAATTAATCAAATAGCATATAGTTCGGTAAGAAACCAAATTATTAGTGAAGTTTTAACGGAAGAAAAAATTACCCAGTTTGAAAAACTAATTAACGAGGTAGATAAATGAGTAGGAAAACTAAATTAGAATTGCTATCAAAAGATATTAGCTCATTTCTAAACCAATGTAATAAAGGGACTCCAACTTCAACGATTTTAAATAACAATTTAAAAGAACTTAAAACTGTTTACGATAAAGTTCCGACAATTAAAAAATTGATTGATGATTTAAGTAGTAGTGATTTTCTTGATGATATTATTGAACAGGACAATTTTTTTAATGAAAATTATTTTAAATACTTAGAACAGTCAACTTCTTGTAATCCAGTACCGAACACTGTTTCAGATATTGGTAGTTTTTATGAATCAAATAAAACCGACCCGTATTTTAATTTTAAAGATATTTATTATTATATATTTTCTGAAAAATCTGAAACAGCTAAAAAAGCTTATTCTTTATATTATGAAGAATCAATAAAAAAATATTTTTCTAAGGGTAAGTATCAAACTTATTGTTCAGTTTGTCAACAACAAATTTGTGTAGGTACAAGGGATTTGGATCATTTCTTGCCACAATCATATTTCCCAATCCTATGCTTAAGACATTTTAATATAGTACCAATGTGTACGATTTGTAATAGAATTTATAAAAGAGATAAATTACCTGCTATACCTGTAATTCATCCCTATAAAGTTGATTTTCCGATTGAAAAAATTCCAATATATTTAAAGGATTTAAAAGAATTAGAAGTCCAGAAGCATGGCTTACCAAATGAATATTTGAATTACATAAAATATATGAGCTTAGATGAAAGGTTACATCATGAAGATATGAGAGTAATAGTGGAAAACATTCTAAAAGAAGTTGAACAAAAGGCTGAAGGAAAAATTAGAGCAGATTTAGTTAAAAACAAAAAAATAGCGATTATTAGAGAGATTCTTAAAGAAGTTATAGAAGAATACAAAATATCTATCTTATCTCATAAAGAACCCTACCAATTTATCAAATTAAAAATACTAGAATTTCTATTACAGTCAAAAGATTACAAACGATTTGTGTTAACTTTGTACCAGAAATGCTATATAAAATAACATAGTTTCCTTTGGTTTTAGATTTAATAAAAAACAAGGAATGAAATAGTGGTTCAATAAAGTAGACTATCTTCATAGTTATTCTATTTTTCAGTCAATCAAATAAACCATGATTCAAAATGAAATCACGGTTTTTAATTATTGTTATCGGTAGTGGTTGGGAATTTCCTCACAATGTTGCTTTCGTAGTTAAGATACTGTAATTTTGTTCACTTAATATTTGATTACAGACATTGTACATTTATGGCAGGTTTCGACTAGCGAATTTTTCCTATTTTCACTGGTCGGTTCAGGCATCGTCGTCATCAATCTCCTCTTTGCTCTCTGGCTCGGGAAAAAGTATTCCGCCTGGCTTGCCCATAACCATTAACAAAAGTTCCTTGCAATTTCATTTTGCAGGGAATTTTTATTTTACTTCTTGAATCAAACTGATTTCACTTTCATATAGAGAAATTTCAGTCGGCTCTTCAGGACTAGGATTGGCAATGAAAATAGTGATTTCGTCTTGTTCGTCATTGTCCATTTCGTCAACAAAATCTGTGACAAGTCCCTTGATTATCTTGCCGTCATTAGTGACTACCTGAACTCTTGAGCGTAGGTAGTTCCATAGTTGCTTACTCATCTATTCTCCTTTCTTTGCCACTAGTTTTCGATAGTTCTTATAGTTAGGTTGATAAAAGTGCTTAAACTGTTCCATGTCTAAGTTGCTGAAATACTAAGAATTTCATCCTCAAAATATTCTCTAAGAGTTCCATCAACATCCACAAGCAAGGAGTCCATCTCCTCTGCATTGTCAGAGGCGTCACAAAAGTCCTCTACAAACCCTCTAACTATCACGCCATTTTTAAGCGTGATAACTACATCTGTACGGTTAAATTTCCAGAGTTTCATTTAAATATCCCTTTCAATATTGGCTAATTGCTTGGCTTTTTCGTAGTAAGGTGTTAAGAATTCGATAAATCCTTGTTAGTCGCTTGAATCATGCTCTTCTAAATGCATCATTAGATCAAAGTCATTAATAGTTTTAAAAATTTCAGGATTTTCATTATCCCAAGTCTCGGCAAACTCTTCATCTTCTCCCAAGAGAGCGTTAAACGTAAAAGAAAAATCCCCAAAATTATCAATCTACCCACTGACTGCATGCTTAAACATGTCTAATACTTTTGACTATATTTCATTACCCAAACCCTCCTAATAAGAGCATTGTAGCATATTAAACTGCGTTTTAAAAGTTTAACAGATAAAATCTAATCTTTGGGATGCGGTTCATTCATCAAAGGTGCTTTTTATTTTAAACAAAGTATAAATTTCTAATTATCTTTTTATATTTTCTTAAATGCTCGTAAA
>CALIWM010000377.1:0-6597 GCA_938046645.1 uncultured Gemella sp. | reverse complement strand
AAATTGTGGTATTCCTTGCATAATTACCCCAGGTTCTAATAAATATGAAAAAGGATATGAAGAGCCCTTTGATTATCATATTGGAAAAATGGGGCAGGAGATAGATAATGCAAAAAGGTTAATTTTTATTGGATATGGTTTTAATGATAACCATTTGGAAACTCATTTAAATAAGCCAGAAAATATTTCTAAACCTAAACTAATTGTAACTAGAACCTTATATGGTAATGCGAAAAAAATTGTTGATAATTCGCCAAATACTATAGCTATAGAAGAGATGAAAATAAATGATGAGAGTTGTGGAACAAGAATTTACTTTGAAAAACAAATATATGAAATTAAAGATAAAAAAATATGGGATATAGTTGAATTGATTAAGGAGGTGTTTTGATGAATAAGTTAGTGTTTCAAGAAAATGATACAATAGGTTCTGTTATATATGTGGATACTAATCAGGTTTTAATTGAAGTGGAAGATAATGAGAAAATATCATTATTAAATGTTGGTAGTATTGTTGCTATTCAAACCACAAGATCCTTTGAGTTTACAATTGGTATTATAGATAAAGTAAGACGAACAGCAAATGAATTAATGGAATTAGAAGATTTAACTGATGAATATAATGAAAGCCTTGAAGAAGAAGCCTACATTTCATCAGATGTAATCCAAGTTTCGTTAATTGGGACATACAAAACGGTTGACGGAGATACTAAAAATTGTTTCAAAAGAGGAATTGATACTTTCCCACAAATTACACATCATTGTTATTCGATTAATGGTAATAACTTAAAGTTATTTATGAATATTATTAGTGATGATGTTTCTCTGGAAAAACAATTGGTTATAGGAAAATTTGCAATTGATGACAATGCTACTGCAATTTTAGACGGCGATAAATTTTTTCAAAGACATGCTTCTATTTTGGGAAGTACAGGTTCAGGTAAAAGTTGGTGTGTTGCAAATTTGATAGAGGAAGCCAGCAAACTTAATAATCCTAATATCATTGTTCTTGATATGCATGGTGAATATAAGTCATTATGTGATACAGATAAGAAATATGCTGATTATTATAAGATTGCAGGACCAGGAGACTTAGAAAACGACGATGAAAAATATGTTTTCTTGCCATATTGGTTATTAAATAGAGATGAAATGCTATCTATGATTTTAGATAGATCAGATAATAATGCTCCTAATCAAGCTTCACGTTTTACTTTTCATGTAAGGGAACTAAAAGAGGAGACTTTAAGAGAATTGGGCAAATCTAAAGTTTTAAGTACTTTTACAGTTGATTCACCTATTCCATTTAATATGGAAGAACTGATTACAAGATTGAAAGATGATGATACAAAAAAAGGAATTGGAGCTAATAACAAACCAGTAAAAGGAGAGTGGGAAGGTAAACTTACTCGTTTTATATCAAGGCTAGAAACGAAAATCATGGATAAAAGATACGGATTTTTGTTTCAACCCAATATTAATACATTAAATTATGATTGGCTATCCAAGTTATTGTGTAAGATGATTGGTGCAGATGACGAAAGAAAAGGTATAAAAATTATTGACTTTTCAGAAGTGCCTTCCGATGTTTTGCCTATAGTTACGGGAATTATTTCAAGATTACTGTTTGATGTGCAAATATGGATGGATGAGGAAAAAAGAACTCCTTTCGCTATTTTGTGTGATGAAGCTCATTTGTATCTTCCAATACAAGAGGATGCTGATAGTGTTCAAAAACAAGCATTGGGAAATTTTGAAAGGATTGCAAAAGAAGGTAGAAAGTATGGAATCTCTTTAGTTGTTATTAGTCAGAGACCTTCAGATGTAAGTAAGACAATTTTAAGCCAATGTAATAACTTTTTGGTACTACGACTGTCGAATGACAGAGATAAGTCTGTAATAAGAAATTTACTACCAGATGCTTTAAAAGGCATTTTAGATCAACTCCCCCTATTAGATGTAGGAGAAGCAATAGCGGTTGGAGATGCAATATTATTACCAAGTAGGATTAGATTAAAAACGCCACAATTAAAACCTATGAGTGCAACTAAAAATTTTTGGATAGAGTGGGAAAATACTAAGGCGGATAATGCTGCAATTATTGAAGCCGTAGAAAATATGAGGTGTCAAACTAAAGAATAGCAAAGAGATGAAGATTTATCTATCCATCTCTTTGGCCATATGAATTCAATAGTTTTTGCGTATCTTGCAAAGCTCGTTCATAGTAGATTTGAGGAAGAATACACTTGCATTGCAGATAATGATTTAAGCAGTCAGAAATGCCATATCAAAACTAAACGATGAATAATGTTTAGATTCGTTGGAGAAAGAATAAGTTCGTGCTTGCAATATGCTTGCAAAAAATCGGATAAACAGAAATAAAACGGATAATAGGGCTGAAACAGATAAGAAAAACCTTGATTTTATGCCATTTATACAAAACGATATCAAAGGACATATCGAGTTTGAATGATAGAAGCAAATATGTTACTATTATAAAACCGTTGAAAATAGTGGGTTTTAGCGATTTGTGAAAACGAAAAACTCTTTAGTGATACTGTTTTGATACTAAAAAGCTGAAAAAGCAGCTTCAAAAGGGAGTTGTTGAATTTAAGTAAATTGGGACGAGCGTATGGACAATAAATATATCAAATTAAATATCTTTCCAATTATTGCTGAAGTACTGTTTGTGTTAGTATGCTTGCTATTTCAAGAATATTATATATACATCAATTTTTTGTTTTATATAGTTTTAGCAATATATTTCTGGTTAGGAAAAGATTTTTCAATTAAAGAGTGGGTAGCTTCTGTAAAAGGAGGAATTGCTTTTTGGAAACAGGTTATATTGACGATATTATCCTTTTGTCTTGCTTTCATATTTACAAATATCTTAGAAAATATGCTCCCATATCTTAGTACGGGAATGATTAATTTGAAAGCGGATAATTGGTTAAAACTTATTCTATTTGCAGCATCTACAATAATATTGCCACCAATCGTAGAAGAAGTGTTTTATAGAAAGAACCTTACATCTTTTAAAAATGGGAAAATTTTAATTTTGACAACATTGTTTAGCATGTTTGCATATGCTTTAGAACACACATTTACAATTTGGGGAGTTTTCTTATGCATGATATGGGCTTTGCCGTTAAGCATTTCTTACATTAAAACCAAAAACATATATGTTACAATGACGGCACATTTTATATGTAATTTTGTTGTAAACGGAATTGCTGTTGTTAAAATATGTGATTATCTATTGAATTGATTATCTGCACAAAACAATATTTACATTGTTAAAGGGGGGTGCGGACAAAACCCTGGACACATATTAGGGCTCTGAAAGGAATCATTGATGTATTCAAAAGAACAGAGGGCAAAGGCGCTATGTATTTATCATCGGATAGGATCTGTTACAGATACGGTGCGCCAACTTGGTTATCCCAGCAGAGAACATCTGTACACATGGATTCGTAACGAGGGAAAAACAAAAGAAAAACGAAAGAAGCTTAATCTTAAAAACACCACCGAACATCCCAGAAACCCTCCAGCGGAGTTTAAATTGAAAGTACTTCGTCGTTGTTTTGAAAATGGAGAGAGTGTAAAATTAGTATCAGAAGAGACTGGATACAGTCGTGTCAGCATATATGTGTGGCGAAAGCGATATCTTCAAGGAGGTGTGTTTTCTCTGATGAACACGAAAAATATCAAACCGGAAAAATTACCGGATACGGATGGAAAGATACCTTCCGAAGAAATAGAATCATTCAGAAAGCAGATATACGAGCTTCAATTGGAAGTAGATATCTTAAAGGAGACAATCAACGTATTAAAAAAAGACCCCGGCGTCGACTTGAACGACCTGAAGAACAAGGAGAAGGTAGCGGTGATCGACGCCATGAAAGAGAAGTACCCGCTACCAGTCCTGCTTCGAAAGATGAAGCTGCCAAGGAGTAGTTACTACTATCAGATAAAGGCTCTTGCAACAGAAGATAAACATAAACATATGCGCCGTGAAGTTGTTCGGATATTTCTGGAAAACAAAGCCCGATATGGATATCGTAGGATACATGCAGAACTAAAAAAGATAGGGATAAAGGTCTCGGAGAAAGTCGTTCGCAGAGTGATGAAGGAAGATGGTCTTGAAGTAAAAATCCGAAAAACGAAGAAATACAGTTCGTATAAAGGGGAAATCAGTCCCGCTGTTCCAAACGAAGTAAAGAGGAATTTTCATAGCGAGAAGCCGGATGAACTTCTTTTGTCGGATATTAGCGAGTTTGCCATTCCGACAGGCAAGGTATATCTGTCTCCGACAGTAGATTGCTTTGATGGAATGCTTGTCACGTGGCGAATAAGCGAACATCCAAATGCCGATCTCGTCAATGGCATGCTCGACGATGTGATTGCAAATATGGACGCAAAATCTAAACCAATCATTCATACAGATCGAGGATGCCACTATCGCTGGCCGGGTTGGATCGAGAGGATGGAGATAAACGGATATACCAGATCCATGTCACAGAAAGGGTGCTCTCCAGATAATGCTGCTTGTGAAGGTTTATTTGGACGAATAAAAAATGAGTTCTTCTATAATCAGGACTGGAAAAATGTGACCATAGAGGAGTTCTCACATGAGTTAGATAAGTACCTTCATTGGTACAATGAAAAAAGAATCAAGAAATCGTTAGGGTATTTGAGCCCTGTGGAGTACAGGCGATCTCTTGGATTGGCTGTCTAAGCTATCTAAAAAAATGTCCACACCCCCCTCTTAATTAACTTACATGTAACTCAAGAGAGCTAGCTCAAAACGACTTGGCTTCTCTTGACATGCTTAAGCAAGTTTAATATATTGACCTAAAGGCGTATCCTTTGCAAATAACAGGATATATTCACTAATCTACCACAGAAGGCTAATTTACAGAAAAAGTTTCACACACTTTATTTATATCATTTAAGATTGGTTTAAAATTACTAAAATCTATCTTTTTATAGTTCTTCCAAACATATAAAGAAAACCTATGTTTTCCAAAAAAATATTCTGAATTAGCTTTTGAATCCTTATTAAATTTTTTCCCTTCAATTTCTATGTTCAAAATGTTATCATGATACAAATCTTCAATTTCACACTCGTTTAACTGTCCTTTAAGAGGAATGGTTTGTATATACAAGTTTTCTCTCAGACATTTGCTAGTTTCACCTTCTTTTAAATCTATTCCCACAAATTTTAAAAATTCTTTCAATGGTTTTTTACTTTTTTGTTCGTTGTCAAATAATAATATTACGGGTTTATTTTTCTTAGGGGTTTTGCTTTTATTTTTAATATATCCATAAATGTTCGCATGATGATTTTTACCATCATAAAAACACCAAATATTTTTCATTGTATCTGCGCCATCTTTAGATATACCTAAAAAATAGTTTAATCTTTTCGTTCTTCTTAAAAAACAAATTTTAAACTCAAATTTACCATCTTCTTTGACAGTAATGAGTTCAGGATACTCATTATGGTATTTCTTTAACGCGGCCTTAAGATGAATTATATCTGTTTTTCCCTCTGTAACTATAGTTGGCTTTTCGGGCATAAAAAAATATCTATAAAATAAAAAATATTGAAATTGTCGTTCTCTAGAATTTAATCTTAAAATGTGCTTATTATTTTTATTGCTTCCTTTTCCATCTTCCAATTTATTATTAAATTGATCTAATTGATTGATAAAAGAAAATCTTCCCTCTAACTGATTTAAATTTCCTTGTCTATTTTCTATTTTAAATTCGCCAGTTTTATATAGCTGACATGCCATGGCCCTCGTTTCTTTGATAAAGTTTCTGTTTGGATTTATTTTGTCATTTACGGTCAGTCCCGTTACTTTTTGACGGGAAGATGAATACTCTAATCTTGTCTTATTTTCATTAATATCAAATCCATCTCTATTTAAAAGGATTTGTAATTTATCTAAAAATTCATTATAATTATGTATGAAAGACTTACTATTTGTTGAAAAGCTCATGTCATCTGCATATCGTGTATAATCCAACTTATATTTTCTAGCTAACTCTAAAATATGCAAGTCAACGATATTAAATATCAAATTTGCAATGACTGGGGAAGTCGGTGCTCCTTGTGGTAGCTTACCGTTATAACATACTAATTGCGCAATTATTGTAGAAACTTCTTTTGAAAATCCAAATTCTTTACTTTTATAAAAATAGCCTTGAATTCTTCCAAAATGAAAAGCACCAAAAAAATCCGATATATCAATATTTAATAAATATTTTTTATGTCTATGTATTTTTGCATTTGTTATTATATTTCTGTCTTTTTGAAAGCCGTGAGAAATCTTGTGTTCTGTATTATTCTTTTTTAAATACTCTGAATGCATTTCATACAACACACTACCCAAATTTCTTTGGATTTTTTTTAGATTTTTTTTAGGCGAATTTATGATTCTACTACCCCCATTTTTTTTAGGTATTTCAAACTCTTCATATGAGTTTTTTATTTTCTGTATATATAATACATACGTCAATGTCCCAGGTTTGATTTTTATCATCCTAGATAATTCATCTCTTGCCAATCTGTAATTATTCATACTATAA
>CALIWM010000376.1:0-7627 GCA_938046645.1 uncultured Gemella sp. | reverse complement strand
TACTAGAAAATCTTATGAGTTTTTATTGTGCACTTATATTGTATATTCAAGAGTAAAAAGTTTGCTAATTTATATAAACTTTCGATGGATGGACAAGAAATTTTTTCAGAGCAATCTTCTATACTGTTAAGATGTCTGTTTGGAAATTTTGATTTTGCTAGTGATTTTTTAAAGAGGAGAAACAATTATGAAACTATAAGATGTAGTGGGATTGATTTAAGAAAGCCGAGAGTAAAATGTTTCTATATAGACAATTATCTCAATTATTTAGGAAATTTTTCAGCCAGTGCAGTCCAATGGAAAGAGACATCGTATCAATTTTTTATTACAGCTTTTAATGAATTTATGGAACTGCATCTTGAAATGTTTATAAATTTTTTTAATAAACATATTTTTAGTAAGACATTGAAAGAATTATCAAATAAGTATGTTAACAATATATTCTCTGGTGAAGAATTTACAAAGTTACTTAATGAGGTATATTTAAAAGATCAATTTTTAATGCAACGCATGGTAGGACACAATTTTGCAAGAGCAATGATTCAAAAATTTGCTTTGGTTCGAAATAACTCTGCTAAATTACAAAAAGTGGGAATGAGCTATCCTTCTGAGGTAAATTTGGAAGACTTTTATAATTTAGAAAGTTTAGAAAGTCAAAGAGAAGAATATAACTTGGACAAATATTTATATGATTTTGAAAACATGACAGTTTTATTTGCTAATAAGGGGCAGAAATATAAAAGTGGAGGTCTATTTTTACCATCTTATTTTGATATCTCTTCACTAAAATAGTTATCGTAATAAAAAAGATAAATTTAATTTTAAATATTTATGTAAGGAGACTTTAGTGAGCAAAAAAAATTATCAAGCTAAGGAAATATCAAATAGTTTTTTAAATACTCAATCTCAAATAACTACTAATGTACTATCTTATTTAAAAGATATTTGACGACTTTATATCCTATAAAATACAAAAAACGGTCGGAAAATTATTCTAATTTCCGACCGTTTTTTGAATATAATTATTTTGTTAGTGTAACTGTATCTCCATTTACTGCATTTCCTGCTAAGTCTGGTACTATGACAGAATCTCCTGATACAGTATATTTGAATTCATGACCTTTAAAATCTTTTATGACCTGCTTTTTACTGTCTATAGTGACTCTCTCGCCATAGATGTATTGTACAGTTTCACCATCTTTATCTTGAGCCACTATTCGATAAATGCTTTTTGTATTATTAACATCTAATTCGTAATATAGTTTCAGTTGACCATCGTGGTTTTCATCAGAAAAGGTCTTTCCTGTATATGAATATACACCTGAAAGTTTGTTATTATTAGAACTCGCTCCACATGCTACGAGAATCGTTGTTGTTAATAAAGTTAATAAAAGTATAATTGCTTTTTTCATCATTTTCTCCATGCTTTAAAACTTAATTTTTAGATAAGATTTCTTTTAATTCTTTATCTGAGGGAGCTGTTGATGGGAATTTATCAAAAGTCAACTTCGGTACAATATAGATATTGGCTTGATTTGATAAAAGAAAATCTTCAGACACCTGCTCATTAGCTGTTTTATCCCATAGTTCTGCGCTATAGTCAGTAGAGAGTAGATAATATTTTGAATCTAGTTCTGGATTTTTAAAGCCAAGTTCTCTATCTTGATAATATTTAGGAAGAACTTCTAAAGTGATTGATTTTCCCGCTTCTAAGTCATCAGCGAGAGCTAATTGCATGATATTAATATTGCCTGCTCTACCAGAAGTGGTTGAATAACTACGTAAGGTAAAATAGGTTCCATAGTCATAAAGATTGTTAGAAAAGCGAGTCCCTCTGAGAGTTGTATCATAGTGATTGGTGACAGTCAATTTTAAACGTCGTGTACTTTCATCATATCCATCTATTTTTACTTCGAGTCTCTTCAGTTCGTCGTGTTCTAAATAGTCATCGTGGATTTTTAGACTAGCTTGACCAGCAAAAATATTTGGCTGGTCATTATTCCAAGCTTTTTTACTTCGTTCATCTATAGTACCTTGATAGCGAGCAGCTTGGTCTGCTGGAAATTCTTCATAAAATTTAGTTAAGTTTCTCTTGCGTTTTTCTTCTGATAGAGTATTGTCATCTGTTTTGCTTGAGGACGTTTTAGTTGAGCTTTTTTCTACTGAGGTTGTGGAGTTAGGTTTACTTTGACACGCAATTAACAAAGTTGCGGAAGCTAGCAATGTAATACCTAAAAGGAAATGTTTTTTCTTCATAATATTAACCGCCTATGTTTTTATCATTTTGTGCTAGAAAGCCACTTATATTATAACTCATAAGATTGCAAAAAAGCAATATAAAACGCAATGCATAATTATTGTGCAATATGCTTTATCCTATAAATAAATAGAATGAATAGGAGGGCAGATATGGCATTCCAACTAAAATCTAATCGTAAAGAGACTGAGAATAAAACGATTCGTTTTCCTCTTCCACTAATAGAAGAAATTGAAAAGGCTATTCAAAATGAAGATGTCACTTTTTCAAGTTTTGTAATTCAAGCTTGCGAGTATGCACTAAAAGATATGAAAAAATAGACAAAGTATTAGTTTGAAATTAAATTTTAGAGATTCTAGCAATCTAAAAAGGAAATTAATATTGGTAGAAACAGAATTAAAATATTTGGTTGGGGGGAAATATGGAATATGATTTTAAATATTTAGTCGATAAATATACATTACCAGGAGCAAGAGAAAAATTTGAAAAGATATGTATTGAGGTATTTCAAGAAGAATTTGGACCTTTAACGAAGGAGGCTGCGGTATCACAAGGAGATGATGGCATCGATGTTCTAGTTGGTGACTTAGATGACAGACCATCAATTTATCAGTGTAAATTTTTTATTGATGGGATTGGAGATTCACAGAAACAACAAATTAGAGAATCGTTTAGAAAAGTGATTACCAAGCATCCCAATATTTCTTCTTGGTATTTATGTGTACCAATAGGCCTAAATATAAATGAGCTATTATGGTGGTCAAGATGGAAAAGTAAAATGAAGGCTGAACATAAAATAAAGATAGAGTTGTGTGATGGAGCTTTTTTACTAAAAGAATTTAAGAAATGCAGCAGTTATAAATCAACATTTGATGATGATATCAGAAATGATTTAGAACAGATTAAAATGTCTATTGAAGCCAGTAATAAAAGGGTTTACGAAGAAATATTATATGGAGAAGATGAGATAGAAGAAATCTCAGAAATGTACAATGATACTATATTTATATCAATGTTGAAGAGTGCACAAATAGCCGAAGTTGACGATTTCAAAGTTGATTTCTATAATGCAGAAATTGCTAGACATGAGTCTCTTAGCAAAGATGACATCAATGGGAAAAAACAGTATGATAATTTAAGAAAGAAGATACATTCTATTTGGAAGACCCAATATCGTCTATACAAGCAACCTAACGATGGTAATTGTTTAATAAATCAAACTTATCTTAGAATCGAAGATTTAGATTCTAGCACTTTAGGGAGCCCGATAAGTGATTTTAATTTATTAGCTAAAAAGGGCATCTTACATCAGCTTGCTGATGATAAGGAATTAGGTTGGGTTGATAATTTTATAGCAGTGTTGGAAAAATATATGGAGGGAAATGATGTTGGAGATAATTGAGAATATAAGTTTCCAAGAATATTGTTTGACCCGAAATAGGGTTGCGATACTGTTGAATATTTTAGGAAAAGAGCACAAAAAAGATACAACTCAAGAAAAATTGATTATTAGTGATTTTTTTCTAAAATTTCCAGAATTAATATCTGATGAAATAGAGCTTGGAAGATTTGATATAAAGTACTCTTATTTCCATTGGAAACCTAATTATAAACTGTATAATGCAGTTCTTGCAGATTTATTAGCTAGAAATATTATTACATTTAACTCTTTGAATAACAGATATTTCATTACAGATAAAGGAGAGAAATTTGTTATTGAACTATTTAGTGAAGAAGGGATAGATTGGAGCAAGATACTACAGTCTTGTGATTTTATAGTTTCTAAAGTGTTAAATAAAACAGTATCAGCTGGACAGACCATGATACAGAGTAAATTAGATTGTATACGAGGTAATTAAATGAAACTATTGTTAAAGACACTTAGATTAATAGGTGTGAGAAAAAATTATGAGGTTCATTTTCATAAAGGATTAAATTATATTTCGGGACCAACTTCAACGGGAAAAACTGCAATTTTAGAATTAATAGATTATGCTTTTGGGAAAAAGAATCATAAATCGTATATAGAAATTGGAGAAAGTTGCACGGATGTGGAATTGGAATTTTATATATCAGAGAATCTCTATAAGATTAAAAGACCATTATCAGCTTTTAAAGAACCTGTTCTTTTACAGACTTACGATAGTGTCAAAGAAAAATTTACACAAGCGCGTACCTTGGAAATTGATATTCCTTCAAATGAAAAATCATTATCATACTTTTTGTTATCGAAGCTTAATCTAACTAATTTAATCATTAGAGGAGACGATTTTAGTTTTAGAGATTTATTTAAATTTTCATATTTAAAACAGACAAATATTGATAACGAAAACATTCTTAATGAGCAGAACTGGGCGCTTAATGGAAAAGAAAAAGCAACATTTGAGATTATTTTAGATATCTATGATAGTTTACTAGGTGACCTACAACAGAGTCTTAAAATTGAAAAAGAGAACTTAAAGGTAAAAGAAATTAGATACGAAGCTGTAAGAGAATTTCTAAAAACTGCAGAAGTTGAGAATTATGAAACAGTGCAAGTGAAATCTGTTGACATTGATTCTAAATTAGAGGATATTAATTTTAAAATAGAAAACTATAAATCTGATATTCTAAAAACAGAAGTGGGAAATGATGTTAATGAATTGGTAGTACTTATTAGTGACCAAAAAGAAAAGTTAAGTAATCTAAGAAACAAATTTTCAGATCAAGAACAGTATATACAAAAATTACAGTTACTGGAAAATCAATATTTTGCTGATATTGAAAAAATTAGTGAGCAAATAGCAGGTATTAAAGCTATTAATAAATACGAATACTTATATTGTCCAAATTGCTTACGACCGATTTCACTTCACGAAGAATCAAGTTGCTTATTGTGTCATCAGAATATGGATGATATTGTAATTGAAATCAACGATTTGAAAAAGGAACGAAAAAAACTTACAAAAAAGAAAAATGAGCTTCACACTTATATTGATTCAGAAAAGGAAAAAAATATTAGAGTAGGCCTAGAAATAAATAAGTTACAGGATAATATTAACTCAGATGAAGAGAAATTAGATAATTTAACTAGACAATATATTAACCCCTTGGCTACAGAAATTAGTTTACTATCAATAAAAAGCGGTCAATTATATGAAGAAAAGAAGTCTTTAAATGAGAGCCTGAAATTTATTGAGGAACTTACAAATTTGGAAATGTTGCTTTCTGAAAAGAGGATAGAAGTTGAGGGGATAGAAGAGCAAATTGAACGCCAAAAACATAAAGCTGCCAAAGAGGGCAAATTGAAACAACTGTCTGAAATATTTTCAACTATATTATTATCTTTTGATTTTCCAAATCTATATGAAGCCTATATTGATACAAAGAGTTACTTACCTCATGTTAGGGGACGTAAATACCGTGATTTAGGTAGTTTAGGAGCTGTGACTCTGATAACAATGGCATACTACCTATCAGTAATGATTTGTTCAGAAGAGCAAACTGGTAACCATTTAGGGTTGTTGATGATTGATACACCTAGGAAAAACTTAGGGGCTTCCTCGACAAGTACAGAGTTTAGAGACGAAAAAATCTACGAATCTATAATTAATTATTTTCTTCAACTTGGAAAAGAATGTGAAAATGATTTTCAGTTAATTATTGTAAATAATGGTTATCCATCAGATTTTCCACGGGATTATGTTGTTAAAGAATTCTCTTTCGATGGTCATGATGGGTTGATTGATGATTATAATGTGACTGATGAATAGGGAAGAGTTTGAGACAGATACCCATAATGGCTGAGAATTTACCCGAAATGCAATGTGATCATAGAAGATTACGTATAAAAAAGTTCCAACCCAAGGAAAACGGATAAGCCCAGTTTAAGATCTTATCCGTTTTTCTAGTCTTTAGTCATTATTTTGTTTATTTCTTGAGATCTATTCTTTGTTTATCAATTATTATGCGAGTCATAGACTTGTTTTACCATAAAGTAAAGTTATCAAATTAACAAAATGTTGCTTTAAAATACTACATATTACAATTGGTATAAAACGCTATACAATTCCCAAAATTTATTATTAATCAACATGAGGGAAATTTTGATAATTCTGATTCGATATATGTTGATTTTTATAGAAAATTTACCTTATTTTGATGAAGTTGATTAAAATTAGATTAAATAATGACTTTTGTAAATACGTAAAAATGCTGTTTTTAAAGGTGTTTGAAAGTGGCTGAAATAAACTATGCCCCAACCAGGTCTTAAGAAAGCTCGTAAAGCTAGCCAGTTCTCAAAACGTTAAGAACCAGCTACAATACAGCATTTATCAACACTTCATGGTTCCACCATGGGGTGTTTTTTTGATGATTTTTAACAAAATTCACACCATTACTTTTTAAGATTACGATAGGCAATTTCTCCAACAGCCATTGGAATAACATTCGAAGTATTGACATAAGTCTTTGTTGTAATCGTGTCACTGTGTGTTAGAGCTCCAGAAATAGCTTCTAAGCTCATTCCTGCTTGTTTAGCAAGCGTTGCTCCGGTATGTTGCAGCTTATGAGGTGTAGCATGTCTAAGTTCTGGATGACGACGTTTGACAGATTTCATTTTATTTTTAAGATAGTCAGAGTGTAGAGGGCTATTAACATTACCCTTCATATCGATATAAGTAAAGACATATTGTTCATCGGATTGGATAATTCCAAACTTTGATAGTTCGTATTTTTGTTGTTTTTCCCAAGAGGTAAGAAGCTGAAGTAAGTCATTAGAAATAGAGAAAATAGGCTAGCAAAAACCTATTTTAGGAGAAAATAAAGTAAATCTCTCCACAATAAAACACATACAATCAAGGTTTTATAATACCTGATAGTATGCGTTTTTAGAATTTTAAATCCTGATTGCTTAGTCTCTTTTTCATTATAGTTCCGTTTGATTTATAGTTTCATTAATTCTATGGAGATTCATCATTTTGAGTAATAATAGTGCTTCCAGAAGTTAAAGATTCCATTTTATCCTTCAAGTGTCTGTATTAGATAATGTGTTCTAAATTTACTATATCTTGTTAGGATTTGGGTAGAATCATTGATAACAGAGTGTTGCAAATCTAGTTAGCTGAATAATTTATATTTATCTACTTTTCTAGTAACCAATCTATGATATTTTTCTTCTTAATACCATTGTAATTGGCTGTGGGCTGAATCGTATCCATTGTTAATAGATATTTTGGGAATTGATCTTTAATGGCTTCTAGTGGTCTAAGTTCTCTTTCTAGTGTTTCTGGAGCAAGTGTTGTTTCACTGACTTGATAATAAGCGTAGTGACCAACATCAGTTACAACAACAAAATCAACCTCATATTTATCTAAATTACCAACATATACT
>CALIWM010000375.1:0-3581 GCA_938046645.1 uncultured Gemella sp. | reverse complement strand
CATGAATCGCAATAAAGTGTTGAAAAACCTCTAATATTTTTTCTGCGTGTACATTTGCCATCAAATAATGCTCAGTTAACTTTGTAAATGACTCAAACAGGTTTTCTACTAAGCTAACTCGGTGACCTTTTACTAAATTCAACATTATGCGTCCTCCAGATAATTTAAACATTATACAAATTTATAATCTCATTATACCATTAAAACCTCAAAAAGACTATAACTTCCCTATCACAGTCTCTTATAAATCCACCTCAGTTCCTTATGCTGAACTACATTCAGAAGAGAAAATATTGGTAGTAAAAGAAGCATTTCAATAATTTACTCATAGCTATTAGGAATGTTTCTCTAACAAGCTTACACACTCTACATGGAACGAGTGAACACTAAGTATGTCAAGTAGTTGCGTTCGTATGTGGGAACATATCTATAAACCTTTTAACGATAAGTAGGGTTATCGTTAAAAGGTATTACCTAGACAAACTGGGATTTACTTAGTCGACAGCCACTCTCCCTTTGATAGACAGGTTATGTGTTCTGTGCGAAGAATACCTTCAAATGCACATAGAACGTTTTCTTTTGTATGATGATAACGGAAACCACATTTTTCCTGAACTCTCTTTGACTTTGTATTGCCGTCAAAATAACCGCACCACAGTTTCTCTAGATTTAGGTCATTAAATCCACGTCTCATAATCTCATGAACTGCTTCTGGTATAAGACACTGACCCCAATATGGAACTCCTATCCAGTAGCCAATCTCCCCCTCAGTATCAGGAATACCTTTATCACTTGCAGAGCCGATTATCAATCCTATACTACCAACTGGCTTCATTGTTTCTTTTAAAACTACGGCATATGTCTCAGGTGCGGAAAAAACACTTTTTATAATCTCCTTGCTATTTCAATACTTGTATGTACAGGTCAGCCTGCAATCGGACCAACCTCTGGATTACTGGCATATTGAAATAAATCATTGGCATCTCTTTCTTCCCATGAGCGAAGAATCAATCTTTCCGTTTCTAAAATCATTTGTCTTCCTTTAATTCAAATTTGTCTTTTGTTTAAAAACAAATCCCATTATATAATTCCATAAAATCTTAGCAACCTTTGTTACAAGTTAATGTTCGCGTGAAGTGGCTAAGTTTTCTTCATTAGGTCGCGTGGGCAGTACCAGCTTTTAGTTTGCGTCAGTACCTGACTTAACTAAAAGGTATCAGTTTGGCAAACTGGGACTTGTACATGTACCTACGGGATTTTTTTATCTGTACATCTTTCGATTCTACAAAAACGGCACCATATACACAGGGATATAATTAATGCCATTTTCCCACTTATAATCCTTCGTATGAACAACGTATTTATCTCTTATGCGGCTACTGAATTTTCTACAAAAATCGTCTAGCGATTTATGATTTCTATAGTTTCCTGATTTAACTTCCACCGGACATATTTTATCGCCTGTTGATATTAGAAAGTCGATTTCATGCAAATGATTTGAAGTTTCACTCCCCATTGTATAATAAAAAAGTTTATTTCCTTTAGCAGTTAGCATCTGAGCGACTGCATTCTCGTATACATACCCCAGGTTTGCCTCTAGTTTATCAGAAAGCAGTTTATTATAGATTATATTTTCAGTGTACTTCTTATCTCTGAAAGCAAGAGTCACAAACAATCCTACATCAGATGTAAAAAGCTTATAGCGCCCCGCATCCTTCTCAAGCGACATTCCTACACTTGGATTATTAGCATGATATGCAATAAACACTGTATAGGAACTCAACATATCAGGGACAAGTTCCTTCATTTGTTCTGATTTTATGCCAGCTCTAGCATTTGCAAAAACATATCTTGATGCATTACCGCTAAGGCTAGCTGGAATAGCATCGTAGACATCTCCCGCAAGGCCTGTCCCATCTATTTTTGCGAAATCTTCCTCGTATAAATCTACAATTTCTCTTTTAGCTTCATCAACTGCCTGCAGATTATTATCTGCCAGATATGTTTCAACTACCTGGGGCATACCGCCAACAAGCATATACAGCCTAACACCAGTCAGCTGTTGCAGTTAGAGCAAGAAAAAATCCAGACTATACAGTTCCTCGAATAAGTTATTGATATCTTTACTGGTACGAGCAAAATCAAGCAATATATATGATTTGAATTCTTTACTTGCGAACTCCTTGACAATTGTTGATTTTCCGCCACGTCTAGCTCCTCTTATCAAAAGAGCATACTTATCGCTTCGATTGTTTTTCCATTCAAGAATTTCATTATATATTTTCCTTTTAAAGACTGTTGTCCCCATATACATCACCTCACTATAATGATTTCATCCCAAATCCCCGTTTATATAAAGCGTAATATCCCTCAAATCCCCATTCAGCAGTCATGCTTTTGTAACATCTGCCTTTCAGACTGTAGACAAAACTCGTATCAACTTCGTTGATTTCGTTTTTTTTTCATTAAACTAAACTTATTGATATAGAGTAACTTCTAATTAGTCTTGAGACTCTGTTCCATCTTTTTGCGTGGTAGATAGAAAATCATGTGGCTTTGGCATTTCTGCTCTTTCAATTTCTGGAACATCTAACACCGTTAAGCTTCTCCCACCAGGATTTCCATTTTTTGCTTTCTCAACAACTGATTTTTTCTTTCGTCCGGCACCAGGTCTTTTACCTCCTCTGCCACCAATATTATTTGATTTTGCTGGCAAACTTGCTAGCCTCCTTCCTATTCATTTTTGTGCGTGAGACCCCACACCCGTTCCCCAAAGAATTGATTCGTAGAGATAAGTACCGCCCCTCCCTATTGTAATTAAGATAAAATTATGATATTGTATTGATAACCAAAGGAGGTCGATACTATGATTAATATTCGTCCAGTTTCTGACTTAAGAAACAAATTCCCAGAAATTGAAGAAACTGTTATAGGTTCTAACGCTCCGGTGTTCCTTACTAAAAATGGTTATGGAACGATGGTACTTATGAGCGTTGAACAATACTCTGCACTTACAGATGATGTTGAAAGAAAGCTCGATGAAGCAGATGCTTTTGCAGCAAACTATTCTATCCGCCTTTCTAAATCTGATGTCTTTGATAAAGTAAGGAGCAGAATTGATGAACAATCAAACCTATAAATTAACTTTTCTTCCGTTATTTGAAGAAGATTTGCTTTAAGTCACTGATTATATAACCAATACGCTACAAAATCCCAGTGCGGCTCACCGTTTAGTTGATGATATAGAACTGGCAATTGTTAAAAGACTTGACATGCCTCTTAGCTTTGCTCCCTATCAATCATCAAAGATTAGGAATCATCCCTACTACAGAATCAATGTAAGAAACTTCTCAATTTTTTATGTAGTAATTGATTACACTATGGAAGTTCACAGGTTGCTATATTCAAAACGAAACATTGATGAACTGCTAAAATAACCATTCTTTACGAGTGGTTATTTTTTGTTCCAACAATCTCCTCTTTCTGCATGAATTCTTGCATGGCATGATTTGCATAAAGATATCAAATTACTTTTGTTATGATTTCCACTAAGTATCTGAGCATTGACTCCTGTCTTACTT
>CALIWM010000374.1:0-2929 GCA_938046645.1 uncultured Gemella sp. | reverse complement strand
CCTGACATTTTTTCACCCCCTCTGTCTAAGTAATCATAGAAGTGTTGTTCATACAGCATTGCGTTGAGCAAGAAGTTACTTTCTCAAACAATCTAACCATACAAGGTTTGATACATTTTTTTCATGAAGTCATCAATCTCGCTTTGAACACTTCTCAACAAGTAATCTTCTTCGGCTTGTGAGACAGAAACAATCTCTCTTTTCCCGTTTCCATTTTGCTGAGAATATCTGGAATAAATTAAATTCAGATTTTTATCTAAAATGAAAGCTACATGCGTTTGTTTTTCATTAATCTGTGTAATGAAAAATAACTGAAAATCCTTAGCATCCTTTTTAGGAGGGCTAATTTTCAAATGTAACTCTCCTTCTATTTCTAATGGATAAATAACTCCATCCAATCGAATAGCTCCGTCAGAAGGAATAGTATATCCTGCCTTGTGGATGTCAGACGCATATTTTTCTGATGATGTCAAACGATGAAGAACTTCAATTCTTTCATTTTTTTCAAAAGCTTCTTTTAAAGCACTAGATTGTTGGAAATGATTGTAAGTAAAATATAAAGGAATCGCTAATAGGAACAAGGACAATACAATCAACCACTTAAACTGTTTTACTTTATCTAACATTCGCCTTTCCTCTATCAACACTCTCTTTCAAATAGGTGGGATTATAAATTCTCACTCACCTTCCTCATCATCATAAACTGGCTCGCCATGGATTTTGATGTATTCTTCATTTCTACGGTCATCTTCTTCCCAGACTGGGTCTCTCACATGGTCCATAAATGAAATTTCTTCCAAACTCAGCTCATTAGCTTCTTCATAACTCATCGAAAGGATATCCTCATGCCGGTTTTTAAATTCCTCCACACTTAACCAGCTCTCTTTATCATCTTCGCTAATCTGACCATCAATAGCAGTCGCAATTTCAATCGCCATAATATAGAAGGCACGTTTATCAACAGTTAGAAGATCAAGGTGGGTAGAAGCTAAACGTAGACAGTCTCCTTTTTCTCGATAGTCTGTTGCTGGATTATCTTCAAAATCTAATTCAAGGTTTTCATATATATGACTTCCAAATTCGTTGGTAATCCCTTCTTTCAACCGAACATTATTCCATCTATTATCATGCATCCACTTATTCAATTTCAAGTGAATAGTTGGGTCTGTTTTAAATGAGCGAGTATTTCCAAAATAAGAAAAATCTACTGGCTTACCATCTTTAGTATCAAACCACATCCTTTTCGCTAGTTCTAAGTAATCAAATGGAATTTCTTTAGTAAAATCGCCTTTTATATAAAGTCTCATAAATCTGAGATATCGCCTCCATGTGCTAGTATATATTCTTTTCGACGATTAGCTTCTTCCTCCCAAAGAGGATCGTCTACAACATCCATCGTTTGAATTTCTGCCAAACTTAGTTCATTTGCTTCTTCAAAAGTTAGAGATAGAATAGCCTCGTGCTTTTTCCTAAACTCCTCGACTGTTAGCCATGTCTTCTTATTATCCTCGCTAATTTGTCCGTCAATAACCTTTGCAATCTCAAGTGCCATAATGTACATGGCGCGTCTATCAACTGTCAAAATTTCTAGATGGGTGGTTAAAATACGGAGATAGTCTCCCTTTTCATTATAATCTGTAGCAAATGCATCTTCAAAATTAATTTCAATACTTTCCTTAATATGTGAAAAGAGTCTTCGTACCCCTTCCTTTAGGGGGACACTAGACCATCTCTTATCGGCAGTGCCTTTCCTCAAGGATAAATTTGAGAAAAAATCTTCTTGTAATGCATCATTGTTCCCAGCATTTGAGTAAGAAATTTGCTCATCTTCTGGAAACCACATTTTACCAGCTAGTTCTAAATAACCATAAGGTACTCTTTTTGTATAATCACCTTTTAAATATAATTTCATTGTTCACTCCTTATTGCGTCAAGTATTTAAAAGCTTTCCACATATTTTTGATAACTTCTTCTTTAGCTCCTTTTCCAAGTCCATTTAGTTCAGATTGTTCATTTACCCAGTTTACAATATCCTGCCTACTTGAAATAGTTGAGGCTTCAATATCTATGTCGAGGTTATAACCTGACTTTCCACTCCCCGATTGAACTTGGATTTTCCCACTATCTGGCTCCGCATCAACTCGAATATTATCGACTTTTTTACCGTTAACTCGTCCAGAAATCTTTTTTCCAAAAGACTTACTCGTCGGTTTATTTGCCTTCCAGCTGTCATAGTTACTGGAATAATCAACCTGAATTTCGCCATTTAGTAAAACCGTCTTTGTGATAGCTGATAAGCTAGTTACTGCTCCACTAGCTATCAGTACATTCCCATATTGAACCCCTGTTACAGATGCTGCGGTACCAGCTACGATACTTGTCCCTGCTGTTGGCGGACCAGCCATTACACTCAAGACTTCTAGGGCTCCACTCGCAAAGTAAACTCCCAATCCAGAGAAAATTTGAGCTACTCCACTCCAAAATTCGACTGAATTTGCTTCAAAGTTTTGGGCTTTTAGTTCATCAAGCTTTTTGTTAACCAAATGAGTATAGTCATCATCATATTTCCCATTTTTTAAAACGACATAGCCTTGCTCCAAGGGATGAATGTCAATGATATTCCCTGTTTCATCAATCTTAAGAGTGTGATTGTAGTCGTCAATTATTTTATCCCATTCGGACTTGTCGTGACCTTTTAAGCGCTTCTTTAATTCGGCACGATAGTAGGCATCACCATCTTCTGATAACATCATATCCCTTGATGCTTTATTGATTGCACGAGTTTCAGAGTCTTGAAAATCTCTTTTGGCATGCGAAACAATCTTCACATCCTTCATCTTTTGCACCCAGCGCATGTCCAGACCGTCCGCATAGTAGTTGCCATCACTATCGACAATGATTTTACTTAGTTGCGTAGCTCCTTGAATCG
>CALIWM010000373.1:0-4994 GCA_938046645.1 uncultured Gemella sp. | reverse complement strand
TAATATAGAAGTTACAGATATCGTTGGAGTTTCAGCAGGAACACTGTTTGGAGTGAATTTTGTTTCTAAGCAACCTAAAAGAGCACTTCGTTACAATGTCAATTATATAAATGATAAAAGATACATGAGCTTAAAAAGTTGGATAAAAACTGGAAACTTGATTAATAAGGATTTTACATATTACAGACTTCCGTTTCAACTGGATGTATTTGATAATAAAACATTTAAAGAGTCTAAGACCAGTTTTTATGCGACAGTAACTAATATTGAAAATGGGGAAGCGGAATTTATAAAAATTCATGATCCGTATCTGCAAATGGAGACTTTAAGAGCCACTTCAGCATTGCCGTTTATTTCAGAAATAATAGAAGTAGATGGGAAAAAGTATCTTGATGGAGGAATAGCAAATAGCATACCTATAGATTTTTTTGAAAAGAAAAATTATGACAAAATTATTGTTATATTAACAAGGCCTATCACATATAGAAAGAAAAAATCAACAAGTATACAATTTAAAATGTTCTATAAAAAATATCCTCATCTAGTTGAAAAATTAGAAAATAGATATAAAGATTATAATCAAACAGTAGAGAAAATACTTGAGTTAGAAAAACAAGGGAAAGTATTTGTCATAAGACCTAGTGAAGATATTAATGTAAAGCGACTTGAGAAAGATATCGAAAAACTAAACCACGTATACAATTTAGGAGTAAAAGACGGAAAACATATTATAGAAAATTTAAAAGAATATATAAGTAATAAAGGAGAGAAATAAAATGAGTGAAGAAATTAAAATTAATCCAGAAGAATTTGAAAAAAAATCAAAAGATGAACTTAAAAAAGAATTATCTGATTTAGAATATGCAGTTACTATGGAAAGTGCAACTGAGAGTCCCTATACTGGACAATATTGGGATAGTTTTGAAGAAGGTATATATGTAGATATAACAACAGGGGAACCATTATTTTCTTCGAAAGATAAATTTAAATCTCATTGCGGATGGCCAAGTTTTTCTAAACCAATAGAAAAGGAAGTTACTAGATATTACAAAGATAATTCACATTTTGTTGAAAGAATAGAAGTTAGAAGTAGAGTAGGAGATGCGCACTTAGGACATGTATTTCCTGATGGTCCTACTGAGTTGGGTGGACTTAGATACTGTATTAATAGTGCATCAATAAGATTTATTAAGAAAGAAGATTTAGAAAAAGAAGGATATGCAGACTTGTTAAGTATATTCAAATAGTATTTTAAAGTAGGTAATTGATAGAAAATATCGATTACCTATTTATTTTATCATAAAATAATACTATTTTTTGATATATTTATAATGATAACAGCTACATAATTTTTACTCAGTTAAATAACAGTTATATAATGGATAATAAATACCGTTAAAAATCAAACCCTTAAAATATCACGCTTTCATAATTATTGCTGTAAACTTTACATTCTGAATTTTTAAATTTTTATGAAAATTTAAAATGAATTGTCAGAAATAAAAATATTTGTACTAGTACTGTAAGTCACAAATTGTACACAAATCAAGTGTAAAAATTATTGTTTTAATTATGAGTTCTTTGTAAACTATGAGTGTAACAAATAATTAATAAACTTATATAATATAAAAATAAAAAATTAAGGAGTGACTTAATATGACAACAGTTGCAGAAAAAAAAGCATTCGTTGGTGGTAAATGGCAAACAGAGGTAGATTTAGTAGATTTCATTAAATCTAACTATACTGAATATAGAGGAGATGCATCTTTCCTTGCAGGACCAACTGAAGCAACTACTAAATTAGTAGAAAAATTCAACGACTTAATGCGTCAAGAGCGTTTAGCTGGTGGAACATTAGATATGGATACTAGTATTCCTTCAACTATCTTATCTCACGGACCTGGATACATTGAAAAAGATTTAGAACAAGTTGTTGGGTTACAAACTGATAAACCACTTAAACGTGCGTTAATGACATTCGGTGGTATTAACATGGCTGTTAACAGCTGTAAAGCATACGGTTATGAAGTAGATGAAGAAGTTATTAAAATTTTCACTGATTACCGTAAAACTCACAACCAAGGTGTATTCGATGCTTATACTCCAGAAATGCGTTTAGTAAGAAAATCTGGTGTAATCACTGGTCTTCCAGATGCATACGGACGTGGTCGTATTATCGGGGACTACCGTCGTGTAGCTTTATATGGTGTTGACCAACTTATCGCTTGGAAAAAAGATGATTTAGCGAAGATCGGTGCTGATGGTGTTATGACTGAACACGTTATCCGTGATCGTGAAGAAGTTAACGAACAAATTCGTGCTTTAGGTGAATTAAAAGAAATGGCTAAAATCTATGGATTTGATATTTCTGAACCAGCTACAAACGCTAAAGAGGCTGTTCAATGGTTATACTTCGGTTACTTAGCAGCTATTAAACAACAAAATGGTGCTGCAATGTCTATCGGTAATATCGCTACATTCTTAGATATCTATATTGAAAGAGATTTACAAGATGGAACAATTAACGAGTCTCAAGCTCAAGAATTAATTGACCACTTAGTATTAAAATTACGTTGTGTTAAATTCGCTCGTACTCCAGAATATAACCAATTATTCTCAGGAGACCCAATTTGGGCTACATTAATCGTTGGGGAAATGTTAGATGCTGAAAGATCATTAGTAACAAAAACAGACTTCCGTTTCATCCACACATTAGATAACATGGGTAACTCTCCAGAGCCAAACTTAACAATTCTTTGGTCAAGTAAATTACCAAGAGGATTCAAAGAATACTGTTCTGAATCTTCAATCAACCACAGTGCTATCCAATATGAAAGTGATGAATTATTAGCAGACTTCTTAGGAACTTGTGATAAATCTATCGCATGTTGTGTATCTGGTATGACTACTGGTAAAGATATGCAGTTTTTCGGAGCTCGTGCTAACTTAGCTAAAGCATTACTATACACAATCAATGGTGGACGTGATGAATTATCTGGTGTACAAGTTGGACCTAAAACAGAACCTCTTCGTGGAGTATTAAACTACGACGAAGTTTGGGCTAAATTCGATGTATTTATGGAATGGTTATGTAAACTATACATCAATACATTAAATGTAATCCACTACATGCACGATAAATACTCTTATGAAAGCTTAGAAATGGCATTACACGATACTAAAGTTAGAAGATTCATGGCAACAGGTATCGCTGGATTCTCAGTAGCAGTAGACAGTTTATCAGCTATTAAATATGCTAAAGTTACTCCAATCGAAGACGAAACTGGATTAGCTGTAGATTACAAAGTTGAAGGTGAATTCCCAACATTTGGTAACAACGATGATCGTGCAGACGAAATCGCTGTTGAATTACTAAAAACATTCATGACTAAACTTAAAAAACACCCAACTTACCGTGCAGATGAAACTACAACTTCTATCTTAACTATTACTTCAAACGTAGTATACGGTAAAAAAACTGGTAACACTCCAGATGGACGTCGTGCAGGAGAACCATTCTCTCCAGGTGCTAACCCAATGAACGGACGTGACCAAAGTGGAGCACTAGCTTGCTTAAGCTCAGTTGCTAAATTACCTTATGAATACAGCCGTGACGGAATCAGCTTAACTGCTGCATTTACACCAAGTTCTTTAGGTAAAACTAAACAAGATCAAATCAAAAACTTAACAGCAATGATGGATGGATACTTCAAAAAAGGTGGTTACCACTTAAATACTAACGTATTCAATAAAGAAACATTACTTAAAGTTATTGAGTCTCCAGAAGATTATCCAAACTTCACAATTCGTGTATCAGGGTATGCTGTACGTTTAATCAGCTTAACTCCGGAACAACAACGTGACGTATTAAGCCGTACAATGCACCAATTCATGTAATTAAATAAATAATTAAAAGAAGGTGGAGGCGAAAGGCCTCCACTTTTTAGATTAAAATGATTATATTTTCAGAATACGATATAAAAAAACTATAGAATAGCAAAAGGAGGAAATTGCATATGGAAATGGAAAAAGTAGAAGGAATAGCTATAGAAGAGAAAAAAGAATTGACAGCTAATGTACATTCAGTTGAATCTTTTGGTAATGTCGATGGACCAGGGATTAGATATGTGGTATTCTTCCAAGGTTGCATGCTAAGATGTAAATATTGCCATAATCCAGATACATGGAAAATGCATAATCCTGATGCTAAAGTTATGACAGTAAATCAATTAACGAAAGAAATAGTGAAGTATCGTGAATTTTTTGAAGCAAGTGATGGTGGAGGAGTTACAGTAAGTGGTGGAGAATCTCTACTGCAAATCGATTTCGTCTTAGAGCTTTTTAGAAAACTAAAGGAATTAGGGATCAATACTTGCGTTGATACTTGTGGTGGTTTCTATGTTAACACACCAACTATGAATAAAAAGGTACTAGAATTAATATCTTTAACTGACTTATTCTTAGTCGATATAAAACATATTGATGATGAACAGCACTTGCGTTTAACAAAACGAACAAACAAAAATATTATTCAATTTGCTAACTTTTTAAGTGATAATGGTGCAAAAATGTGGATAAGACATGTACTAGTACCGAAATGGACTGATGATGATTATTATCTACAAAAACTTCGTGAATACATAGATACATTAAATGGTATAGAGCGTGTTGAGGTTCTACCTTATCATGATATGGCTAAATTCAAATATAAAGAATTAGGAATAGAATATGAATTGAATGATATTAATCCACCAACAAAAGATAGAATAAAAAATGCTATTGACATCTTAGGTGCAAGAGATGATATAAGTTAAATAATTAAAAATGGGTAATATAAAGTCATATTATTTAGAAATGATTTTTTAATTACTCATTTTTTATAAAAAGACGACTATAAGTATAAGTTCTTACAGTCGTCTTTTTATTAATATTATTATTGAGCAGAAGTAGTACCTTCTAGCATAGATTTAATATATGCTTCAACATCACTGTTA
>CALIWM010000372.1:0-3834 GCA_938046645.1 uncultured Gemella sp. | reverse complement strand
CTAAACCGAGAATCGACAGTGCTCGTACAGACGCTGAATACAAAAGACTTCGATGGCAAGTATTCTCAGGGGTATTCATTGGATACGCAGCGTACTATCTAATCAGAAAAAACTTCTCACTTGCTATCCCTTATTTAATCGACCAATACGGTTACTCTAAAGCTGACTTAGGGAAAGTTTCACTTGCTCTATCATTAGCTTATGGTTTCAGTAAATTTATCATGGGTAACGTATCAGACAGAAGTAATCCTAAGTACTTTATTACTATTGGTTTAGTTGCTTCTGCTGCTGTCAGCTTAATTTTTGGTCTTGTTCCTGCAGTGCTATCTTCATTAACATTAATGATTTTCTTATCAGCACTTAACGGATGGTTCCAAGGTATGGGTTACCCACCTGGTGCTAAAACAATGACTAACTGGTTCTCAGCTTCTGAGCGTGGTGCTTGGTGGAGTTGGTGGAACGTTTCTCACAACCTTGGTGGTGGATTAATCGGACCTCTTGCACTTTTAGGACTTTCTGTTTTTGGTGCTTGGCAATCATTATTCTACTTACCAGCGACTATTGCTATTATCTTAGCAATTATCATGTTCTACCTAATGAAAGATACTCCAGAATCTGAAGGTTTACCACCTGTAGACGAATGGAAAGGTGAAAAAATTGTAGAAAAAGTAGAATCTGCTCATACATTATCAGCAAAAGATATCTTCTTTAAATACATCATTAACAACAAATTCCTATGGGCTATCGCAGTTGCTAACGTATTCGTATACTTCGTTCGTTACGGAATTATCGACTGGGCTCCAACATACTTAAAAGAAGTAAAACACTTCTCTGTTGACAAACAAAGCTGGGCTTACTTCCTATATGAATATGCTGGTATCTTCGGTATGTTAGCTAGTGGTTACTTAAGTGACAAAGTGTTCAAAGGACACCGTGCTCCTCCAATGTTATTATTCTTAACAGGAGTTCTTGTTGCAGTATTCATTTACTGGAAAAACCCTCCAGGTAACCCACTTATCGACAACATCTGTCTAGTAGCTATCGGATTCTTAATCTACGGACCTGTTATGATGATCGGTCTTCAAGCAGCGGACTTAGTTCCACGTGTTGCTACAGGTACAGCTACTGGTCTTACTGGACTATTCGGTTACCTACTTGGATCAGCAAGTGCTGGTTATGTTATGGGTAAACTTGTTGACGTGTTCGGATGGAACGGAGGTTTCTACGCATTAATCATTTCTTGTGTACTAGCATTCGTATTCATCGCATTAACATTATTCAAGAAAACATCTAAACAATTAGAAAACTAATGAAATAAAACATCTCTATCAACTAAGATCATCGATCCTCCTTAAATTGATAGAGATGTTTTTTATAAAGAAAACTACGAATAATTTCTATAATCACCCGTAGTTTTCTTTATGTTTATTACTATAATATTAAGTTCGACTTTAAATATTCTACTAATTCACTTCTTTTCTTCGTATTAGTTTTTTCCATAAGACGTTTCTTATACGTATCTACAGTTTTAACACTTAAGAACAATTTTTCCCCAATATCAGTTAATGTATAACCCTCAACAATATATCGTCCTACCTCTTTTTCTCTTTCGCTAAGTTCTATTTCCTTATCTTCTTTAAATAATTCATAGAAAATCGTAGCGTATTTTTCATTTAAGTATATATCATTTTTAAACATAACTTTATCTATTGCATGGAGTATTTCTTCATGAGCTGTGCTCTTCGTTACATAACCCGAGGCTCCTAATTTAAATGCTTTTTTCATATAGGATTTATCTTCATGCATACTTAAAATAATTACTTTTGTATTTATTTTCTTCTCTTTTATTACTTCAAGTATATCATAACCAGTTCCGTCAGGTAATGATATGTCACATATAAATAAGTCATAGGAATCATTAGTTACCTTTTCTAAAAACTCTTTTTTACTTGAACAATCATCTATAACACTAAATTCTTCATTATCTTCTAAAAGAACTTTGATACCTATTTTTATCAATTTATGATCATCAATTAATAATATTTTCATCAATTTTCTCCTCTTTTAACATTTCTGTTTTAAATTTGCACATAAGTATAGTAGAGTACTTATTATTTTTCAATAGTTTAAATTCACCAGAAAAATCAAAGATTCTCTCTTGTATACCATAAATTCCTAATCGTCCTTGTTTTTTCGCTAGTTCCACTTGTTCTTTGGTCAATCCTATTCCATTATCCGCAATAGTTAAAATTATATAATCTGTATTTTCATATAATTTAATTTGGACTTCTGTAGCTCCTGAATGTCGTTTTATATTCGATAATGATTCTTGAATAATACGATAAAGAGTAATATCAAAATTATTATTTTTTCCGCCTTCATAATTTGTGTAAAAATCAACATCTATACCATACAAATTCTTGTAATCTTCAATATATTTACTAATCACTTCTCCTAAGCTAAGTTCAGCACTAGGTGGTCTCAAATTAACAGCTATATTTCTAATATTACTTAAACTATTTTCTATTTCGGACTGAATTAATAATAAACGATCTCTTTTCTTTTGGTCACTTTCTTTATCTACTAAATTACTTATTAAAAATAGAAGGCTTGCTAGAGATTGACTAACTTCATCATGAAGTTCTCTCGACAACATCTTTTTCTCTTCCTCTTGAATTCTAAATATTTTATTTAATAGATAGTTATTTAATTTTTTATTCTTTTTATTGTTCTCAACCATTTTATTTATAGAGCTGACAAGGACATGGAAATCACGACTATAATTCTCTTTTTCTATCTTTGTCCTATATTCACCTTCGCGAATTATCTCATCAGTTACAGAAGTTAAATCTTGCACTGGGCGTTCTATTAATTTTGAAACGTAGTATGCAATAACTAATAGCATAACAAATACTGACATATTTAAAATAAGAATTCTTAAAAACTGACTATATGTTTTTATATAAATGTTTTTCGTATAAAATCCAACTCTAATATAACCGATATTAACATCATCTATGGGGGATATATACTCTAATATTTCTCCTCTTGAACTATCATATTTCTTAAAGTTGTTTAACTGTTCATCATTAAAGGTTGAAATTTTCTGAGGGATTTCTTTCAATGTTTTTCCTAAGATATTTTTTTCATTATCAAATACAATAATGTATGCAACTTCATTATTTAATGCCGCACTATGTATTTTTTGATGAATTTCATAAGTATTTTCTGTCTTTATATTTTCAGAAATATTTCCTGAAAGTTGATAATAAGTCTGCGTTATTCTATCTTTTAAAGCACTCTCAAGTATATCTTTATTACTAACATAAGTAAAAGCCAAAATCACACTTAAATATATAGTATAAATTACTATAAAGAATATAATAATCTTATTTTTTATCTTTAATTTTGCCATATATTAATCCTCACTTATTAAATTAGGATAATCACTAGCTTTGGTTTCTTCATATTTTTCAATTTGAAGCTGTGATAACGTGCCTTTTATTGCACTATCTTTATCAATAGATAGCAAAATCTCTTTAATCTTATCTTTTTCTTCATAGTTTTTATGAGTTACTACAGGTCCAGTTGCAACTTCTGGAAATGTTTTTATTATTTTTATATTAAGAACAATATCTGGAAAATTATTATTAATATACTGTAACGCCCAATCATCGACAATAGCAGCTTTTACAGTTCCATTAGTTACTTGATTTATTGATTCCTCATGACTGTGAGTAAAATAACTATTACTGAAAAACTTATTTACTGACATACCATTTTTCTTTAAATAATCATTCATTGCTAAGTACCCAGAATAACTGTAAGTATCCA
>CALIWM010000371.1:0-6961 GCA_938046645.1 uncultured Gemella sp. | reverse complement strand
CGAGGAGGCCTTGGATCAGCTCGGTTATTTAGTAAAAGACTAGAAGATTTTCTTCGCCCAGCCATCTTCAGTACGGTGGTGATAGAAAAATTCTGATTTGTCCGGAGCTTCCATCATCTCCATCAGAGGTAGCATATCATAGGCCAGATCCAAGTTTGAAATCTGGTCTTTTTGAATCCAATAGCTCAAATAGTAACAATGATATTTAAAAACCACATTGAATGAAAATTAACAACTACTTGCTTACTAAAAATATATCACCAGTTATGTTGATCAACATTATCCTTAGTCACAAGATAAATTGGAGAAACTGTTTCTTTTTCCAGTTTTTTCCCTTGATAATGATCGATTGCTGATTGAATAGCGATTTCACCCATCTTAGCTGGTTGCTGAGCAATAGTGGCAGTAATATCACCTTTTGCAATAGCGTCATGTGCATCTGGTTGACCATCAATACCAACAATTAATACATTGCTAAGACCAGCTGCTTTTACTGCTTGTGCAGCTCCTAACGCCATCTCATCATTCTGTGCAAAGATTGCTTGTACTTCTTTGTTCCCTTGAATCATATTTTGCGCTGTATTCAAAGCTTTTGCGCGATCAAAATTAGCGGATTGACTAGAAAGAACATCTAAATTTGTCTTTGAAATTTGTTCAAATCCTTTACCTCTATCTACAGTTGCAGAAGCGCCAGGGACTCCTGATAATTCAAAAGTTTTTGCTTTTTCTCCCAATTGCTTGGTAATAAATTCTGCAGCCATTTTACCTGCTTCTACGTTATCAGAAGCAACAGTTGTCAAGACTTCACCACCATTACTACCGCGGTCAATTAAGATTACTGGAATATTTGCATTATTAGCAGCTTTAATAGATGTAACAATTGCATCAGAATCAACTGGATTAATTAGTAAAGCATCTACATTTTGACTAATAAAATTTTGAATATCATCTGCTTGTCTAGCAGCATCATCTTGTGCATCTGCTATCTTCAAAGTTACTTCTTTTTCCCCTGCAGCTTTTTCAAGGCCATCTTTCATAGCCACAAAATAAGGATTGTTAGTAGTAGAAATAGAAACTCCTAATTTTAATTCTTTTGCCGACTTTTGAGTCGTAGATTTATTATCATTTGATGAATTTCCTAAACCAGTTTTTCCACAAGCTACTAAAGCAAAAATAAATGTTACAAACAAAGCAAAAATGCTAATTTTTTTAATATTTTTCATGTTATTACTCCTCGTAATATATATCTATAGGGATAGTTTCAATCCCGATTATTGTACGTCATCTAATAAATTGTTACTATTTCCAAAAAAATTGAAAATTATTCTACTGTTTTACAACTTTAAAACGATCAATCAGAACAGCAATTAAGATTACAACTCCTTTTACTACTTGTTGCCAAAATGCTGAAACACCAATAATATTAAGTCCATTATTCAAAACTCCAATAATTAAAGCACCTATTAGAGTCCCAAGTATACGACCTTTACCTCCAGATAAAGAGGTTCCTCCAAGAACAACAGCTGCAATAGCATCCATTTCATAACTAGCACCTGCTGTTGGTTGAGCAGAACTTAAGCGTGATGTTATAATTAATCCAGAAATTGAAGCCATAATACCTGATATTGAATAAATGATAATTTTCACTTTATTTAATTTCACACCTGATATATATGCTGCTTTTTCATTCCCCCCTATAGCATATACAGATTTACCAAATGCTGTTTTATGAAGTAAAACATATAAAACAATAAATACAATAAACATAATAATTACAGGAAATGGAATTCCTACTATGTAACCTTGCCCCAAAAATTGAAATAAGAATGTATCACTTAATCCTTTTGTAATAGGATTCCCATTTGTATAAACAAGTGTTGCTCCCCTAAAAATAGTCATAGTCGCTAAAGTGACGATAAATGGAGCTAATTTCCCGTAGGAAATCAATAACCCATTCATCATACCTAGAATGCAACCCAAAATTAAAGAGATGAGAATTGCTAACGTAACAGGCATTCCAGATCCTAATAAACCTGCTGTTAGCGCGCTGGATAAGGCTAAAATTGATCCTACTGATAAATCGATTCCACCTGTTAGAATAACAAAAGTCATTCCAAAAGCAATCAGTGCATTTGATGTTACTTGCAATAGTAAATTTAACAGATTATTTGCTGTTAAAAAATTTGAATTGATAATAGTGATGACAGCCATTAAAATTATCAATGCTATTACCGTTGTCAATTCTGACATGTACTTCATAGTATTTTTCACACTATTGTCCTCCTGTAGCTAGTTGCATAACTTTTTCTTGTGTAGCTTCTCGACGTGTTAATTCCCCACTAATTCTACCTTCATGCATGACCATAATGCGATCACTGACTCCAATCACTTCTGGTAAATCTGAAGAGACCATAATAATCGGTACACCTCGTTCAGCTAATTCATTCATTAATTGGTAAATTTCACGCTTAGCTCCAACATCTACCCCACGAGTTGGCTCATCTAAAATCAGTACTTTTGGTGCAATACCTATCCATTTTGCTAAAACTACTTTCTGTTGATTACCACCAGAAAGTGTCCCAACTTCCTTATCTGGATAACCTGATTTAATTTGTAACCTATCAATTAAGCGTTGTACAAATATACCACTTGTTTTATTATCGAAAATGCCATTTTTAACAAAATCACGAGTACTAGGTAAAGTCATATTATCTTTAATAGAAAAATCTAAAATCAATCCCTCATCTTTACGATCTTCTGTTAAGAAACCAATTCCATGCTTAATTGCTTCAAAAGGATTTTTAATTATCAGTTGTTCTCCGTTTATTATAATTTGACCAGATTTTAAAGAATCAATTCCAAAAATTGCTCGCATTATTTCAGTACGACCAGCACCCATCAAACCAGAAAAACCAAGAATTTCCCCTTGACGTACATAGAAAGAAATATCCGTAAAAGCATCACCAGAAAGATTCTTAGCTTGAAAAACAATATTCCCAATCTCAGCCTTTTTTTCTGGATAATAATCTTCTAATTCACGGCCTACCATCTTCTGAACTAATTCATCTGCATTAGTAAACTTCGTTTTCTTGGTATCAATTACAAACCCATCCCTCATAACAGTTATAAGATCTGTGATCTTAAAGATTTCTTCCATCCGATGTGAAATATACACAATACCTACACCATCAGATTTTAATCCTTCTATCACTTTAAAAAGTGTTTCAGTTTCACGATCAGTTAAAGCTGCTGTGGGTTCATCCATAATTAACAAGGAAACTTCTGATAATAAACATTTTGCTATTTCTATCATTTGTTGTTGTCCGACTGATAATTGACCAATGATTGCATCGAGAGGAATAGAGATATTAAGACGTTTAAATGCTTCTTTAGCTTTCCTTTCCATACTAACTTTATCTAGAAACCCAATCGAATTTTTAATTTCTCTTCCTAAAAAAAGATTATCAAGTACAGTCATATCTGGCCAAGTATTCATTTCCTGATGAATAAAACTCAGTCCAAACCGTTCTGCCTCTTGAGGATTAGAAAATGTTTTTTCTTTTCCATCAATAAAAATAGTTCCTGAAGTAGCTGGAAAAAGTCCAGTTAAAATATTCATTAAGGTTGATTTGCCTGCGCCATTCTCCCCCATTAAAGCATGAACTTCTCCTGAATTAAGAACCAAATCAATACTTTCTAAAACACGATTATTCCCAAAAGATTTTGAAATGTTCTTCATTTCAATTTTCATAGGCAACCCCCTTCTAAATAATAACTCCTGATTGCAAGATTATATTCGAATATGGTGTATCTTCCCCAGTGCGAATAACTGCCTTAACTTTAGTATTCATAGCTTTCAATTCTTCATGACTAATATATTCAATAATTATATTCGATCCTAAAAGATCTAGAACTGCTTGCCACTGTTCTTTGTTTTTTTCCTTAATTTCTTCTGCTAAGAAAATTTTTTCAATAAGTACATGATCTGAATATTCTTTTAAAACTTCTAAAAAACTTGGACTACCTTTTCTTAATGCTAAATCAATTTTATCAACACCTTTTGGAACTGGCAATCCTAAATCTCCGATACAAACCAAATCCATATGACCTAAATCATCAGCTAGTTTCGCTATATTACTATTTAAAATCCCATATTTCTTCATATCCTGAATGCTCCTTTATTTCTTTCAAACTCGGCATACCTCCTTGCGCTCCAAATCTTTGAACAGAAAGATGTGAAGCAATCGTTGCAAAGGACAATGCAACATCCATCTCTTTTCCTTTTGAGATAGCATAAGCAAAAGCACCATTAAACGTATCTCCTGCTCCTGTAGTATCAACTACTTCTGCTTTTATAGCAGGAATTTTCTTAACTGCTGTCCCATCATAATAAATAGAACCTTCAACTCCTAATGTCACAATCATTTTATTAGGATAAATTTTAATAATTTCTTCTAATTTCTTATCTGGAAAAAGCTCTGAACATTCGTGCTCGTTAGGAGTAATAAAATCACAAAAAGGAATCATCTCTTTGTCTGTTTCTCTAGCTGGTGCAGGATTGTAAAGAACCTTAACTTGATTTTCTTGGCAAAATTTAGCTATAGATAAGTTGGCTTCATGTGGTATTTCATTCTGTAATACAACAATACTTGCATCACTAAGTAATTTCCACTCATTTTTCCAATCATTTGTTTTAACTAAATTATTAGCTCCGGGATAATAAATAATCCTATTATCACCTCCATATAAAGTAATTTGTGCAACTCCTGTAGACTGTGGTACCGTTCCCACATATGCTGTAGAAATATCATTATTTTGCAGATTACTTAATAAATCTGCTGAAAAAATATCTTCTCCTACGTTCCCAAATATGTAAATATTATCTTCAACACTGGATAATCTACCAATAGCTACAGCTTGATTTGCACCTTTTCCACCTGGAACTATATTAAATGAATCGCCAAAAATCGTTTCACCTCCTTCTGGAATCCTTTTTGTTCTCATAACTAAGTCCATTGAAATGCTTCCAACAACAACAATTTTACTCATTTCTTTCTCCTTAATGTATTTCTTTCTATGTACCTAACAGGGAGTTTAATTTTAGCTTCATCTATAGAGAACTTATTTGCCATATTATAGATTAGCTTTGCAGCCTGTTCTCCCATTTTATATGATGATTGGTGGATAGTTGATAAAGAAGGATAAATAAATTGACTAAGTACAATATCATCATAACCAATGATTTGAATATCATCTGGAATTTTTTTCCCAATTGCTAAAATTTCATGAATATAAGCTATCGCATGAATATCAGAAGGTGCTATAATACTATCAATATTTGGATTTCTTTTTAGATTCTCTTTGGCTTCTTTTTGAATTTTTTCAAAGTCAAAAGTTTCACTTTCTTCAATACAAATTTCTAAATTTTTATTCCTCAAATAGTTTAAACTTGCTTCAAATCGTTCCACAATATTCTCAGCTTTATCATCTAAAACTTTGATGATCATAACCTGCTCAGCCCCAGCATTCCAAATTGCTTTAGCAGCCAAACGTCCACCCAACTGATTATCAGAAAAAACACCATAGCCTGTATCTTTACTAATCCGGTCAACCACAACAACAGGTAATGTTAGATTTGGAAATTCCTTTGTAAAGTCAAGGGTTGTTATAATACCAGCTGCATTTGTTTTTAACAAAAGGTTTATATATTCTTCTAACGAATCATGATCTGAAATAGTACCAACCATAATCCTATAACCTTTATCTTTCAAATATGATTCGGCTCCTCGAACCAATCTTGGGAAGAACGGATTAGAAATATCTGGCAATAAGAGTCCTACCATTTGATTTTTTTTAGTTTTTAAAGATTGTGCTAATACATTTGGTGTGTAATTTAATTTCTTGATAGCATTTTTTATCTTTTCTCTCGCATCATCTCCGACATAGCCTTTTTTCGAAATATATCTTGAAACTGTTGACTTTGATACTCCGGCTTCTTCAGCAACCTGTTTTATTGTAGTCATCACTCCTCCTTTTTATTGTGGAACCGTTCCCTTATTTATATAGTAAGCGTTTTCTTTTGTTTTGTCAATACTTTTTTAGAAATATTTTAAATTTATTTCAGAGTACACATGTTTTTACTAATCTCCTATTACTATTAGATACGAAACACAACAAGACCTCCACTATATCGAGGAGGCCTTGGATCAGCTCGGTTATTTAGTAAAAGACTAGAAGATTTTCTTCTCCCAATCATCTTCTGTACGGCGAGGGTAGAAAAATTCAGATTTGTCCGGAGCTTCCATCATCTCCATCAAAGGTAGCATATCATAGGCCAGATCCAAGTTTGGAATCTGGTCTTTTTGCACCCAAGAAACTTCTCCCTCTTCTGAAGATTGAAGAGTTCCAGAAAACTCGGTCGCCTTATAACAAAAGACAATGTAGCGCCCGTCTGTATCCAGAGGCCAATTTTTAACGCCTACCAGTTGTGGATTTTGGATAGTCAATCCTGTTTCTTCATAGATTTCACGAATGACAGACTCTGCGAAAGCCTCGCCATTTTCTACATGACCTCCAGGAAAGGCATAACCAGACCAGCGATTCTTTTCAGGAGAGCGATACTGCATAACCACCTGCTGAGTTTCGAGATCTTCAATCAGACAAATATTTGTTAAAATCGTTAATTGTGCTCGAGACATAAATTTACTCACTTTCTAATTTATTAAATTTTTAGACTTGGTACCAGTACCATTAGCTTCTACTTTTTAAAATTATTTAGAATAGAATACCATCCGTTTTTCCTTTATAGGTTTTCCAAGGTCAAGCATCTTTTCTTGTCCATCAAAAGTAAAACCCATTTTTTGATAGAAAGCAATGGCACGCTTATTATCTTTCAATACCCATAAGAAAATTTCAAAAAAATGATCAAGAGCAGTCAAAGCCGCTCTCACTAACTTTTGTG
>CALIWM010000370.1:0-5860 GCA_938046645.1 uncultured Gemella sp. | reverse complement strand
AAGACACTCTTAGGCTCGTTCTTCTCTCTGAAGCTCTCATTGATTTCTTTGGCCAAGGCAAGAGATAAATGACTTTTTCCTATTCCTGTGCTACCACTGATTAAAGTATTTCCCGTCATACCTGCAAGGTACTTCTGGGCTTGACCTTTTACAAACTCTAACATCTGACGCTCCTCTGTAGTCTTAACAAAGAAATTCTCAAATGTTGCTCCCTTCAACTCGTTAGGAATCGTACTGTCACGCATTAAGACATCATAAGTTTTAAAGTAAGCCTGTCTGTCCTCGAACTGCTGTAATAGTTCTTTCTCTTTTTGTTTAATCTCTCCCTTCACACACTCCGGGCAAAATGCTTGTACTTTTCTTTCTGAACTCCCTAACACTGGTACAGAAATTTCCCAATAATTTACCTGGTGAATATCGCAAACTGTATCCGATATTTTTCTGTTATTAAATTCTTTAAATTGTTCCTTCATCTTTAAAACTCCTAAAATGGTAGGTCTGGGAAGTTATCTTCAGACTTCCCTTTTATGGTTTTAGGCTTTTGATTCAAATAACCGTCAAACTTAGTTCCGAAAAGTGTTTCTGGTCTCAGATATTTAGAAAATTCAGGACTATCCTTCCATTCTGCCGTTTTAATATCTATCACCTGTTTAAAATCTTCAAGTGTATAGCCTTCTTTGAATCGTGCCATTATCGGCTTCAAGTTTTTGTCCAAATATTTATAATTTTTCCCGACTGTATGATTCAAATAAGCTAGAGGGATTCTTATTAAATACTTCTCAGGATGTCCTTTAGTTATTTCCTCAATCATTCTCGGAGTTAACCAATTTGGGAAAGTAAAATCAGGTTTACCTGACAATATATATTCTTTATATAACTCTTTATCTTTCTCTGACTCTTTCTCTATCTCTATCTCTATCTCTGTTGGACATGAGTTGGAAATAGTCTTTTTATTTTGGACATTATCAAATTTTGGTAAATCTTGACTATTTTTTCTTTGGTCTCGCTTGTATTTTGCCCAGTTTGTTTCACTCTCAACCATGGCTTTTGCTTGCGATAATGTAGCATGGCCATCATCATCGATCTGAATTAGTCCGCATTTTGTAAAATATGCAACCGTCATATTTATATCATCTTCAGAAACATCTAGTTTTAAAGCTAATTCCTGTACCAAACTATCAAAATATCCTTCATAGTACAAAATACAATCATCTTCTAAACTTTCCAACATAAGACGGATATAAATCACTGTCATAGTGTAGCCCCCAGGCATATTTTTAAGTCGCTTAATAAAAAGATTATCAAAAAACTTCTTATCAACTTTTAACCAAAAATATATTTTAGTCTTTGCCATCATCTACCCCCAAGAACTTCCAAATATCAGCCACTTTATAGTATGCTTTTCTGGTATCTTCTAGTGGGGGCTGATACCGTCTTAAGCCTGCACCTTCCCACTTTTGGAGTGTTTTATACTTTATATCCAACTCTTCCATGGCTTCCTGGGCTGAGATTAACCCTGTCAATCGTGGTTTGACTGTATCACGGCTTTTTAGGTAACGCTCGATGGCTTCTAATATTTTTGTCTTGAGTTCCTCAATCATTTTTTCAAACATACTAGCACCCCCACGGTCTCGCCCCTGCAAGCTGAATATATCGCCCATAGTCAGGGCTTAAATCCTCGCTAGGTGTTTCTATCGTCTGTTGGTTTTCTCGCTCTATTTGGGCGTTTTTTCTATGGTCTCGATGGTTTATATAAATCAGCAAGCCAATAAGTAACACGGAAAAGATAAGCGCCTGTGTGTTGGTTAAATTTAACTCATTCATCTTATGTCCTCGCTTTATAATTCTTGATATATAACCGTTGCACTTCAGGCTCCATCTTTTGGAAAGCTTCAACTTCTTGAACGGTTACTTTTTTATTGATAAAATCAACGATAAACTGGAATAAATTCGGAATGTTTACCTTTAAATCGGCCATGAAGTTATCAAATTCTGTTTGTGTCATGTTTTTTATGTCTAGTGTCATTGCATTGCCTCTTCAAACTTCTCTATAAGATAATCTTTACTTACTTTCCGAGTATCATTTTTAGAATTAAAAAGAATATCCTTTAAGGTTATAGTAGCCTCTAAATACTCCTTTTCAGCATGTTCCATATACTCCTGCTGCTCTGCTTCGTTGTCAAAAAAGTGCTTGGCTTGGCGTTTAAAGAAGGCTTGTCGCATAGCGTCCATTTCAAAAATACCAGGGTGGAAAAACATTCCCGTAGTGCTTTTAGAGACTGCCTCGATTTTATGACTTTCATTTAATTCAGGAAGTTCAATCCAAAGTAAGCGGGATAAATCTTCTTTGATGGATTTTGTCTGATTTGCCAATAAAGAAAGCCTTCCTAGGTCGTTTTTTTCGCTAATTTCTTGCATCTCTGCGCTAATTCTTTCTATACGTCTAGTTAAATTCTCGTATGTTGTTTCTGTCATAGTCTACTATTCCTTTTTCTTGCCTTTTTCCTATGCATGATTACCACCACTCCAAACGCTGGGCTATTGCCCCATGTTGCCGTACGCTTGTAGCGGTGTTTCGTGGGTATTTACCTACCTTTTTGTTAAACAAGTGCCTAGAATTGCCGTGTCAGCACTCGTTTCAAAACCTTTTCTAATTGCTTGCCTGCTCTTCGGTTTTTTAGTTTGTCTTTGTTTCGTTTTCGATTTGATCGCCTAATCTTTTCCAGGCTCTATCAAACTCTTCACGTTGGATTTCTTTACTATGTAATTGCCTTGCTAATTCCATCCCTCTACGCATGAATCTAGCGAAGTGTGTTTTTTCTTCCATTCCTAGCCCTCCATCATGTCATAAAGTAGGGCGTAATGTTTATCTGGGATTCTATCCAAGGCTTTCAAGCCGTCATGTTCTGCTTTTTGTCTAGTTTCTGCCTTGACCGTACTATCAAAAGCGATAGTAAAAGCATTTAACATAGCCTTGTATCGGTCTACGCTCTTCAAATAGCGACCACGTTCCCCAAGTTCCTTGTCTTCCAGTTCTTCTTTTACAGTATCGTCCAAGAGTTCAAACTTAGTGTAAACTCCTTTTTCTACTTTAAAACCTAGTCGCTTGTTTTGTCTGAGATTGTAAAGATTAACCTTACAACTATCTAGGTTACGATAGCCTAGCACTCCAGCGATTTCTTCTAAGTTTTTGCCCTCTAGTTCAGGCAATTTTTCAGCAATATCCTTGAATTTTACTGTTTGATGTTGTTTTCCCATTGTATACCTTGTCTTTCTATGTTATAATCAAGGTATAGAAAAAATATCTATACCAATGTATTGTCGCTTGCTTCGGTCGCCAAACTTTCAGCAAGTGACTTTTTTGTTGTCTTGTTTCATGCTTTCTTTCCTGTCTGGGGGCTATAAAGCAAGTCTTTACTATCGATAAGATCCAGAATCCAGCTGAATCCCTGCTCCACTGTCTCAAGAAATGCGCCCAGGTCTTCACTGTCCAAAGACTCGTAGTTCATACAAAGATACTCGACTAGTTGTCTGTCTTTCTCAACTAGCTTTTTAAAATCCTTGAAATACTTGGGAATTTCTAAGCCCTTGGCATTTGTAACTGTCTTAAAATCATCTTCCATGGTTTTGCTCCTTTCTAATAATCTTCAGCAAGCCACTGCATGGCTTTTTGGTAAATGCTCGGCTTTACTTCGCCACCGTCTCGTATTTTTCGATAGGTAACCTGTGTAACTCCGATTTCTTCGCCTGCTTGCTTAGCAGTCAGTTTCTTGTCTGCTTGCTTTCGGCGGATTGCTTTTGCTTGTGTTGAGGTAATAAGCAATGAAGTTCCTCCTTTCTTTCGCTAACATCTGTTAGCTTTACATGTATTGTAGCGTATAACTGTTAGCTTGTCAAGAAAAAATATCAAAAAATGTGAAATTTAGTTAGCTTTTGATTATTTTATGATATAATCAAAATGAGGTAATATAAAATGAATCGAATTAAAGAATTAAGAAAACAGAAGAAAGTAACGCAGCAAGAAGTTGCAGAAGCAATAGGTGTAACTCGTAGAGGATTCCAAAAATGGGAAAATGGAGAAAGTCAAATTACTCTCAAAAATGCTGCTCAACTAGCTGATTATTTCGGTGTACCTCTTTCTTATTTATTAAATCAGGAAGAAGAGTGGGAGAAACTTCAAGAATTACACCGAAAACTCCCAACTGTAAAAGAATTTGATGAACTCCATTTCAAAAAACAAGAAAATCGCTTTAAAAGATTTGTTCAATTTGTATCAGACGAAGATATGAAAGTAAAGGATAGAAATCTAGTCCTAATATTTAACTTGCTAGTCTCCTCCGATGAAACTTACGGAGTAAACCAGATATATCCCTTTCCATTAGATGAAAAAGATGAATATCATTTTACAAACCAAGAAAAAAACGAAGAATAAGCCCCATATCCGCCTTGTTTCTTATTCTGGTACAATTTACCGTCTGACTGCTTAAAATCGAATACAGGGCAATCTGTGAAGTCCTAGCATGGTATAAACTCAAAATCTTTTCTAATTGCTTGCCTGCTGATGGAAAAGGAGTATCACCATGAAGATTACACAATACACAAAAAAAGACGGTTCTATAGTCTACCGCTCTAGTATTTATCTAGGTATCGATTCAATGACTGGTAAGAAAGTCAAGACTACCATATCAGCACGAACCAAGAAAGAACTCAAAAGTAAGGCCATTCAAGCCAAAGTAGAGTTTGAAAAAAACGGCTCAACGATTAAGAAAGCCGTTAACGTTACCACCTATCAGGAATTGACGGAACTCTGGTTAGAAAATTATTACCATACCGTCAAACATAGCACCCTTATAGGCGCAAAAAACAACATAAGAAAGTATCTCCTACCAGCCTTTGGAGACTACAAACTGGATAAACTGACGCCCCCTATTATTCAGCACCAGGTAAACCAATGGGCAATAGATTACAACCAACTAGGGGAAGGCTATCAGCAATACAACCAACTCCATGCCTTAAACAAGCGCATACTATCCTATGCGGTTTCTATACAAGTTATTTCTACAAATCCGGCTAGTGATATCATCGTCCCACGTCGCAAACCAAAAGAGGGGCAAAAACTGAAATATCTGGATGACGACAATTTAAAAAAATTCTTAGCTTATCTGGATCAGTTGCCAAACACTACAAAAGATTTCTATGATACCGTGTTATATAAGATACTTCTGGCAACTGGTTTACGTATTCGTGAGTGTTTAGCCCTAGAGTGGTCTGATATTGACCTGCAGAACGGTAGCATTTCAGTTACCAAGACTTTAAACACCCTAAAAGAAATCACTAGCCCCAAAAGTAAAAGCAGCATTAGAGAAATTTCCCTAGATACCAAAACGGTACTCATGCTTCGGCTCTATAAAGCAAGACAAGGACAGATAGGTAGAGAAATAGGCGTGACCTATGAAAGGGTGTTCTCTGATAGCTTTGACAACTATAGAGAAGCTGGGGCGCTCCGCTTCAGACTAGAAAAGCATTTAAAACTGGCCGGATGTCCTCGTTTGAGTTTCCACGCCTTCCGCCATACCCACGCTAGTATCTTGCTTAACGCCGGACTGCCTTACAAAGATATTCAAACACGGCTAGGTCATTCAAAAATCTCCATGACCATGGATATATATAGCCACCTATCCAAAGAGAATAAGAAAAAGGCGACTTCCTTTTATGAAAAAGCTATTGAGAAACTACAAAGTTCCTAAAAAGTTCCTAAATTTAAAAATCTAAGACTAGAAAATAGCTATTTCAAGGGATTTCAGCGCTCTCTCACATTTTAGGGTATAATAGAACTATGAAAATCACAAAACTTGAAAAG
>CALIWM010000369.1:0-14243 GCA_938046645.1 uncultured Gemella sp. | reverse complement strand
GTAGGAAGCCTAAATAATAATGTCTATACTGACAAAAATGGAGTAAAACACTACCAAATGTCTATAATAGCTAATAAAGTTTCTTTTCTAAGCAAAGGAACAAAAAAAGAAGAAAAAGAGTCAGAAGACGTATTTGTCTTAGGTCAATAAAAATAAATACTAATTTAGATTGCATAAATCTCTAACGTAGGTTAAACTATGTTAGAGATTTATTTTCACACTTGTATTTTTTTCTTTTTTTTTATATAATAATGGATAAAAAATTAAAATTTATTAACAGAAAGGAAGTGATATCATGGAAGAAATCAAAGTAAAATATTTTAAAGATGGGAAACTGATGACAATTCCCAAAAAAGAAAAGAATAAAGTACCTGTGCTTCAAATAGTTTTGGAGATGTTAAAGGAAAAATCACTAGAGTTTACTGAGAAAGAATTAAATGAAGCAATTAAGGAAATTTATCCAGATTATTCTCTAATTAGAAGATATCTTGTTGATTATAAGTTCTTAGAAAGAGATAATTATGGGAAAATGTATAAGATAGTAGGAGAAAAAGATGAATAATACAAAATTTTATTATTTGTATAGTATTTTATCCACAACAGCACTATCATTCTTTAATCCGATTTTATATATTTATCTGTTGTCAAAAGATTTTTCTTTTACTGAAGTTGGGTTGTATTTATCGATTTTTTGGTTGGCTTCATTTATGACTGAACTCCCATGTGGAGCAATTACTGATAATATCGGAGCAAAAAATAGTATTCTACTAAGTGGGATTTTTAGAGTTGTTGGTTTAATCTTGTTACTTAGTAATAGTTTGATATTGTTATACATATCTGCAATATTATCTGCAATCGCAGAATCATTTCAATCTGGAACATTAACAAGTTGGCTGGTCAATGTAAACAATAAAAACAATGAAGAAATAGATATAGATAAAGTTTTTTCTAGAACTTCACTATATGCACTATTTTTCTCAGCGGTAATAGGATTTATAAGTGCAAAGTACGTGTATGTTTATTTTAAAAGTTTATCGATAATATTAAGTATGACAGTTTTTATTATTTCATTTTTATTTACATACGTATTTATGCAAAAATTAGAACAGACACAAAAAATATCTATTGAGAATTTAAAAGGTTCAATAGTTACGGTGAAAAATTCGTTAAAAGAAACACTATATGTAAAAAGTAGCGTATTTCTTATGATACTGTTTGTTGTTCCCTCTATCTTAGACCTTGGACCATCAAACCAATGGCAAGCTGTATTTGAAAAATTAGATGCTGATATTATCGGTTATGTTTGGATTGGTATATCAGTCAGTGGAATGTTGGGAAGTGTAATATACGAAAAATTATCAAATAGATTATCAAAGTTACGCATTTTGTATTTCTTTGTGGTTGTAAGTATTGGAATGCTATTAATGTTTATTTTTATTCAAAATGTATATGCTAAGTTTATAATATTTATGCTATTTATTGTATTTTTCACTTTAATGAGCATACAGGTTAGTGTATTTATGCATAAATATTTGGTAAAAAGTGATGAAAATAGAACGACTACAGTTTCTATATTCTATACATTTGAATCTATCATTGTAGCAATATTATTGTCTGTGAATGGAGTGTTAACTGATAAAGTAGGAATAGAAAATACATGGTTAGCATTTATGATATTGGTAGGAGTAATTATTTTATCATTTATGTTCGTAAAATTTAAAAAAAGTAGAATTAAATAGTTTAATTACTGAATTTAAGAATCTTCAATATAGGAAAATCTATATTGAAGATTTTTTATAAAGGTACACAATTGATATTGCTAATTAATTAGTTTAATAGTAAAATAATTAGTATAAACTTATATACAAGGAGTTCATATTGTGAAAAAATACAAATTATCAATATTATTAGCAAGTGCAGTGTTAGGAGGGGTAGGTGCTACTTATTTATCAGCTGAAGCCAATGAAGTTTCTGCGGCTGAGGTAAAAACAGAAGTAGTTACACCGGCTACTACAACAGGAAAAAATGAAGTAACACCTGCTGGAGCGACTACAACAAGCCCTCAAGCTACTGCTCCAAAAGAAGTAAAAAACATAGGGGAAGTACAAGGTGAAAGCCATGAAAGTCCTTTAGTTGGGAAAGAAGTAGTAATAAACAATGTTGTTGTAACTAAGTCTGATAAAACAGGATTCTATGTTCAAGATAAAGTATCAGATAACAATCCAAGAACATCTGATGCAGTTTATGTTGCTTCAAAAGATAAAGTAGAATCAGGGGACTTATTGAAAGTTCAAGGAACTGTTAAAGAAGGTTACATGGAAGAATATTCTGTAAGACCAGGACAAACTTTCAAAAAACCAGCTGGAAGTTTAACAGTTACGCAAATTATTAACGCAACCATAACAAAATTAGGGAAAGCAGATTTGCCAAAAGCATTAAACATCTCTGAAAAAATGCCTAAAGACATAGTTGATAATACACCAACTAAATATAATCCAGAAACTGAAGCTTTAGATTACTGGGAAAGTCTAGAGGGGATGCGTGTAGAAGTAACTAAACCAAAAGTTACTGGACCACAATATAAAGGTGATATTTATGTATTACCAGGTGACTACAAAGGTCAAAAACTTAATAATATTGGTGGAGTTAATCTGCGCCCAGGTGTTCAAAATACAGAAGTACTACCTATTACTGTAGGAAACAAATTTGTAGCGAAAGCAAAAGACTACTTCAATGAAAATATTACTGGGGTAGTTACTTATAAAAATAGAACTTATAAAATTGATCCGTCTAGTGTACCAGCAATCCAAGATGGGGGATTAAAACGTGAAGTATCTAAAATTTATCCTTCAGAAGATAAATTAACAATTGCTTCTTACAATATTGAAAACTTCTCAGCAAACAACAATGGTCATGATGAAACACCGGAGGAAAAAGTTGATAAGATTGCTAAATCATTTATCAAGGAAGTCCACAGTCCTGATATTATTACTCTAATTGAAGTTCAAGATAACAATGGTGGAGTTAATGACGGAACTGTTGAAGGAGTTAAGAGTGGAGAAAAATTAGCTCAAAGAATTAAGAGTCTTGGTGGGCCAGAATATAAATACACAGAAATAGCTCCAGTTGATGGAAAAGATGGTGGGAAACCAGGTGCTAACATTAGGGTTGCTTATTTATATAATCCTAAGAGAGTAACTCTAATTGGTAAAGAAAAAGGTGGAAGTGAGGAAGCTGCACGCTTTGTAAATGGACACCTTGAGAAAAACCCAGCGAGAATTGATCCAACAAGTGTTCATTTCGAGAAAGTTAGAAAATCATTAGCTGCTGAATTTGAATTTAAAGGTGAAAGAATAGTGGTAATTGCAAACCACTTAAAATCAAAATTAGGAGACGATGCAATCTACGGTTCAAACCAACCATCAGTAGAAAATACAAAAGCAAAACGTATTGAAGAGGCTAAAATTCTAAATGCCTTCATTAAAGAAGGATTACGTCAAAATCCTAACTTAAAATTTGTTCTTACAGGAGACTTCAATGACTTTGAGTTCTCAGATAGTGTAAAAACAATCGTAGGAAATGAACTTGTTAACTTAATGGCTGAACATGAACAAGGAGATAGATATTCATACTTCTACCGTGGAAGCAATCAAAGTTTAGATAATATTTTAATTTCTAAAAATATTAAAGATAAAGTAGTATTTTCTCCTGTGCATATTAATGCTTCATTTATGGAAGAACATGGACGTGCTTCTGATCATGACCCTGTAGTTGTGCAAATTGACTTTAGTAAACAAACAGCTCCAGAATCTCCAGAGATGAAACCAGAACCACGTATTACTCCAAACAAAGAGGATAAAAAAGATAACTCGACATCTCAAAATGCGGGAGTAGTCTCAACACAAGATGGAAGTGATGATAAGAGCGAAGCTCCTAAATCAGTAGCTGCACCTGTTAAAAGTGTACTACCAAAAACTGGATTAGATACTTCTAGTTCATTAGTATTTGCTGGAATCAGTGCGATGATGGCATTCTTCTTAGGAAGAAAAAAACGTAACTAATTATTATTGAATAATTTGTAGAGAGATGACTCAAGAAAACTGATTTAATTAAATCATTATTCTTGGGTCATTTTATTTTTTTATGAAAAATAAGTTAAAGTAAGTATAATCATTAGAGAAAAAAGTAGAAATGTGATAAAATTTTATAGTTAAGCAAAATAATGATTGAGAGGTATTAATCATGAAAACAGTGTTATTTATTGATAATCTTGAAGTATTTGCTAATCATGGATTATTCGAAGAAGAGAATAAATTAGGTCAGAAGTTTATTTTTGACATAGAATGTGAGCTTAATTATAAGAAAGCTATGTTCAGTGATGAAATGACAGACAGTATAAGTTATGCAGATATTGCAGAAGTTGTCGTAGAAACTGCAACGACTAATACATTTAATTTACTTGAAAGATTAGCTGGAGAAATTTTGAAAAATATTTTTACTGAATTTTCTCAAATAAAAAATATAAAATTAAAAATTAATAAACCAGGAGCACCGATAAAATATCATTTCGAAAGATGTGGTGTAGAAGTAAATGTATCACGTGAGGAGTTTTATAACTTATAATGATTATACTAGCGTTAGGAACTAATATAGAGCCAAGAGAACAGTATTTAAAAGATGCTTTAAGAAAAATAGTAGATAATAATATTAAGATTATTTTAGAGAGCAGTATTTATGAGACTCCCGCATGGGGTGGAGTAGCTGATCAAAACTTCTTAAATATGTGCGTAGAAGTAGAAACTGAACTAGACGCATATGAACTGCTAGATACGATTCAAAAAATAGAACTTGAATTAGGTCGAGTTCGTAAAGAACACTGGGGTAATAGGACAATTGATATCGATATAATCACATTTAATGATTTAATTTTTAATGATAATAGATTAATTGTTCCACATAAATATATTCATGATAGAAACTTTGTGTTAGCTCCTTTAACAGAGATGTATGGTAGTATAGAGGTAGCTGGGAAAAACATAAAAGAATCATTAGAGAAAATAACAGAACCTATAAGTGTATATAAAGAAAAATTGTAAAATGAAAGGATAAAGAATGTTTAAAATTAGAGAAGTAGAAATTCCAAATAGAGTTGTTTTAGCACCTATGGCAGGTGTGTGTAATGCTGCATTCCGTTTAACAGCGAAAGAATTCGGCGCAGGATTAGTTTGTGCTGAGATGGTAAGTGATAAAGCTATTTTATTCAATAATAAAAAAACGATGAATATGCTATATATTGATCCAAGAGAACGTCCACTAAGTTTACAAATCTTCGGTGGGGAGATTGAAACATTAGTAGAAGCTGCGAAGTATGTTGATAAAAATACAGAAGCTGATATTATTGACTTAAATATGGGATGTCCGGTACCAAAGATTACGAAAGTTGATGCTGGTAGTAAATTACTTCTTGATCCAGATAAGGTATATGAAGTAATTGCAAGACTAGTAGACTCTGTTTCTAAGCCTGTAACTGTAAAAATGCGTATGGGATGGGATGATGAGCATATTTACATAATGGATAACGCTAGAAATGCAGAGCGTGCAGGTGCTAGTGCTATTGCTATCCATGGTAGAACAAAAGTTCAAATGTACAGTGGTAAAGCTAACTGGGATGTAATTCGTGATGTGAAGAAAGAATTGAAGATTCCAGTAATTGGTAATGGGGATGTAACTTCACCAGAACTTGCGAAAAAGATGTTAGATGATACAAATTGTGACGCGGTAATGATAGGGCGTGCGGCTCTAGGAAATCCATGGATGTTATATCGAACAGTTAAATACTTAGAAACTGGTGAATTAACAGAAGAACCAAGTCCAAGAGAAAAAATTGATGTTTGCCTACTTCACTTAAGAAGACTTATGGAAATTAAACCTGAAAGAGTAGCCGTACATGAAATGAGAAAACATGCTGCATACTACATGAAGGGTATTAAAGGTGGAGCAAAAGTTAAAAAAGAATTAAACACTTTAAACTCATATGCAGAAATGGAAAATCTATTTGGAGAATTTTTAGATTATCTTGAGTCTGGTATTGCAGCTCCAAAAAAAGAAATAATCATTTAATGTATTGAATTATTATTCCTAATCAATAAAAATAATTTTGAAAAGAGGTTATACAAATAATAGTATAATCTCTTTTTTTATGGGTAAGAAAAAATATAAAATATATTTAAATAGTTTTTAAGATCGTATAAATGTTGAAAGTTAGAGATTTTTGTGGCGTTATATAAACAAGGATGCACACATGATTAATAAATAATTAAACTACAAATAATTCTTAGAGAATGGTAAACTTTAAAAAGTAGCTAGAAAATAATAATTCAATGTGTTATAATTAAGAAAAAAGAAAACGTTTTAAAAGGTGAGGTAGTTATATATGACTAGAAAGGCAAAAATTATAGCAACTTTGGGAAATAGTACAGAGGGGATCTTAGAGGAGATTGTTGCTAGAGGTGCCGATGCTGTATTAATTGATACGTATTTTGGAAGTACAGAAGAGTGCATCGATAGAATTAATAAAATAAAAGAATTGAGAGACAAATTAGATAAAAATACTGCAATTATTTATGACTTAGATCATATTTATGCGGAAAGTAAATATAAACTAATAAAAATAGAAGAAGAAAATGTTCATTTTGCTTGTCAAAATGATGTTGATTTTGTTGCTTGTCCATTTGTTAGTAACTTAGATGAAATCAGAAAAGTAAAAGATATATTGCAAGTTCAAGGGAAAAAGGATATTGGATTAATAGTAAAAATTGACTGTAAAGAAGCATATGAAAATATCGATGAAATTATTCAATTTGCCGATTCTATTATGATAAATAGGGATGAACTTGGTATGGAATTACCGTATCAAAACTTACCAAGTATTCAAAAAGAAATTATTAGAAAAGCTAATGATGCAACGGTAGAAGTAATATTAACTACTCAAATGTTACACTCTATGATTTATAATCCTAGACCTACACGTGCAGAGGTTTCGGATGTTGCGAATGCAGTTATTGATGGAGTAGATGCAATAATGTTAATAGAAGAAACAGCAACTGGAAGTTATCCAAAAGAGGCATTAGAAACTGTCGATAAAATTATTAGTTATGTAGAAACTCAAGACAGAGTATTCGATAGAGATGAAGATGAATACAAAAACCATAAGATGGATATAGCGCACGCTATTTCATTATCAACTAAATATTTGCTTGATTCATTAGATGTAAATAATATTGTAACTTATACAAAATCTGGTAGCACAGCTAAGTTTATCGCAAGGTATAAGCCGAAAGTACAAATTTTGGCTGTAGTTCCTTCAAAACAAAATGCTAGAAAATTAGCTTTAACACGTGGTGTTACTACATTTATTGAAGAAAGAACACTTCCTATGGAAGAAATGTTAAACTTAGCACCAAAATTTGCTAAGGAATCAGGTTTAGCAAAAGAAGGAGATTATATCTTAATCACAGCAGGACAACCTGATCTTGGAAAAGATAATGTTCCACCAACTGATTTTGTTAATATACGACAAGTTTAAAAATTGTAGATTTTCATAATATTAAGAGATCGAACTAAATAAAAAGTTCGATTTCTTTTTGTATATTTCAAGAAATACTTAGGTATTTGTTATAAGTTTTATTATATAAGAGGGAATTACTATTGAAGAAATTTTTGAAAAACTATGATATAATTTAATGTGGAATTTAGATATGTAAATAGAAATTTTTAGAAAGGAATATTTTTTTATGAATAATAATAAATCTTTGCTAAGTAAAATTGTAAAGTATGTCTTAATGCTTTTATTTGTAGTTGGTGGAGTATTTGGAATATATTCTTACATGAATAAAAATTCCATTGAACCACAAGTTCGAGTTGAGCAAAAAGCAGAATCTACACAATCTAAGGAAGAACCTAAGAAAAATGATGAATATGTAGTAGATCAAGCTGAGAAAGATTATTTAGCTAATAAGTTTAAAGACTTAAAAGCAACAAATAATGAGGTTATTGGGTATATGTATGTTCCCGGTGATGGTAATGATTCGCTTAAAGAACCGATTTTACAAACAACAAATAACTCTAAGTATTTAGAGTATGGAATTGACAATAAGCCAGCTCCATTTATTGGTGCAGTTTTTATGGATTTTGAAAATAAACCAGGTTTAGACCAAAGCGATGTGAAATGGGTATTCGGACATGCTCGCGCAGGAATTGAAGAGAAGAAGATAACATTAGATACAAGAGTATTCAACAATATGAACTGGTTTGCTAAAAAAGATTACTTTGATAGCCACAGAGTTGTAGTAATGGAAACACCTGAGAGAAAATATTATTATGAGGTGACTGGTGTGAAAGTTGTAAATGAATTTACGAATTTATATCAAATACCAACTACTCCTGAGAAAAAAGGAGAATTCATTAATTTATTTAAAGAAAGTGCTAGAAATTGGCTAGAAAATAGTAAAATTTCTGGTGAGGATAATATGACTGTTTTCTGTACTTGTAGATTAGATGATGTTGCATTACGAACATTAGTATTAGCTAGACAGGTTCCTGATAAAGAATTAAAAGAATTCTTAGAAAAAAATAAAGAATTATTAAATAGTTAATAATAAAAAGCACAACGTAAAAATTCTACGTTGTGCTTTCCTAGTTTAAATTATTTTTTGTTTCTTAAAACTGCGTAACTAACTAATGTAGAAATTAACATTAATGTAGTAGTTATGAAAAATGGTGTAGTATATTTTTCAAGTTGAAGAGCTTCAGGTATTTTTGTAAGTACTACTGGGGTTAGAATTACACCAATATTACCACCAACTAAAATTACACTTGTCGCAAAATTAATAAATTTATTTTCTAACTTATTAGAAATATAAAAGAAGTTAAATGACATTGTTCCAACAAAGCTGATACCTATAAAGATAGCTGCGATATAGAATATAACAATATTATTTGTTGAAGTAAATAACATACTTCCAATTGTCATAAAACTTAACATAATTGATAAAGTTAGATTTTTAAATCTCTTAACAAGAATACCGAAGATAACTCCTGAAAGAATACCGCTTAAAGCAAGAATCGTTAATAGATTTCTAGCTACATCTGGTTGATAGTGGTATTTTTCTGCAAGAAGTGTAGGGATTTTAATAGTTGCTCCCATATATGAGATTCCTACTAAAAATGTTAAAAGAGTTAAAACGATTGTCTCTTTATGGAATTTAATACTAACTTTTTTATTATTTACATTTTCTGCGTTTGGTACATATAATAGGAAAATTATAAATATAGGAAGAGCCAGCGCATAAACTAAAAATGTATATTGAATACCATAAATTAGTAGATATCCAGAGATAAATGTAGTTAAAGCCTTACCTATATTTAGAAATGCCGTTCTTAATCCAATCATAGTACCACGGTGTTCTTCATCAAAGAAGTCACTAATCATACTAATAGAAAGAGAATTAAATAAACCAATACCAGCCCCAAGGAAAAGTCTACTAATTAAAACAACTTTAAAGTTTGTTGTAAAAGCCGGTACAATACCAAAGATAAAAATTAGTAGTAGTCCAAGAAGAACTGTATTTTTTTTACCTATAAACTTAATAACTCCATTGCTAAGAAGAACAAAGATCGTTATCATCATAGCAGGGATTGTAGCTAAACTCTCGACAGAAGCCAGACCTATATTAGGGTTACTTGTATGATAAAAATTATATAGGTTTGGAATTACAGGAGAGATGGCAAGGTGTGACATTAATAATATAGAAATACTAAGTAGTGAAAACTTAGCGAATGAATTTAATTTCATATTGTTTCTCCTTTTTTCTTAGATAATTAATTCTAACTTATTTATGAAAAAGTCAGAAAAAAACTAAGTTGTTATGAAAACCATACTATACCAGTATAAAAAAATTTTAAATTGAGGTCAAGTGAAGTGAGAATAAAATAAGTAAAGTAAAAAAACTACTAATCAAGACTTGTTAAGAATAACAATATAAGATAAAATAGAGATAACAATAATTATGGAGAGGTTTTGATAAAATGGCAAAAGCAGAAATTAAAAGAATAATAATGGATATGGTAGATGAGAACTGCTATGTAGTATATAAAGATGGACGTGGGGTTATCGTAGATCCAGGAGAAGGTTTCGATAGAATACAAAAGACGATAGAAGAATTAAATGTAAAAATCGAAGCTATTTTATTAACTCATGCTCACTTTGATCATATTATGTCATTAGATGAGTGTAGAAAATACTATGGAGTGCCTGTATATATTTCAAGTCATGAACGCGATTGGTTACAAAATCCGGATTTTAACGGTTCAACACTGTTTCGTTTAAGAAGGCCGCCTATGACTGAACCAGCAGAGTTTGAATTTGAAGAAAATAAAAAATACGAAATTGCTGGTTTAAGTTTCACTGTATTACCAACACCAGGGCATTCTCCAGGAGGAGTATCGTTTGATTTTGGTAAGTTTATTGTTGTTGGAGATGCATTATTCAGAAGCGGTTTTGGTCGTTATGATTTATATGGTTCAGATTATGATGCACTAAAAAATTCATTAGGCAATGTATTATTTAAGCTTGATGGAGCTAAAATAGTTTACCCTGGGCATGGAGATGAGACTACGATTGAAAGAGAAAGAGATCTAAATCTTATCGGTTTCTAATTTTAAAAGTTATACTATTAATTTTTAAAATAGGGGGGATTTTATGAGAAAATATATAGGAAGATTATATGTTGATTATTTATTCTTTAATATTTTGGTGATAAGTTTGACATGTGCCGTGGTTGCTTCTGTGATTTTCAAATTTACTGGTTTTGAAGAAGTGTATGGTGTAGATGTCTATATTATATTATGGATTCTATTAGGATTAGTATTTTTAAATCATGTTATAGTTGTAATGCTAAGAGATAAATATGAGTACAATACGTTTTTTGAAATTACAGATGAACACTTTAAATTAGCTTCAACATCAATATATACATTTTTTAAGTTAGAGAAGGTTGCTCCGCTCAGAAATATACTTGATTATACTATTAAACAAAACGTAATATCGAAAAAATTCAATATTTTCAAGATTAGTATTAACACCGGTTCGGAAAAACTAAAATTTTATGTTGCTAGAAAGGACGTAGATCAACTAGAAAAACTACTGTTAACTATACTAGATAATAATCTTAATTATAGGAGGTATAAAGATGAAGAATATTAAAAAAAGTCGAGTACATCCTATGGTTATTGTTGATTCTGTAATTACTGGATTTAGATTATTTGGTATTTTTATGATTCTAGCACTTAAAGAGCAGAATTGGAAATATTATTTACTAGTTTTGGCGGGACTTCTTCTATTAATAGTAATAGGTATATTTGATTATTTCTTAAAAAGTTATGAAGTGCGAGATGGAGCTCTAATTTACACAAAAGGAATAATAAATAAAGAAGCAAAAAATATTAATCTTGAAAACATTCAGTCAATAGACATGAGTTCTAACGTATTGTACCAAGCATTTAATCTACTTTCTGTAGATATAAACCTTGTTGGAGGTAAAATTAGGATAAAACCTCTGAAGAAGGAGGCCGCATTAAACTTAATCGATATACTAAGAGAATTAAAACAAGATCAAGATGAATCAGAAGATATAACTTCAGATCAAGAAGAAAGAGTTCAAGAAATTCAAAAAGAAATACTAAGATTGTCTGTGAAAGACCTTGCATTTTATGGACTACTTAGGGTTAGGTTCTTTGCAGCTTTAGGGTTAATATTAGCATTAAATGGTAAGATTCGAGATGTATTCAAATATATCTTCGACAATGAAGCTTATTTTGACGAACTTCTTCAAAAAAATGCTAAGTCAGTCGCGGGAAATATAACAGCCATATTTATAATAATTGGGATTTTTATGATTTTAGTAGTAATTGCATCAATTATTCATACGATAGTAAAATATTATAATTTTATTCTTACAACTAAAGATTATAATTTACTATGTAAATATGGATTGTTAAATAAAAAATCACTAGTTATTGATATTGACAGAATCCAGAGTGTGAAATTGATATATCCGCTGCGTTATCGCTTTTTCGGGCTAGCGAAATTATCTGTGGAAACCTTGACTAATAATGTATCAGAAGATTTAAGTGAGCAAAAATCTACGATAGATGTCTTACCTCTAGTAAAAAATGATTTTGCACAAAATTTTGTGAAAAATAATCTAGGTATTGATTCAGAGTACTATGAAAGTTTAGAAAGTGAGAAAATACAAGGAAAAGCAAGGATAGCCTTGTATCGTTGGAGTTTGTTTAATTGCAGTCCTCTACCGATAATAGTATTTGTAATATTATATTTTGCTAATATTAATTTCAAGCTAGAGTATAAAGTTTTGAGTTCGCTTGCTCTTTATCTTATCTTAGTTTCGTATAGTATTTTAGTTAAAAACTATATATTGAAATATAACGAGCTTTCTTATGATAGACATTACTTTAAGAATACGTTTATGAGACAATTGACAATAATAACAGAATTTATTAAGGTGAAAAAAGTAGGAACAATTAATAGTAGGACGAACTATTTTATGAGTAAAAGAAATCTTACTCATATATCAATAAATTCTATTGGAGTGAATTCGGATATTAAGTTGAAATATTATGATAAAGGATATAAAGAAAAATTAGAAAGAGATTTTATAGTTTCGGAGGTAGGTTATGAGTAGAATATTTGAAAAAAAATCATGTAATTTACCACAGAGATCCGTACAATATATAAGAATACACTTTGGAATATATGCTCTAGTTCTCTTATCACCAGTTATTGGTAAAAGTGTATATGACTATTTTAAAACGGAAATAAATTATAAGTTTCTTGGTCTAGGTATATTGGTGATATTAATAATATATGCTATAGTGGCTTTAGTTATTCCACCATTAGTAATTAGAAATTATTCTTATGAGATAGATGATATGGGAGTATCAGAAGTAGAAGGGGTCTTTTTCAAGAGTAAAAAAACTTTGCCTTATAATACTATCCAAGATGTTACGATACATACAGGTCCAATTTTGAATAAGTTTAAATTGGCTAATATACAAGTAACTGGAATATATAGTAAATTATCGATTGATTGTCTGCCCACTGAAGAAGCGGAGAAACTAAAAGAAAAAATTCTCCAAGAAAGAAGTAAATACAATATTGAATATTAATTTTTTTATTTTGTCGTTTGACAAATTAGAAAAAGTATATTAAAATCTAATATGCTGATAAAAGAAATATAAATACTTATCAAGAGTGAGTGAGGGATAAGGCCCGATGAACTCCAGCAACCTAATCAATTGATTAAGGTGCTTTCCTTAGCAAAGTTTACTTTGAACGATGAGGTATACATAAAGACCTTGTCTAATAGATAAGGTCTTTTAATTTTTATTTTAAAGATATTAAGGACTTAGAAAGATTTGTATTAATATCAGACAAAAATATTTTAGGAGAAAAAAATGAGCAAAACATATTTATTTACATCAGAATCAGTAACAGAAGGACACCCAGATAAAATCGCTGACCAAGTATCAGATGCGATTTTAGATGCGATTTTAGAGCAAGATCCTTACGGACGTGTAGCTTGTGAAACTTGTGTAAACACAGGATTAGCAGTACTTGTAGGAGAAGTTTCAACAACAGCAAATGTTGACTTCCAACAAATCGTACGTGATACAATTAATGAAATTGGATACAATGATCCTAACAAAGGATATTCAGGTGATCACATTTCAGTACTTGTTGGTTTAGATAAACAATCTCCAGACATCGCTCTTGGAGTTGATAATTCATTAGAAACAAAACAACAAAAAGAAGAAAATGAAGTAGGGGCTGGTGACCAAGGTCTTATGTTTGGATTCGCAACTAACGAAACACCAACATATATGCCACTACCAATTTACCTAAGTCAAAAACTTTCAAAACAATTAGCAGAAGTTAGAAAAAATGGAACTCTAACATACTTAGGACCAGATGGAAAAGTTCAAGTTACAATTGAATATGATGTAAATCATAAAGTAAATAGAATCGATACAATCGTAGTATCGACTCAACATGATGCAGATGTAACTCAAGAACAAATTCATGCTGATATTAAAAAATATGTAATCGAGCCATGTTTAGATAAAGAATTATTAGATGAAAATACTAAATACTTTATTAACCCAAC
>CALIWM010000368.1:0-14234 GCA_938046645.1 uncultured Gemella sp. | reverse complement strand
GCTTTTTTTATATCTAGTATTGCTTTTTCAATACTTTCTTTTTCTTTATTAAAAGCTTTGATGATTTCTAAATTTTGATAATTTTCATTTATTATCCCATTACTTTGTGAAAATTTACGTCTGTATCCTTTAATACTATCTATAGATAACTTGTTATAAATTTTTAAAACTACAAATATTACTGGGAATAATGCTAGCATAAATAATCCAAAACGTACATCTACATAAAATAGAACAGCATAAGAAAAAATAATCTTAAGTGCAATTATTAAGATCTGTACAAATGTCGAAACAAAAAATGTTCTAATTTGGTTAACATCACTAGTTATCCTAGATACTACCGATCCAGCCGGCATATTATCAAAATACTTAATAGGTAGGCTTTGTATATGGTCATATACCTGCATCTGAATTCTAACGTAAACCTCATTAGCACCTTTTACTAAGTATATATTTCTAATATAGTTAGATATTCCTGAACATAGTAGTATAAGTCCATAGCCAGCTACTACCACCAATGATTTTAGAATTATCTGACGTGTTAAATCTCCAGTTATACCATCAAACACTTTCGACAACACGTATACACCAGCAACACCTAACCCTACATTTAATAGAGAAAAGACAAATCCTATTATATAAGACCTCTTTGCTTCTTTCATATAAGGAAGAAATTGAAATAACGGATTTTTATTCTTCATCATCTTCTACCTCCTTATTTTGATATTCATCTAGTTGTCTATACCAAGGGCATTTCTCAAGAAGCTCATCATGCATTCCAAAATCTAAGATTTTACCATTATCTAATACAACAATTTTATCCGCATGTCTTACCGCAGAAATTCTATGGGCTACTATTATATTAGTCTTACCTTCACGGGTTTTCTTAATATTTTCTATGATAGTTTTTTCTGTATTAGAATCTACAGCACTCAAACTGTCATCAAGTATTAGGATTTCAGGATTAGATAACAACGCTCTCGCAATACCAAGACGTTGTTTTTGACCACCAGATAAAGATAAACCATTCTCTCCTACAAGAGTATCAATACCGTCTTTAAATCTACTAATATCCTTTTTAATATCAGCTTGTTCCAAAACTTCTTCTAATCTATCCTCTAAATCATATCTATAAAACAACACATTTTCTTTTATAGATTTTGAGAACAACTGATATTCTTGTGGTGCGTACCCTATTTTTTCTCTAACAGAATAATCATAATATCGCTCAATCCCCTTACCATCAAGAAGAAGAGTATTTTCCTCTATCGGATATAGTCGAAGTAGTTGCTTGATAAATGTCGTTTTCCCACTACCAGTTTTTCCTACTACACCTATAGTTTCACCTTTATTAATAATAAAATTAATATCCTCTAGTACATGATTATTATCCTCATAACTAAAATTAAAATCTTTGAATTCAATACTACTATTAAATTCAAAATTACTTTCAGCTAAGTCATTATTAACATCCGCTTTTTTATCAGAGATTTCTAGAATTCTTTTTGTAGCTTGACGAACTTCAATAATCATAATAACTAACTCAGATAAAGCAATATACGGCCACTGAATCATACCTATAACTACGCAGACTGAGATTAACTCTCCTAATGTCATTATCCCTAAACTAATAAAATAAAATCCACAAGCTACAGCTATAACATAACTTGTCGCTAACGATACTGTATTAAGTGGTTGATAGACAAGAGTTTTCTTCATGTATTCTTCATTACTTCTAGCATAGCTTCTAAGTTTTCCTACAAAACTATTTCTCACTTTATCTAGCAAGCTATAAGCTCTAATTACGCGAATACCCTTAACATTTTCTAAAGTCTCTTCGGTAATTTCATCCATAGTTTTCGCCATCTCATTATAATATTTTTCCTGTACCTTACGTCTTCCAACTAAATAAATAGTTTGAATAATCAAAGGTATATGAATCAGCAACAAATAAATTAAACTAGATTTGTTAAATATAAGAACACTTATAAATAAATTGTAAATTATTCCATCAAAAATTAATAAAATACCATAACCAAAAAGTGGCGCAATATAATTCGTAATATCATTCGTCGATCTACTAATAACTTCTCCAATACTAAATTTATTAAAAAATACTGGAGTATGCCTATAAATATCATATTGAATATCATAGGTCATATCTTTAATAACTTTATCATATCCTATAAATGTATAGTATTCTTTAAAGAAATAAACAATATACAGTGCTATTCCAGCTAAAATAATTCTTAGAATTTCATTAACTACACCAGCAAAATCAATATTTCCGCTTGCTATACCATCAACTATATAACTTAACCTATCAGTTGGGTATAACGTAAAATAATAAGACGCAATAGAAACTATTAGTGCAATTATTATGCGTTTTTTATCTCTATAAACAAGGCTTGCTATTTTATTAAATATTTGCTTATTATCTATCGATTTGTCCATCTTTCACCCTCCTTTTTTCATCTATTGAACTACATTTTAATAATTATAACATATTTAAACACTTAATTTTATTAAAAAGTAAATAAAATAGGAATAACTAAAAATTCTTATTTCCCAGTTATTCCTATTTGTTTCTTAAATACATATAATTATAACATATAATTAATTTCTACTTAATCCACTTAATTTATAGGGAGTAACTCAAAAATCACGATTTCATGAAGAAACAAGATTTTGTCAAGTCACTTTCCGCCATGGTTTACTAGTTCTTTTATGAACTTTTTTAAATTTTAGAACTTTTGGGGCACCCTTAAATTTAAAACATCGGATTCTTAGTTATTTTTCTTTTTTAAACTCCGCTATTGCATCCTTCGCAAGTTTATCAACAACCTCATTAAGCTCAACACCCGTATGTGCCTTAACTTTTACAAAATTAACCTTCACTACTGTTTTTACCTTATTATAAAATTTTACATAATCCTGTGTATAAGGTAAGTTTGTCTGCCAATCTCCCGTTGCCCAAGATTCTATCCCTTGATAATCATAAAATAAAGTGATCTCTTTGATTTTTCTATCTACTGCGTACCACATAACATACTTGGCTGCTTCTAATTCTCCAGCAACATTATGTAATTGAGCATAATCTTCTCTATTTCCAGCATGTTTGAACTCATATTTTTTATCGCCATCTACTATAACTACACCAGAACCATAAATACCTTGTACTCTATCAAAACTTCCATCTATATATGCATACACACCATCAACAGCTTCTACATTCTCTATCTTTTCTTCATTACCTTTTACGAACTCTTCTGCTTCGTCTAAAGTTTTAAAACTTTTGTATATCGCACCCTTAAAACCTGTAACCTGTTCTTTACACTCATCCCATGTTGAAAATATTCCAGTTTTTTTACCTTTTCTTACCGCATAAAATTTAGTCATCATATTCTCCTTACAAAAATATTTACTCTAAAATTATACTACATGAAAAATATTAAGTAAATTTTTAAAAAGAAAATTTAAAATAAACTAGGAAAAATTATTTTTTTAGTTTAGATACATTTTTTAAATAAGAAAAAATCACAAATAAGCCTATACAAATATTCCTTTAACTTTTTTACAAATAATAAAAAAACTAAATTTGAAATATTATTTTAAATCAGTAAGTATAATTTTCATTAATTCAAGAAATTTAATTTTATTTTTTTATATAAAAGATAGTGATAATCTATTTCAATTAAAACGTTTTTGTGTTATAGTATAGGTATCTATTATTTTGAAAAGGTTGTTTTAATAGCGTTTATGTAAATGGATCAAGGGATTTAATTCATCTTTAATCAACCCTGAAAAATTAATATTAGAATAAATTATTATATTATAAGTAAAAGGAGAAATTCCATGAAAACAAATAAATTATTAAAATCAAGTATGAGTGTTGCATTAGCACTTACTATATCTTCTATCACAGCTCAAGCTTGGCCAACAAATAGCAATATAGCAAAAGCCGATTTCGGAGATACTGCAGCCAGTCAACAAACTAAGACTGAGCTAAATGAAATAATAAATAAAATCTTTAATGATCAGTCTATCACAAATAGATACTTAGGAACTACTTTTTTCCACAAAACTTCTAACTTTCCTTATTACCATGTAACATTTGAAAATCACCAAGTTCCCGATGATGTTATTGACACTACCCCTTGGTATAACATGTGGAGCGAAGCTGCTGCTGCAAAAGCAAAACTAGACGCTAACTCTTATACAGAAAAAACTGCACAGAATGCAATAAACACTTTAAAATATTATATCCAACTTTATAACTTTGATGTGAATCATGATTTAAAAGATGACGGTTTTTACACTACTACCGACTTTAAAACTCCAACAATGGTAACTGTATCTAGCGATGGCCAACAAGACTTTTATAAAAAAGTAGTTGATAATAAAGAAGAAATTAAAAACCTATTTAAAGAATCTTTAGTAGGTATCTATAAACAAGGGCAAGATATTGAAATTAATCTTGTTGCTAATCCTGATAAAGTTAGTAAAATTACAAGCTTTGTTGTTAATAAAGTTTCTGGTTTAGATACAAGCGTTAAACTAGGACCTTCTGCTGAAGACCAACGCATTATCGCTTTCAACGTTCCTGGAGAATTAAAAGCTGAGCAATTGGTAGTATCTAACATGACTTATTTAGATAAAAACGGGAATAAACAACAAACAGGTCCATTTGCATTAGATATAAATTACTCAGCTGCTAAAAAAAGTAACGAAGCTATCCCTAAATATAGAGAGAAATTAGACGAAAAAATTCAAAATTGGATTGACCGTGGTAATAAGGTTAATGAATGGCTACTGACAAAAGAGAATACTTCAGACACAACTTCAGACTACTCACAAAGAGCTAAGATTACAGAAGCTATAACAAAACTACAAGAATTGAAACGTTCAGATAGCGCTAACTACGATAAACTTTATGAAATTTCTACACCTATTCACGAAATGGAAGACATTGCAACATTAAGAGAAGTACTAGATATTAAAGTTGCAAAACTATTAGAATTCTTTGACCTTTATAACGAAAAAACATACACAAAAGAAAGTATAGAAAACTACAAAAATTATATTAAAAGTGTTTCTGCGTTGAAAAATACAAGAAACATAAAAGAATTAGTTCAACTAATAAAAGACTTCGATAATGCGAACTTCACATACTTAAGATACAATACTACAGAACTAAAAAGAATAATCGATATCGCTGATAGAAAAATAAAAAGTGAATATGAACCTGTAAGCCTTGAAAAATTTGAACAAGCTCTAAACCACGCTAAAGACTGGATTAACCAAACAAACAGTTATAATCCTCAAATTAATGAGACATCAGATCTTGTTAAACAATTAACTGAAGCGATAAATAATCTTACTACAAAAGACGGTCGAAAAGGAGAACCAGTTCCTGCGGCTCCTGTTGAAAACACTACTAAGCCAGCTGAACCGTATAATGTAACTGCAAAATTTGTTGAAAGAGGTAGTGATAAACCTATTAAAACAAGATACAGTCGTGATTTAACCGAACTTATAAAAAATGTAGAAGTTCACGAATTAGGAAACGGTAAAAACGAAATTATACTAACATTAGAACCAAAAATCATGGGAGGAGCTATCGACTTCGCTCTAGCCGATACTTTCAAATACAACAGCCTAGGAAATACAGATGCAAATGCTGAAGTAATAGAAACAAAAAATATTGGAGGGCGTGATTACCCTACTAAATTAAAACTTACAGTTGATGCAACTAAGAAAAATATTGAAATAGCTCTTCTAGGAAACTTTAACTTTAAAGACTCATTCTCATTAGGAAAAGACGGAATCGATAACTTTACAAAACCAACAGACTTATATATTGATTACTCTACAAAACTAGAAGCTAAAAAAGAATCACCTCTAAAAGCTTCTTTAAGAGATAAAGTTAATTACTATACAAGCAATTCAGTACAAGATAACTATAAAGATTTAAAACCAGTGTTCAAAACTTCATTCAATCAATTAATTACTAAGGCTCAACAACTTTTAAATAACGATTCACTAACTAAAGATGAAGTAGATAACATTATAAACAAACTATTAGATGAAACTACTAAATTAGATTCATTAGCTAACCTTTATAAATCACTGCAAAACGCAAAAAATCAGTATGAAAATGATTGGAAAAACAACACTCACTTTACTAATGAAAGTAAAGCACTAGTTAAAGAAAAATTAGCTGCTGTTGAAAGTAAAATAAACGCCCTTGAACCAGTCGATATAGAAGGTAAAAAAGAAACTTACTCAAATGAGTTCGACAAAGAAGGAACTGTGACAGTATACAAAAAACTAGATGAACTTACAGGAGAAGTTCAACATTTAGGTGACTATCTTCGCATCAATACTGACGAACTTTCAGGAGAAATTAAAAAAGCTGAAGAAGCTTACAACAATTTCAACAAAATTACTCAATCAAAACTTAAACTTAAACAATTAATTGATGAGGCAAAAGCGTATGTTGCTAATGCTAAATTAACTCCTGAATCTCCTGATACAGATGATCAAGTTAATACAGATTTAACAGATTACTACAAAGAACAATTCAAATTCGCTATAGAAGACTTAAATAGTTCTCAAAATTCTGGAGCAGAACAAGTTTCAGCTAAAGAGCAGCTTAAGAAAAAAATAGCTGAAGTCGAGTTAATAAAACAAGGTAAAAAAGAACCAGCAGCCTTTGTTACTTTAACAAATGAGCTATCAAAAGCTAAAGAATTATTAAATAATGATACTTCTACTGAAGAAGCATTGCTAGCTGAATTAAATAAACTTAACAACGCTGTAAATACATTTAACAATTCTGCCGATTTAGCTCAAAACCAACCAAGTAACCCATCAGAATCTCCTTCTACAGATTCTAATAATAAAGTTCAATTAGAAGGCTCATTATTAAAACAAGATTTAACTAGCCCTTCTATGGCAAATGGAATAATTAAAAATGTGTATCTAGTAACTGAAAACGGAAAAAATTACTTAGAATTAGACCTTGTCCCTATGAATAATGGAACAACTAACGTTGCCGTTATGAGTAAACTTACATACTTCGACGGAACTGCCGAAAAAGATGTCCAAGTTTTAAAAGAAGATACTGCTGATGTTACTTATAATAATGTGACTAATTCTTATAAATATCCTTCAAAAATTAGAATACCTATCGAAGGAAAACCATCTACAATAAAACTTAACACTTTTGCAAGCAGTACATTATTCGGTACTGATAAACATGAAAATATAGCTGTATTATCTGTAAAATATCCTAAAGAAAATGTTGTTATCACTGCAGATAAAAAACAACTAAACGCACTATTCGGAGCTACAACAAGTAAATACTATGATAGTTGGAATAATGTATTTAAAAACGCAAATGTGAGCCAAGACATGGCGGTAATCAAAAACTTTGGTAACAAAATCAACGCAGCACAAAATGTTTTGAAAAATAATAATGCAAGCACCGAAGAAATTTCTACTGCATTTACTGAACTATCAGATTTAAAAAATCAATATGATCTACTTATTCAATTAAGAACTTCAAATGCTGAAGCTGTAGCAAACTTCAATTCTGATAAAGATAGCAAAAACTATAGTGAAGAAAGCATCAACACTGTTGATAACTATCTTCAAGGAAAAATAGATAAACTAGAAGACTTGGTGCATAACAACCCTAAATCTAATGAAATCTTGAAATTATTTAACGATGTTCAAACATACTATAACCTTCTTAGATATGATACTTCAAAACTAGACACAGCTATTAAATCAGCTCAAGACAAACTAGCTGCAAGTAACTATTCAGATGAGTCAAAAAACAATTTAACTACAGCTATTACTAAAGCAACTGAATTCATAAACAAAGCTAAAGAAACAAGAAATCTAGAAGACACTCGTTCTAGTTTATTAAAAGAAATCGAAGATGCAGTCAATGGATTAAAAGAAGCTCCTGCTCCTGAAGTAAATAAACCTAACGATAAAGTTGATAATCCTACTAACAGCGAAGGCAACAAACCTAACGATAAAGTTGATAACCCTACTAACAACGAAGTTAACAAACCTGTTGAAAATACTAATGATGAAGTTGCTAAAAAATTTGCTACTGAAAGAGCAAACCTTCTTTTACCTTTAGAAACAGCTAAAATCCTAGTTAGCGATGACAAAGATAAAGAAGAAATCAATAAAGAAGCATACGCTAAACTAAAAGAAGCTACTGAAAAAGCTCAAAAAGTGTATGATGAAGAAAAATCTATAGATAAAATTTTAGAAGAAAAATCTAACATAGATAAAGCATTAGAAGAATATACTAAACATAAAAATGATAAAGAAACTGTCCCAGGAAATAACAAACCTGAAGATAAACCTACTCCGGATAATAAACCTAATAATAATTCAAGCAATAATGGAACTGTAGAAAATACAAAACCAAGCGACAATTCTAATAGTAGCACATCTGATAATGGTACAAATAACTCTTCAAATAATACTAATAACAGTTCTACTGAAGTAAAACCTGGAACTAGTGAAAACACAGGAAATAACAAACCTGAAGATAAACCTGCTCCAGATAATAAACCTAATAATAATTCAAATGCAGGAAATACTAACACAAACAACAACGTGACTCCATCTGAAGACATAATAAACAATATATTCTCAAATGATGCTTCAGGAGTTAAAGTTACTTTAACTGGTAAAACAACTGCAGCAAAACTTTCTGCAACTCCTGTAGAAGATAAAGCTTTAGCAAGTTCAGTTCTAGAAAAATTAAACTTACCTGCAGACAATCAAATCAGAATATTAGATTTAAAACTTTTAGACAAAGACAATCATGTAGTTGATTCAAAAGCAAATCGTACTGTGGCAATAGTTCTAAAAGAAGATGAAAAAGACGTAGCCGTATATCACATAAAAGAAAATGGAGAGCTAGAGCTTATGAAGTCAACAATAAAAGATGGAAAAGTAATATTTGAAATAAATCACTTCAGTAAATTTGCAATAGTTACTAATAAACCTAAACAAAATAACGAAAACAGTGGTAATAGCTCTAATATTGCACAAAATGATTCTAACGTTGATAATACTCCTACTTTAGGACATAATGACTCAAATAACAAACAAGCTACTCCTACAGTGCAAAATAACCAACCTACTCAAATGGCACCATTAAATAGTAGTGTAGCATCAAGTATCAACAATTCAAAATTAGGAAAACACTTAGCTAAAACTGGACTATCTAATAATAATTTAGCTTCATTAGCTGCTATCGGATTAGTATTAAGCGGGGCGCTAATACTTGGAAGAAGAAAAAATAAAAAATAATATTGCTTCCAATAAACATTAAATAAACTAATTAAAAGAGGAATAATTTTGAAAGTTAATTTCTGAAATTTTCCTCTTTTAAATTATATACAATAGATATCTATAATAAATAATTACTGAATGAAAATAACAGAAAATTTTTGAAAATATTGTGGTATAAAAAAACTCCTATTTATTGAATTTTTATCAGTTTTGGTGTAAAATTGAATTGCTTATGAAAAAAATATTACAGAATTTTTTTTATTTTATTAATGAAAACTTAGGAGACACTATAATGAGTAAATATCATTTTATAGGTATTAAAGGTTCTGGAATGAGCTCTCTTGCACAAATTGCTTATGATATGGGCAATGAAGTACAAGGCTCAGATGAAGAAACATACTTTTTTACACAAGAAAAATTAGAACAAAGAAACATCCCAATGTACTACTATGGGGCTGAAAATATTAAAGAAGGATATGAAGTAATTCTTGGTAATGCTTTCGATGAAACACATGTCGAATATAGAAGAGCTAAAGAATTAGGTTTAACTACTTATACTTATTCTCAAAACATACACTTACTCCCAATTTCTTGGTAAACTGCTTTCTGAGATTCCTTCTATAGCAGTTACTGGAGCACATGGGAAAACTACTACAACTACAATGACTAGTAACATATTTAAGCACAGCCATGTTACATCATACTTAATCGGTGATGGAACTGGGCATGGGGAAAAACATTCTGAATTTATGATAGCTGAGGCATGTGAGTACTACAGACACTTTTTAGCATATCATCCTGATTACGCTATTGTTACTAATATTGATTTCGATCATCCTGATTATTTCAATGATGAACACGATATGTTCGATGCATTCCAAAGCTTTGTGAATCAAGTTAAAAATACAGTGGTAATCTGCGGTGATGATCGTTTAGCTTCACAACTTAAACCTGCAAATGCTAAAACTATTAAATATGGTTTTAATGAAGGAAATGATTATCAAATCAAAAATGTTCAAACTACACCTGAACATAGTAAATTCGACATATACAAAGACTCAGAATTACTTGGAACTTTCACTATGGCGGTATTCGGATTACACGATATTTCTAACGCAACAGCTGCTATCGCTTTAGCTGATATAAATGGTATCAGTGTTGAAAAAATTCAAGAATCACTTGATTTATATAAACCTGCTGAAAGAAGATTTAGCGAACACAAAATTGGAAACAATGTTATTGTCGACGACTATGCTCATCACCCAAGCGAGATTAAAGCAACTATCGACAGTGCACGTAGAAAATATGCAGATAAAAAAATTATCGCAATTTTCCAACCACATACATACACACGTACAGCTAAATTCTTAAATGAATTTGCTGAAAGCTTAGAAACTGCTGATAAAGTATTCCTTTGTCCAATCTTCGCATCAGTACGTGAGAAAGAAAAAATTGTTGGAATTGAAGATCTACAAAAAGTAACTAAGGGCGCTCAAATAATAAATAGTGAAAATGATTTTGATAAACTTAACTTTGACAATAGTGTATTCCTATTTATGGGAGCTGGTAACATCAATAAACTTTGTCATAAATTTATCGAACAAAAATCAAAATAAGTTAGTTGTATTATAGTCAATATTAAAATATAATTGATTATAAGAACTTATAAAGGAGGAAACATTATGTTAGATATAAACTGGTTAATTTTAGCTTATGCTGGAATCTTTTTAGCGGGAGTAGGAGTATTAATCCTATGCATAAGCGCTGCGATTACACTTGGAACTGTTAGAAAATCACTAACTGTTGCTACTGAATGTGTAGAAGATGTAACAAACATTGCAGAAGACGCACTAAATCTTGCAAAAGATCTTAATGAAACAGTTAAAAAAGTAGAAGGTAACTTAGAGCCAATTATGGCAGAAACTAATATTTTATTACAAAATACAAACATATTAGCTGAAGACTTACAAGTTAAATCTGAAAAATTAGATCCACTATTTAACTCAGCAGAAGGATTAGCATCATCTATCAATGGATTACAATCATCTGTTGATAACATGAAATCTAATGTTACTGGATTCAAGAAAAATACAGATCAAAAAATAGAAAATCTTTCTGAAAAAGTAGAAGAAAATAAAGCTAAAGCTTCTAATCTACTTAATAAATTTTTAAAGAAAGATAAAGTTGAAGTAGAAAAATAATATTTTAATTGTAACAAAATATCCTTTAAAAAGTATTATACAATTAATATAAAGATTTATAGGAGCAACACAAAATCATTAATTTGTGTTGCTCCTCGTTTGTTACTAACCAGCACTTACCTATTATCTCTTAATTTTATATTTATCTCTCTTATACTATTTTTAATACTAAAATATCGAACTATTCCTATTAAAATATAAACCACAGTAGCTATAATTAGCATTAAAATTAAAGTAGAAACGCTACTAAACCATTTCAAATAATAACCCGCTAACACAAGTGGTAACATAATAAGAAAATAATGAGATACAAATACTATTACTATATTATCATTTAATTTACTTTGAAATACTTTACCAGCTAATCCTTGTAATATACCTAAAATAGCGTATACTAAGGTTTGAATTAATACTGCTACATTTAAATTATCAAAACTCTGAATATATAATGGCATACCAGGATAAAACTGACCATACAAAATACCAAATATTAGATTAATAACATTTCCTACTCCTATCCCTAACAACATAAATATTACAATTTTTTGAAATAATTTCATTTTAATACCTCCTATAACCCTAATTTAACCTTAAATTCTTTTAACATCCTACGTGATACATAACTTATATCTGAATTTTTATAATTTATAACTATTGTTCCTCTCAATCCTAAATCTAAGCTATGAATATATTTAACATTAGCTATTTCACTTTGAGATATTTTTATAAAATCCTTAGTTAATGTACTCTGCACTTCATATAATTTTTTTCTAACAATAAATCTACCTTCAACTGTAACTACATATACTTTTCTATCTTCAACATATACCCTTATAATATCCTCCGTATTTAATAAACGTACTTTGACATCTAAAACTCCTATAAAGTAATCTTCCTTATTTTCTATATAATTCACTAAATTTTGAATCTCTTCATTCACTTTATTTGCCGATATAGTCACTATTGTTTCTTCAAATTTCTTATCTATATTTAATTCAACTTTCATCTCTTTAGCTCCTTTCATAATTATATTTTATATAATAAATATTTAAAAATCTATAGATAATGCATATTCGGTTAGTTTTCTTGTTTATTCGGTAAATTATATACTAATTACAAATACAGCATATTTTACTTAATGAATACATCAATTATTTTTCAAAAAATATAAATAATTTATAAAAAATATATTTAAATAATATGACAATTAAAATTAGAATACGTTTACTTAAATTTTTTTTTATTTTTGCAATTTTTTACTTGATTTTTTTTCAATTTTGATATATTATACTGGTGTATTTAAAAATTTATGAAAGGAGAAATATTTTTTATGTTAAACGAATTTAAAAAATTTGCATTTAAAGGAAACGTATTAGACCTAGCTATCGGGGTTATCATGGGGGCTGCTTTCGGTAAAATCGTTAGTTCATTAGTAACTGACATTATGATGCCACTTATCGCTCTTGTATTCCCAGCTAAACCAGATTTCACAAATCTAGCATGGGAAGGTATCAAATACGGTAACTTCATCCAAATCACTATCGACTTCTTAATTACAGCATTCGCAATCTTCATGTTTGTTAAAGCTATTAACACTGCTAAAGATAAAATGTCTAAAGAAGCAGCTGAAGAAGAAACTCCAGAAGTTGATGCTAAAGAAGAACTTCTTAAAGAAATCCGTGATCTATTAAAAAAATAATAGATTAAAATTTTAAGGTCTGACAATGTCGGACCTTTTTTTTACTCTAATGAAGAATCCCTTGGAAATAATCATCTCCAAGGGATTTTTTTCTATATAAATTTAGCAATTCTTATCTTTTACTAATATTTAAAATTACTCTTCCTCATTTTTACGACGCTTTATTGCTGCAAATAGACCTACAATCGCTAATCCTAACCCTACTAATTCACTGTTATTTTGTGATTGACCTGTATTAGCTAAACGTTTAGTTGCAACATTAGGAGTATTATCTCGGAAGTTCGAACGAATTTCTGACTCATTATTTACTCTTCCGACATATTTCGGTAATTCTGGCTGAATTTCTGGGTCTCCATTCACTCCTCCATCGAATACTGGTAAGTCTGGCTGAACTTCTGGGTCTCCATTTACCCCTCCATTAAATTCTGGTAAGGTTGGTTGAAGTTCAGGTATTCCATTCACCCCTCCATTGAATTCTGGTAACGTTGGTTGTTCTTCTGGGTCTCCATTCACCCCTCCATTGAATTCTGGTAGCGCTGGGTGTTCTTCTGGATCGCCATTTACTCCTCCATTAAATTCTGGTAAGGCTGGTTGTTCCTCTGGATCCCCATTCGCTCCTCCTGCAAATTCTGGTAAGGTTGGTTGTACCTCTGGGTCTCCATTTACTCCTCCACTGAATTCTGGGTGAGTTGGATGTTCCTCTGGATCTCCATTTACTCCTCCATTAAATTCCGGTAAGACTGGTTGTACTTCTGGGTCTCCTTTTGCAGTTTGTTTATTAACTATAATTTTTACATTAACTTCATCCGTAGTCTTATCCGGATAAGTTATTGTTATTTTCGCAGAAACAGTTCCTGGAGTATCAGTATTAGGAATTATTCCATCTTTCCACTCTATTCTTGTTCCCTCTGGTAACTCACGAACATTCTCTATGCTATCATTTACATTTGGAACATCTCCATTTGTAATAGTTTGTGCTTTTGGTTGTGGATTGTAATCGTCTT
>CALIWM010000367.1:0-12018 GCA_938046645.1 uncultured Gemella sp. | reverse complement strand
TAAAGAAATATCCTGGTATACTTATTATGGTGAGTCACGAGATGGAGTTTATCGATAATATTGCAACTAAGGTTATAAATATTACGAATAAAGAAGTACTGAAATTCGAATAAATTAGAGGTTAGCAGAACGTTATAGGAGAAAAATTATGATGAAAATCATTATAGCTGCATTTTTAATATTAGGCTTTGTCTCGGCTGGGGTAGCTTGTGCGAGATGGAAAGAAAAGGATGAGAATGAATAAAAAGAAAAGTGGATTATTGGAGACATTTAATTGCTCCAATAATCCATTATAAATTTGACAAATCTCTTATTATGGTATATAATATTGATAATTTGAATGACACATCTTTAATGTGATCCAGAGAGGTCAGCAAAGATTTATTAATTGGAAAACCAAGTTTATTTATGCTGTCCTGCTCAATAGAGTAGGCTATTTTTTTGAGGTGAAGTATGAAAAAACGAATTCTTTTCGACGAAATAATGATTTCTAGAATGATTACTAGAATTGCGAATGAAATTATCGAACAAAATAAACTAGATGATATAGTTTTAGTAGGTATTCAAACTAGAGGAATTCATATCGCCAAAAGATTGAAACAAAAAATCAAAGAAATTGAAAATACTAATATTCCAGTAGAAACACTTGATATAAAATTTTATCGTGATGATTTAGAAAAAATAAGTGAAGAACCTGAAATAAAAGTTCCACGTTTTAAACTTGATTTGACAAACAAAGTTGTAATTATTGTAGATGATGTTCTTTATACAGGAAGAACGGTAAGAGCAGCGATAGATGCCATAATGGATGCAAGTCGACCAAAAGCAATTCGTCTTGCTATTCTTGTAGACAGAGGACATAGAGAACTGCCGATTAGAGCAGATCATATTGGAAAAAATATTCCTACTTCAAGAAAGGAAAATGTAAAAGTTCATTTAAATGAAGTAGATGATGTTGAGGAAATATTATTAATTTAAATATAAAATCTTTTTAAGGTAGTCCAGAGAGGCTAACAAGGGATTGAATTTAAAGTTTTTACTTTATTTGAGTATAGCTATATTTAGGTATAACTATGCCCAGATAATAACTTGAATTTAATAGTTGATGAACAGTCATACCTTGTAGCCAGATGGATACGAGGTATTTTTTTATACAAAATGGAGGAATTACTATGAGAAATATAGTAAAAATGTCTGATCTGACAAATGAAGAAGTTTATCAACTGATAGAAAGAGCTTTAGAGTTAAAAAATGGTAAGCAGGTAGAACCAAGAGAAGACCTATATGTAGCGAATTTATTCTTTGAGAACTCAACTAGAACGAAACATAGTTTTGAGGTAGCTGAGCACAAACATAGATTAAATGTAATAAACTTTGAGGTCTCAACTTCATCAGTAAATAAAGGTGAAACTTTATATGATACATGTAAAACATTAGAGATGTTAGGTTGTAACATATTGGTTATTAGACATGGTCAAGACGCTTACTACAATGAACTGACTAATTTAAATATTCCGATTTTGAGCGGAGGAGATGGTAGTGGAGAACATCCAAGCCAATGTTTGCTTGACTTAATGACGATGTATGAGAAGTTTGGAACATTCGAAAATCTTAATGTTATTATTGCTGGAGATATTAAAAATTCTCGCGTAGCAAGAAGTAATTACAATATGCTTACAAGATTAGGAGCAAGAGTAAGATTTGTATGTCCTGACATTTTTAAAGACGAGACACTTGGAGAAGTAGTAGACTTTGATAAAGTAGTTGGAGAAGTTGATGTTTGTATGTTGCTAAGAGTTCAACATGAAAGACATGATTCTAAGATGGGATTAAGTAAAGATGAATACCATAATAACTTTGGATTAACTAAAGAACGCTATGAAAGATTAAAAGAATCTGCAATAGTGATGCATCCAGCTCCTGTTAATAGAGATATGGAAATTGCTTCGGAACTAGTTGAAGCACCTAAATCGGTAATCTTTGAACAGATGAAAAATGGAATGTTTATGAGACAGGCAATGATAGAAAAAATAATTAAAGACAATAATTTATAAAGAGGAGAAGCATATGTTACTTTTAAAAAATGGTAAAATTTTAGAAAATGGTGTATTAGTAGAAAGAGATATTTTAGTTGAGGATAAAAAAATTGTAAAACTCTCTGAGAACATCGAAGAAAATGGAGCTAAGGTATTAGATTTAGAAGGGAAATTTGTTTCACCAGGATTTATTGATGTTCACGTACACTGGAGAGAGCCAGGATTTGAATACAAAGAAAACATTTATCACGCTTCAAGAGCAGCAGCACGTGGTGGATTCACTACGGCAATGCCTATGCCGAACTTAAATCCAGTACCAGATAACTATGAGAACCTAAAATTACAGCTAGATATTATCGAACGTGATTCGGTAATCAGAGCGATTCCTTTTGGAGCTATAACAAAAGGAGAAGAAGGAAAAGAATATGCAGATTTTGAAGAATTAGCTGAGCATGTGTTTGCCTTTAGTGATGATGGTCGTGGAGTACAGGATGCTAATATGATGTATGAATCAATGATGGTTGCTGCTAAATTAAATAAAGCAATCGTAGCTCACTGCGAAGATAACTCATTAATCCGTGGAGGATGTATGCACTGTGGACGTAGAAGTCGTGAATTAGACTTACCAGGAATTCCTTCAGTTTGTGAAAGTGTTCAGATCGCACGTGATGTTCTTTTAGCTGAAGCAGCAGGATGTCACTACCATGTTTGTCACGTATCTACTAAAGAATCAGTAAGGGTAGTAAGAGAAGCAAAGGCAGCAGGAATAAAAGTAACTTGTGAAGTGTGTCCTCACCACCTAATAAGTGATGAAATGGATATTCCAGAAGATAATGGAATGTGGAAGATGAATCCACCACTAAGAGCACGTGAAGATAGAAATGCTCTTATCGCAGGTTTATTAGATGGAACAATCGATGTAATAGCGACAGACCACGCCCCACACGCTACTCATGAAAAAGACCTATCAATGAGAAAAGCAGCGTTTGGTATTGTTGGAAGTGAGACAGCATTCAGTCAACTTTATACGAAGTTTGTAAAAACTGGAGTATTCTCACTAGACTTACTAGTTAAACTAATGACAGAAAAAGTTGCAGATACTTTCGATTTACCATATGGGCGTTTAGAAGAAGGTGGTTTTGCAGACTTAGTAGTAATCGACTTAGAAAAATCACTGAAAATTGATCCAGAAAAATTCTTATCTAAAGGTAGAAATACACCGTACGTAGGAGAAGAAATTTATGGAATACCAGTACTAACACTATGTGAAGGTCAAGTTGCATACAAAGATAGCGAAGTATTTGAAGTTTAAAAAATAAAAAACTTAGAAAGAGAGAACAAAGATGTACAGTTACGATAGACAACTTATTTTAGAAGATGGAACAGTGTATAAAGGATATGGATTCGGTGCTAACAAAGCACTAGCAGGAGAGGTAGTATTTAACACAGGTATGACGGGTTATCAAGAAACACTTTCTGATCCATCATACAATGGACAAATAGTAACATTTACTTATCCATTAATCGGAAACTACGGAATCAATAGAGATGACTTTGAGACAATTAATCCTAGTATTAAAGGACTTATCGTTAGGGAAGTTTGTAAAAAACCATCTAACTTTAGAACAGAATACAGTTTAGATGAAGTGTTAAAAGAACTTAATATTCCAGGGATTTCGGGGATTGACACACGTAGTTTAACAAGAAAAATAAGAGAACATGGTACAATCAAAGGAATAATCACTGACCTTTGCATGGATCCAGAAGAACAATTAGAAAATCTTAGAAAAACTGACTTACCAACGAACCAAATTGAACAAGTTTCAACGCAGAAAGCTTTCCTATCTTCAGGAAATGGATATAGAGTAGTTCTAGTAGACTTTGGTATGAAATCAGGAATACTTAGAGAATTAAATGAACGTAATTGTGATATTGTTGTTGTACCTCACAATGTAACTGCTGCGGAAATCTTCAGACTTAATCCAGATGGAATTATGTTAAGTAATGGACCTGGTGATCCAGAAGATGTACCAGAAACAATCGAGATGCTTAAAGAAGTTATGCCGAAAATTCCAGTTTTTGGAATTTGTATGGGACACCAACTTATTGCATTAGCATCTGGAGCGAAAACATACAAACTTAAATTTGGTCACCGTGGAGCTAACCACCCAGTTAAAAACCTAATAACTGGAAAAGTTGATATTACTTCACAAAACCATGGTTTCAGTGTTGATATCGAATCATTAAAAGATACAGATTTAGAGCTTACACACTTATCAGTGAATGATAAAACATGTGAAGGAGTACGTCATAAAAAATACCCAGTATTTTCAGTACAATATCACCCAGAAGCATCACCAGGACCACACGATCCTAACTACTTATTCGATCAGTTTATAGATTATATGAGAGAATTTAAAGAAAATAAATAGGAAATAACCTGAGAAATTATAGAGTATCGATGCAAAATTAAGGAGAATAAAAATGCCAAAACGTAATGATATAAAAACAATACTAGTAATAGGATCTGGACCAATTACAATAGGTCAAGCAGCAGAGTTTGACTATGCTGGAACTCAAGCGTGTCTGTCTTTAAGAGAAGAAGGATATGAAGTTATCTTAGTTAACTCAAATCCAGCGACAATAATGACTGATAAAGAAATTGCTGATAAAGTTTATATGGAACCTTTAACTCTTGAGTTTGTAAGTAAAATTATCAGAAAAGAAAGACCTGATGCATTACTTCCAACATTAGGAGGACAAGTGGGGCTTAACCTTGCGGTAGAGCTGCATAAAAGTGGGATTTTAGATAAATACGGAGTTGAATTACTAGGAACGAAATTAAGTTCAATCGAACAAGCAGAGGACAGAGAATTATTCCGTGATCTTATGAATGAACTTAATGAACCAGTTCCAGAATCAGCAATTATTACAACTTTAGATGAAGCGAGAGAATTTGTTGCTGAAATAGGATATCCGGTAATCGTTCGTCCTGCCTTCACTATGGGAGGAACAGGTGGAGGTATCTGTTACGATGAGAAAGATTTAGAAGAAATCGTAAGTAGTGGATTACACTATTCACCAGTTACTCAATGTTTATTAGAAAAATCTATCGCTGGATTTAAAGAAATTGAATACGAAGTAATGCGTGACTCTAACGATACAGCGATTGTTGTATGTAACATGGAAAACATTGACCCTGTTGGGATTCACACAGGGGATTCAGTAGTAGTAGCACCATCTCAAACATTAACAGACAGAGAGTACCACATGCTACGTAATGTATCATTAAAAATTATTAGAGCTTTAAAAATTGAAGGTGGATGTAACGTACAACTTGCACTTGATCCAAATTCATTCAAATACTATATTATAGAAGTTAACCCAAGAGTATCACGTTCATCAGCTTTAGCATCAAAAGCTACAGGATATCCAATTGCGAAAATCGCAGCGAAAATTGCTGTAGGATTAACTCTTGATGAAATTATAAACCCAGTTACACAAAACTCGTATGCTTGTTTCGAACCAACACTTGACTACGTAGTAAGTAAAATCCCACGTTTCCCATTTGATAAATTTGAAAATGCGGATAGAAAATTAGGAACACAAATGAAAGCTACTGGTGAAGTAATGGCGATGGGTAGAACTTATGAAGAAAGTTTACTAAAAGCTATCCGTTCATTAGAATATGGTGTGCACCACCTTGGACTACCTAATGGAGATGATTTCACATTAGAAGAAATTATTGACAAGATTAAACAAGCCGGAGATGAAAGATTATTCTTTATTGGAGAAGCTTTAAGACGCGGACAAAGCACAAAAGATATTCACGAAATTACAAAAATTGACATGTTCTTCTTAGAGAAAATGCAAAATATCATCGATATTGAGCATGAATTAAAAGACAATGTAGGAAATATAGATTTACTAGAATATGCTAAAAAATACGGATTCTCTGATAAGGTAATTGCGCATAGATGGGGAATGACTGAAGATGATATTTACAACCTTCGTCAAGAAAATAAAATAACACCAGTATTTAAAATGGTTGATACATGTGCAGCTGAATTCGTATCAGAAACACCATACTTTTACTCAAGTTATGAACAAGAGGAAGAATCAATCGTTAGTGATAAGAAGAAAATTGTTGTCCTAGGATCTGGTCCTATCCGAATCGGACAAGGTGTAGAGTTCGACTACGCTACGGTTCATGCAGTAATGGCGATTAAAGATGCAGGTTATGAGGCAATCATTGTTAATAACAACCCAGAAACAGTTTCTACAGACTTTACAATCTCTGATAAACTGTACTTCGAACCATTAACTGAAGAAGATGTGATGGCGATAATTAATCACGAAAATCCACTAGGAGTTGTAGTGCAATTCGGTGGACAAACAGCGATTAACCTTGCTGCTAAATTAGAAAAACACGGTGTGAAAATTCTAGGTACTGCTTTAGAAGAAATCGATAATGCAGAAGATAGAGATAAATTTGAAGAATTATTACATAAACTAGATATTCCACAACCACTTGGTAAAACTGCATTTGATGTAGAAACAGCGGTAAAAAATGCTGAAGAAATAGGATATCCTGTATTGGTAAGACCATCATACGTACTAGGTGGACGAGCTATGGAAATAGTTTATGAAGAATCTGAATTACGTCGTTATATGAAGACAGCTGTAAAACTTACACCAGAACACCCAGTATTAACTGACAGATATTTAGTAGGTCGTGAGATAGAAGTAGATGCTATTAGTGATGGTGAAACAGTAATTATTCCAGGTATTATGGAACACATTGAAAGAGCAGGGGTTCACTCAGGAGACTCAATAGCAGTATATCCTCCTCAAACACTAACAGAAGATGAAAAAGCTAAGTTAATAGAGTATACAATTAAACTAGCAAAAGGATTAAACATTGTTGGACTATTAAATATCCAATATGTAATAAGTAAAGGGGAAGTATTCGTACTTGAAGTTAACCCACGAAGCTCAAGAACTGTACCATTCTTAAGTAAAATCACAGGAGTTCCGATGGCAAAACTTGCTGCTGGAGCTATCATTGGAGAAACGCTAAAATCTAAAGGATATGAAACTGGATTATTACCAGAAGCAGAGAATGTGTACACTAAAGTACCGGTATTTAGTTTCCAAAAACTAAAAGATGTTGATACTACTCTTGGACCTGAGATGAAATCAACTGGAGAAGTAATGGGAAGTGATAGAACTCTAGAAAAATCACTTTACAAAGGACTTCTTGCAGCAGGAATCAAAGTAAGTGATCAAGGAAATATCTTATTCACAATTAGTGATGATGATAAAGAAGAAGCATTAAATATAGCAAAACGATTCTTCGACTTAGGATACAACTTATTAGCTACAGAAGGAACAGCTAAGTACTTAGATGAACACGGATTAAGAGTTACTCCAGTAGGGAAAATTAATCAAAGTGATTACAGTGTACTTGATGCTATATATAATGGGGATGTGGATGTTGTAGTTAATACTACTTCAAAAGATAAAGATGTAACAAAAGACGGATTCAAGATTCGCCGTGTAGCGAGTGAGCAAGAGGTTGTATGTTTAACATCATTAGATACAGCAGATGCGCTACTAAAAGTACTAGAATCAATCTCATTTGATATATTACCACTATAAAATAAAAAATGAAGAAGGGGAAAAATTTTCCCCTTTTCATACAGAAGGAGCATTTGGATGGATACTTATTTAGCAACAGTAGTTAGTAATGAACAAATTGCAGATAAAATATTTAGAATTGAATTACAAGGTGATGTAGTTAAAGAAATGAATACACCAGGACAATTCGTAAATATTAAAGTTAGCAATAGTTATGAGTTTTTATTAAGAAGACCTATTTCAATTTGTGAAATTAATAAGGAAAAAAATACATTTGTCATGGTCTACAGAGCAGATGGAGCAGGTACTAAGAAAATATCTGAATTAGAAGCGGGTAATTTAGTTGATGTATTAGGACCATTAGGAAAAGGATATGATGTTTATACGCTAGAAAAAGGGCAAACTGCATTGCTAGTAGGTGGAGGAATTGGAGTTCCACCATTATATGAACTTGCAAAGCAATTTAGAAAAGAAGGGGTAAACACTGTACATATTTTAGGTTTTAATAATGTTAAAGATGTGTTTTATGAAGAAAAATTTGCAGAGCTTGGCACAACTTATGTGGCTACAGCTGATGGAAGTTATGGAGAAAAAGGTTTTGTTACTGATGTTATAAAAAATTATGAAGTTGACTATGATAAGTATTATAGTTGTGGTCCATTTGCTATGTTAAAAGCATTAACTAAGATGGATGAAGAAAAGATGGGGTATATTTCTTTAGAAGAAAGAATGGCTTGTGGAGTAGGTGCATGTTATGCATGTGTGTGTGAAAAAATCGATGGTTCGATCTCACGTGTATGTTACGATGGACCTGTATATGATTCGAAAGAAATAGCATTATAGGAGGAATTTATGAGCGAAAGATTACGAGTAAAATTACCAGGATTAGATTTGAAAAATCCTGTAATGCCAGCATCAGGATGCTTTGCGTTTGGTTTAGAATATGCTAACTTTTATGATCTAAGTAAACTTGGAGCAATCATGATTAAGGCAGCGACTAAAGAACCACGTTTTGGAAATCCTACACCACGTGTTGCTGAAACTTCTAGTGGGATGCTAAATGCCATAGGACTACAAAATCCAGGAGTTCATGAAATATTAGAAACTAAATTAAAAGAACTAGAGAAATATGATGTTCCTATTATTGCTAATGTAGCAGGAAGTGAAATAGATGATTATGTCTATGTAGCGGAGCACATAAGTAAAGCGCCGAATGTTCGTGCATTAGAGTTAAATATATCTTGTCCTAATGTTAAGCATGGAGGAATTCAGTTCGGAACAGATCCTGAAACAGCAAAAAACTTAACTAGAAAAGTAAAAGAGGTATCTAGCGTACCTGTTTATGTGAAACTTTCACCTAACGTTACCGATATAGTAGCAATGGCAAAAGCTGTCGAAGAAGGAGGAGCTGATGGTATTACAATGATAAATACTTTAGTAGGTGTAAGACTAGATAAAAAGACAGGAAAACCAATAATTGCGAACGTAACTGGAGGATTATCAGGACCAGCGGTGAAACCTGTAGCTATAAGAATGGTTTATCAGGTGAGCCAAGCTGTTAACATTCCTATTATAGGTATGGGAGGTATAATGGATGAGTGGGATGTTATCGACTTTATCTCTGCTGGAGCGAGTGCGGTAGCAGTAGGTACAGCGAATTTTACAGATCCATATGCCTGTCCAAAAATTATTGATAAATTAGAAACAGCACTTGATGAATTAGGAGTAGAACATATATTAGAACTTCGTGGTCGTGCATATAAATAAAAAGGAGAAATATTATGAATAAAGATGTAATAATAGCGTTAGATTTTCCAACTTTGGAAGAAACTTTAAATTTTTTAGAAAAATTTGGTGAAGAAAAATTATTTGTAAAAGTAGGGATGGAATTATACCTACAAAATGGACCTGTTGTTATTGAAAAAATTAAAGAATTAGGACATAAGATATTCTTAGATCTTAAACTATATGATATTCCTAATACAGTTTATGGTGCGACAAAAGGATTAGCAAAATTCAAAGTTGATATTCTTACAGTACATGCTGCAGGAGGTTATGAAATGCTAAAAGCAGCAAAACGAGGAATGGTTGAAGGCGGTAGTGTAGATACTAATGTAATAGCAATAACACAATTAACTTCGACATCAGAAGAAGCGATGAAATACGAGCAACTAATTTCTGTATCTCTAGAAGAGAGCGTAATTAATTATGCTAAACTAGCTAAAAAAGCAGGACTTGATGGAGTAGTTTCGTCAGTTTGGGAAGCAAGATTAATTAGAGAAAACTGTGGAGATGACTTCTTAAAAGTAACTCCAGGAATAAGATTAGAAACAGATGAAGTAGGAGATCAAAAACGTGTAGCAACTCCAACTGTTGCTAATGAAGAAGGAAGTACACATATCGTGGTTGGGCGTTCTATAACTAAATCAGAAAATCCACTTGAAGTTTATAAACTTATTAAAAGTCAATTTGTAAAATAAAATCAGATATACAGATACAATAAAGGAGAAGAACATGGCATTAGAAAGAAAAATAGCAAAATACTTATTAGATATTGAAGCAGTGGCATTAAGACCAAATGATTATTTCACTTGGACATCTGGAATTAAATCACCAATTTACTGTGATAACAGAATTACAATGTCATACCCTGCAATTCGTCGTGAAATAGCTGCAGGAATGAGTGAAGTAATTAAAGCTAAATTCCCAGAAGTAGAAGTGGTTGCTGGTACGGCGACAGCTGGTATTCCTCACGCTGCATGGGTGAGTGAAGTACTGGATTTACCTATGATTTACGTGAGAGATTCAGCTAAAAAACACGGGAAAACAAACCAAATCGAAGGAAGATTACTAGAAGGGCAAAAAGTTGTTATTATTGAAGATTTAATCTCAACTGGATTATCTTCATTAAAAGTAGCTAAAGCGTTAGAAGAAGCTGGTGCAGTAGTCCTAGGAGTTGTGGCGATATTTAGTTACGAGCTTAAGAAAGCACAAGATGCCTTTGCAGCAGATAAAGTAGAGTACCACACATTAACTAACTATAACTACTTAATCGAAGAAGCGGTAGCAAGTGATTATATTAAACAAGAAGATGTAGAAAAACTTCTTGAGTGGAGAAATAATTTATAATAAAAGTTCTTTATCAGATTTAGATTAGTTTCAATGAAATAAAGTAATATTAAAGATGTAACTTAGAGAAAATGTTTAAGTTATATCTTTTTATATTATTATTTTAATTTGATAGCGATTATCAATGGCTTATGATATAATTATATTAATAATATAAGGTAGTGAGGTAATGAGAAATGGATAATATTATTGATGTGAGTATACCAGTTGCACAAGTTGTTGATAAGCATCCAGAAGTATTGGATATTTTAGTGGATTTAGGGTTTAAACCTTTGGCTAATCCAATCATGAGAAATACTGTAGGGAGAAAGACTTCACTTAGAATGGGTTCGAAATTGGCAGGAATTAAACTTGAAACAATTATTGCTACATTAGAAGCTAATGGATATGAAGTAGTAGGACTAGACTAATGGCTACAAAGAGAATTGAAGTTTTACGCGATATATTATTACGACTTCATAAAGGTGAGTCTGCCGAATCTGTTCAAGATGAATTCAATGAACATTTTTCTGGAGTATCTGCGATTGAGATATCTTTAATGGAGCATGAGCTTATGAATTCAGATTCTGGTGTAACTTTTGAAGATGTAATGAAGTTATGTAATGTACACGCCAATCTATTTAAAGGTGCAATAAAAAACGTAGAAGTCGAAGACAGTGAACATCCAGGACATCCTGTTCAAGTATTTAAACAAGAGAATTTGGCTTTAAGAGCTGCAATTATTCGAGTTCGCCGAATTTTAGATAACTATGCTAAATTAGATGAGGATGAAACGAAAGAAGCAGTTTTAAAAGGATTGCTTCGTCAGTTGCAATTATTAGGACAATTTGATATTCACTATAAACGCAAAGAAGAACTTATGTTTCCCATAATGGAGAAATATGGTCACGATGCACCACCTAAGGTTATGTGGGGTGTTGATGATGAAATAAGAGATTTGTTCAAACTGGCAAAAGAAGAAGCGGAAAAACTACCTAATGCAGATATAACAACTGTTAAAGAAAAATTTGAAGTCTTTGTTAAAGAATTTGAAGAAATGATCTTTAAAGAAGAGTCGATACTTCTGATGATATTATTAGAAACATTTACTCAAGACGATTGGTTGAGTATAGCAAAAGATAGTGATGCTTACGGTTATGCAATAATTCGACCTCAAGAAGAGTGGATACCTCATAGAGAAGATTTTGAAACTCAAATTTCTAGTGATGACAGT
>CALIWM010000366.1:0-4457 GCA_938046645.1 uncultured Gemella sp. | reverse complement strand
CTCAATAGCAGCTTCATCTACCACTCTGAAATTACATCCGAGCTCGTCGCACTTTGAAGCTAGTACTTCTTCTGCATCAGTGTGTTGCTTAGCGCTTACTGCTATGGTATCAGGCTTGATTATGCCAGCTTTCTCACCGGCAATCTCCTTTATAGTCTCTCCTAGAAAAGCCATATGGTCCTTCGAAATAGGCGTTATAACCTCAACGAGAGTTGTACTTACGACATTCGTCGCATCTCCCCTACCGCCTAGACCGGTCTCTAGCACTACGAAGTCGCATCCTCTGCTCTTAAAATACACCATCGCTAGAGCCGTTTCGGCTTCGAACAGCGTTGGAGAATTTAGTCCATCTATCTCCATGCTGTTAATTGCTTCTGCTATCTCTGTCGTATGGCGAGCGAGCTCATCATCTGTTATATGAACACCATTTACCTGAAACTGTTCGCCGTATTCAAAAAGCCACGGAGAGAAGTAGCACCCCGTGGTATATCCTGCTTGAATTAAGATACTGGATAGATACGAGAGAACCGACCCTTTGCCATTGGTGCCAGCGACATGAATAAACATTAGCTCGTCTTGTGGATCACCCAGTCTGTGGAGTAGCTCGCGCATACTGTCCAGGCCAAGTACACTTCCGTATCTGGAAAGCTCATCCAGATATACTCTTGACTCATTGTAATTCATTTATTACTCCTAAATTGTTCTAAATATGTATATATTTTAATTCAGCAAGAGTTTAGTATCAAGAGATATTTCAACAATGAAAAAGCCCCATTATATTGGGGCTCATAAGTAATACTACATTTCAAAAGTTTATCCCTTATCTCAATAATAAAATAAAACATACTTCATCGCACAATTTTATAATACGTACGTGATGTAAACTTGAAAATAATGAAGTAAACCATGAAGAATACCGCAATTACTATACCAAAGAATTTACCATATTGTATAAAACTGTTAACACCAAACAATCCCAGTAATTGATAAACTATCTTCGATGCAATTGTACTATGAATAACTGCGACGATGAGCGGGGCAAAAAACATCCATACTATTTGCGATGAACTTGTTTTCTTAATTAGTTCATCGGACAAACCGATTTTTTTCATTATCTGATATTTTTCCCTATCTTCGTAACCCTCACTAATTTGTTTATAGTATATAACTAGAATAGTTCCAGTTAAGAAAACTAACCCTATTATGATACCAAGGAAAAGAAATCCCCCGTTTATTTCATATATTTTATCTAAATATTCCGATTTAGATAAAACAAAATAATCTTTTCCTTCCTTAAGCTTATTTAATTCACTCCTATATATCTTTTCCGAAAGACCTGAAACATTCCAATTCACATTGCAGCTAATGATTGAGTTTTCCTTTTTTTGTGTTTTCACATTTGTGGTTTTCAATGAACTGCTTATATATTTCATAGTGGAGAAATCCTTTACTATAATAACATATACCTCAGCTGCATAATTTGAAGGTGCTATATTGGGAATTTCTTTTACTTTAAATGTACGATCTCCTATTTTAAGATTCTTCATCCCAAGGAGTTGTTTATGATTGGCACAAATAAGTACTTCATCATCATTTAGTTTAATGTTATTGTGAGTTTGAGCATTATACCCATCCAAGTTATTTACAAAAATATATCTTGGTTCAATATTTTTATAAGGGGTAAATTCTACAAAGGAATTTCCTTTTTTAAGAATTGCTGTTGTCATATTGTAGGATATATATTCATCTTTAATTTGTTTATCATCTTTTACAGTTTTATTAACTTCCTCTTTAAGTGACTTTGCAACTTCTTTATAATTGTTCTCATCCACAGACACTTTACTATTAATCTGATAATCCCTTGGAAGAATATTTTGTGCTGTAGACTGTATGTTTGAGTATATTGTTGCAGTAACTGATAAGGTAATAATAATACCGACACTCATAATTGATATGCTGGCAAGAGACACCGCATTACTCTTCATACGATATATAAGACCACTGATACCCAAGAATTTTGTAGGTTTAAAGTAGCTCTTTCTCTTTTTCTGCCTCTTCAAAACAATGATTGAGAACGATATGTAAAGTAGGTAAGTTGCAATCATAACCAGGATAGCCGCAATGAAAAAGTTCAATAATGATGACAATGAACCCTTTGTTGTCAATGCAATATAATAACCTGCTGATAATGTTATTAGCCCTATAACTGAGATTAGCCACCTGGATTTAGGCTCTCCCTCTCCACTGTGTTGTTTACTAAGCAATTGAACTGGTGTGGACAGATAAATTCTATAACTGCTACGAAGTACAGTAATCATGTATAGTACGGCTACTATTGCCAAGCTTAAAAGCATAGCAATAATGCTGAAAGGAAAGTCCATAAGTCTGCCTGAAACATCATGCATTAGACGATTAAGTCCTAAAAAAGTAAGCTGCCCAAAAATATACCCACCAACAACACCGACAACTGCTATCATAGAAAACAATACAAAAAACTCAATGCTGATTATTTTACGAATATGTTTCTTTTCTAAACCGAGTATTGCGTATAAAGCAAACTCTTTATTTCTTTTTTTTAGCAAAAAGTTTGTCGTATATGTTACGAATATAAAAGTAAATATACCTACTACTATTGCTCCCATTGCTATAACGGTAGGAAGAGAATCATGTCTCGTCTGAACATAATTATTATTGATCAAACTCGCCATTATATTAAATAGAATCAACATAATACCTGCTGACAAAACAAATGGAACTTCCAACAATCTATTTGCCTTCAAATTTTGAAAAGCAAACTTTCTAGCCATTGAGAATGTCATTATTTATCACCTCTATTCAACATAAATTGAGCTTGATTAATACGCTCCATGAATTCTTCTTGCCTCTCATTTTCCCCACGGTATATTTCGTGATAAACGACTCCGTCTTTAATAAACAACACTCTGTTTGCATATGATGCCGCCCTTAAAGAGTGTGTAACCATAATGATTGTCTGCCCATTCTGATTAATAGTGCGGAACATCTTTAGTAACGTTTCAGAAGACTGTGAATCAAGCGCACCTGTAGGTTCATCCGCAAGAAGCAGAGATGGCTCGGTAATTATAGCCCTTGCAACAGCTACTCTTTGCTTCTGCCCACCTGATACTTCATACGGGTATTTTTCCAACAAATCCTCTATACCAAGCGGCTCCTTTAAATTACTTAACCTTGCCCTCATGATAGCCTCTTTTTCATCTGAAAGAACAAGTGGTAGGTATATATTGTCACGGTTGTTAAATTGATCAAGCAGGTTAAAATCCTGAAAAACGAAACCAAGCTCTTTTCTACGGAATTCCGAAACTTCGTTGTCCTTTAACGAGTTTGTATCTTGGTCATTTAGAACAACCGTACCAGAAGTAGCTTTGTCGAGTGTAGCTATTATGTTTAATAAAGTTGTCTTTCCGGCACCTGATTCGCCCATTATTGAAATAAATTCACCTTTCTCTACGGAAAATTTAACACCCTTTAGGGCTTCTGTCGTAATCTTTCTAGTTTGATATAATCGCTTTACATTTTTTAATTCTAAGATTGCCATATCTTCATCACTCCTTTTCTTTATGTCATAATTTTACTAATACACATATATTCCTGCATTTATTTAATATGACAATCTCTATTCCTAAACTTACAGTTCTGAAAGATTGAAAGGAAATTGTACTATAAATTTGCTTCCAACGTTTATCGTCGATTCAACTTTTACTTTAACATTTATCAAATCTGCAATAGATTTAACAAGATACAATCCAAGACCACTTGATTTCTCGTTTATTCTTCCATTGAAACCTGAATAACCTCTGTCAAAAATCTTTTCTAAATCTTCCGACCGAATCCCAATACCTGTATCTTGAATGCTCATAGTATTGGTCTTTTCCTCATATGAGATTTTAATAGTACCAGATTCCGTATATTTAATTGCATTAGAAAGAATCTGTTCAATAAGAACTGACAACCATTTCGCATCGGATATAACTTCTACGTATATTGGTTCATATTCCAAAGAAATTCCTTTTTCTATAAACATCATGGAATACTTCTTGAGCAAGTTCTTTATGATTTTATCAAGATTAATGAACGTTATATCCATATCCGCCTGTCTATCAATTAGCTTTAAATAATTGATTGCCATATTAGTATATTCTTCAATATAAAACATTTGCGCTTTAAGCTTCTTGTTATATAACGAGCTATCCTTTTGCAAAATTAGGTTTGCCACCGTAATAGGAGTCTTAATTTGATGCACCCACAAGAGGAAATACTCCTCAAGATTTCTTCTGTCATTCAAGGCTTGACTTTGCAATTGTTTATTTTCTAATTTTAATTGTTCTGCTATTTCTCTATATCCCTCTTTTTTATAATAATTGAACCACTGAATGAATAGATATAAGAATACTCCAAATGAAATCCCTTCTATACCTAAC
>CALIWM010000365.1:0-1777 GCA_938046645.1 uncultured Gemella sp. | reverse complement strand
ACTTCCTCCTAAAAGGTCTGCAAATACTACAATCCCTTCTGTTTCCTCTTGCAACTCTTTCATAGCGTCTCTTAGATTATTTTCAAGAGTTTCTATTGGATCGCTTTCTAAAAAAGGCACTACTTTATATGCAGTTTGTTTTCCTGCTATCATTTCTAAAGCGTGTCCTACTCCAACTGCAAACTCCCCATGTCCTGTAAGAATTAACCCTATCATTCTATTTCCTCCCATTTTTATTCTATACCTTAATACTAGACTAGCTAAACTGAAATTTCAAGCACAATTTATGCGTTTTCATAAAATCTTATCCAGAAATAAATAAGGAGTATTGTCCAAATACTGGGGGGGACAATACTCCACGTTCTAAAAGCTATACGAATACTTTTGTTTTACCGATTAAAACAATTCTTTGTAGAAAGCAATTGTTTCTTCTAATGTCGGCATGAATGGGTTACCTGGTGCACAAGCATCGATTAACGCATTCTTAGATAGATATTCGAAGTCGAAGTCTTTTTCTTCAATTCCTAATTCAGTTAATTTCTTAGGAATACCTACTGTTTCAGAAAGAGTTTCGATTTCTTTGATTGCGTATGCTGCACATTCTTCATCAGATTTACCTTCAGTTTGTAAACCTAAAGCTTTTGCAACATCACGGAATGCAGCTGGAACACGTTTCGCATTTTCACGTTCGATTACTGGTAATAACATAGCACAGCATACACCGTGTGGAAGTTTGTAAACAGCACCTAATTGGTGAGCCATTGAGTGAACATATCCTAGTCCAGCGTTGTTGAATGACATACCGCCTAAGAAGATTGCGTTCACCATACCTTCACGAGCTTCGATGTCATGACCATCTTTAACAGCACGTGGTAAGTATTCTTTAATCAATTCGATTGCACCAATTGATAATTTCTTAGTAACCCCGTAAGCACCAGGAGTTACTAAAGCTTCAACCGCATGAGTTAATGCATCCATACCAGTTGCTGCAGTTAATGCTGCTGGTTTAGATACCATTAATTCAGGGTCGTTTACTGAGATTAAAGCTAGGCTGTTTTTATCAACCATTACCATTTTAACTTTTCTTTCTTCGTCTGTAATTACATAGTTGATTGTAATTTCAGCTGAAGTACCAGCAGTTGTGTTGATAGCAACAACTGGCAAACCTTTTTTAGCAGATTTGTGTAATCCTTCGTAGTCTTGTGGTTTTCCACCGTTTGTTGCAATTACTGAAATACAGCTTGCACAGTCTTGAGGTGATCCACCACCTAAGCTGATGATGAAGTCGCAGTTGTTTTCTTTTAATGCAGCAACCCCGTCATTAACGTTTTTACAAGTAGGGTTTGGCTCTACATCAGAGTAAACAACGAAGTCTACACCTGCTTCTTTTAAAGGTTCTGTGACTTTAGGAAGAATATCACTTGATTCGATAAATTTATCCGTTACTAAAAGAGCTTTATGATATCCTAGATCTTTTACGTAAGGTCCAATTTCTTTAACGACTCCTCTTCCAATTAAGTTAATTGCTGGTACATAAAATGTTGACATAATTTTTCTCTCCTAACTAGTAAATTTATAAAACACCTTTTTTCAAAATGATGTTTCCATACAAGGCACTTTCTCCTGTTTGAATTACAAGATAGGCGTCTTTTGCTTGTTCGTAAAACTCAAATCGTTCAAACTCTTTAATTGCTGCTCCTGGGTGGCTTTCTTCTAAGAGACGTTTATATTCATCCCAAATCACTGGAACTGTTGGATCTCCCGGAACGACTTGCAT
>CALIWM010000364.1:0-1949 GCA_938046645.1 uncultured Gemella sp. | reverse complement strand
TATAAATAACAAGTATAGAAACTAACAACATATATACAAACATAGAGATGTTGATCAGTAATAATAAATACTTGAAATAGTGATGCTTGAAACCTTCTTTTATTTCGTTAAAATCTAACCTAAGAGATTTTACTATGAGTAAATGAAGAGGGAAAACTAATAATTCAATTAAGATATCATACCAACTTAGTTTGACTTCATTGAAGACAGAGACTCCTAGTAGAGGGAAAACGTAGAATGCTAACATTCTACCTAGTAAGCTTTCAACAATAACGGGGTACAAGCCATAAAAAATATCGAGTATTTTACTTTTATACTTATTCTGATACATGTTATAAGCAATAAAGATAAAAAAGAAAGCAAAGTATCCAACAGGAGGACATATGATGAGGAGTAGAACATACAAAAATGGACCAATAATACACCACAAAGGTTTGATTGGTTGGCTACTAACCTGTTGAAACAGTAACAATGCTACTAATATCTTAGAATAGAACAGCAATAAATTTATAACTATATCCATAGAAACACCTTAGCTTTTCAAAGATTTAACTTTTTCTAGGAGACCCTTATATTTCGTACGGGAAATGGGACATTCATTATTATTTTCAAACATTACCATTTTCTCTTCTTTATTGATCTTAAGGATATTTTCAGGATTAACGATAAATGAACGATGGCATCGATATAGGCGATCATCAGCTCGTTCAATTTCTGAAATACTGGCGTAGAACTCCATGCGTTCTTCTTTAGTATGCAAAATAACTTTATGTATTGTTGGAGATGTTTCAAAAAATAAAATATTGTTAAAAGGCACTTGAACATGGGCTGTAGCTGTTTCAAAAGTAAATGAATCTTGGGCAATAGTGGCACCCATTTTATCCATGGTATATTCAATTGCTAAATGAATACGTTCATAAAAATCTTCATCATCCAAAGCTTTATCAATAAAATCCAGTGCAGCAACTCTATATTTAAAAGTGACTGGCATAAATTCTGAATGTGTTGTTACAAAAACAATTGTTGCATTAGGGTCTTTTTTTCGAATTTCTTTTGCAATGTCTAGCCCCTTTTTTTCTTCTCCTTTAATTTCAATATCTAAAAAGAAAAGTTGATGAGAACCTCTTTCGGTAATTGCGTCAAGTAGCTGGCTAGGTTTTCCAAAAATCTCAGGTCCTTTACATTTTAGAGATTTTTTTGCAATAACATCCTTAATAACGGTCTCTATTCGTGTTTGTTGTAAAAATTCGTCTTCTAAAATAAAAATATTTAACAATTAGTGGACTCCTCATTCGATAAAATATTTAGTACTGTAGTAAAAGACATCGAAGTCTTTTCCGGCATTAAAATTATATGATTTGTTGTTTTAGATAAGAATGATATTTTCCTAGGGTTAATCAATACATTTTTACAACATCTAAATAAAAATAAATATTTCTTCTCCAAGTTAATATTGTAAAAGTAGTGATTTGAATAATAGAACCGTCAAGTCGTAAATAGTCTGAGAACAATCATCATCGCTATATTTTTATCGTAGATGACAATAAATGAACCGTTTATGATATATGACCAATTAAACGGTATAACCAAGCTATAATAAAAATAGAATTGGAGGAGAAGTATGCTCAATATTGTAAAGCACTTTTGGTTGTTGATTACTGTTAAAAAGTATATAAAAAAATACAAGTTAAAAGTTAAAGTTAGAAATCATTTTAATTATATACGAATTACTACAACTACTAACAGTCTATATTTTATCACACTTACACAGAGATGTAACTATGGAAGAAGAGTCAAAAAAATTAGGCGGAGTAACGTTAGTGCACAAATTATTTTATTGACTGCAAATGTGGATTATAGAAAAATATTCAATGAACATCTCGAACTCTTAGGTGTTATTGATATAAAAAAATCAGGCTCTATAATTTCTGTAGTGGGTAAAACCACTG
>CALIWM010000363.1:0-1405 GCA_938046645.1 uncultured Gemella sp. | reverse complement strand
ATCAAGTTTTAGAAAAACTTTAGAAATTATTGAGCGACTAAACCAAGCAGGTTTAAATCTAAATTATTCAGATAATACTTACCAGTCAATCTGGCATAAAGCAGGGTTAAACTGTGTTTTAAATACCTATTGTACACTTATTGATTGTAATATTAACCAATATGGAAGTTTTGAAAAAAATCTTGAGTTGACTAGAGCAGTTCTTAATGAAGTAACAGCAGTTGGTAGGGCAGAAGGGGTAGATGTAAAACAAGAAATTATAGAAAATAATATAAAAAACTGTTTTCCGCTTGAAACTGCTGGAGCCCATTATCCATCATTATATCAAGATATGAAAAATGGACGTTTAACAGAGATTGATTATTTAAATGGAGAAGTATCACGATTAGGAAAAGTTCATAATATTCCAACTCCGGTCTGTGATGTTATTACATTAATGATTCACTCTAAGGAGTTTATCAATAATAATAAATAATAGTATTGTAATAGGGATGCTAAAAGGCTCCAAGTAGAGAAATATCAATGTTTTACTTGTATTTTTCTGTCAAAAAAGGTATAATAGTTCGTATGTTCATTTGTCTATTTTTAAATAGGAGGAAAAGATATGTCATTAGAAATTAATAATGAATATGGTCATGTTTCTATTAGTGATGATGTAATCGCATCGGTTGCAGGTGGTGCGGCTGTAAGTTGTTACGGAATCATAGGAATGGCTAGTAAAAATCAAGTTAAAGATGGAATTACAGAAATTTTACGTAAAGAAAATTACGCAAAAGGAATTAAAGTAAAAAAAGACGAAGATAAACTTGTTATTGATTTATATATTATTGTTATGTATGGAACAAAAATTTCAGAAATAGCTAACAATGTTCAATCTTCAGTTAAATATCAAATAGAAAAAACACTAGGTGTTAAAGTAGATGAAATTAACATTTACATTCAAGGCATCAAGGTAAATAAATAGGAGGAAAGATAGTGGAGAAAATTAACGGACTTATTTTAGCTGAAATGATCGACTTAGGATCGAAAAATTTAGCTAAAAATGCAGAAAAAATAAACGCATTGAACGTTTTCCCTGTACCAGATGGTGATACAGGAACAAATATGAACCTTTCGATGTCATCAGGTGCAAAAGAAACAGCTGCAAATGTTGTTGAAAACATTGGTGAATTAGGTAAATCTTTTTCTAAAGGTTTATTAATGGGTGCACGTGGAAACTCTGGTGTTATCCTTTCTCAACTATTTAGAGGGATGTCTCAACACATCGCTGATAAAAAGGAAGTTAATGCAAAAGAATTTGCTGAAGCTATTCAAAATGGTGTAAGTATTGCATATAAAGCGATAATTAAACCTGTAGAAGGAACAATCCTAACAGTTGCTCGTGAAGCTGCAGAAGCTGGAGTAA
>CALIWM010000362.1:0-5147 GCA_938046645.1 uncultured Gemella sp. | reverse complement strand
TAAGCTGTGAGAAAGAGTTTGATAATGATTATGATGAAGAAGCTATAAAAGTTATGATGAAGACTTTTGGTAAAGTTGGTTATGTAGGAAATTCTTGCAGAACTGTCGCAAAAGGTACGAAGAGTGCAGGAAGAATTTACGATAAAGTAGGAGATAAGTTCTTCGTTAAAGTATGTTTTGTTACTAGTGGTTCTGTAATTGCAGAAGTTCTAAAAAGAGATGAAAATAATTAAAAAAATAATAGAAAAAATCGTAAATAGTTGTTATTATATACATAAGTGTATATAAGGAGCAAAATTTATGGAAAAAGGAAGATATCAAAAATTAAAGTTATTGTACTTATTAGAAATATTGAGAGACTATAGCGATGAAAATACTTATTTAAGTGTAAAAGAATTAACTTCTTTACTTTTAAAAAAAGAAATAGTTGTAGAGAGAAAAACTTTATATAAGGATATAGAATTACTACAAGATTATGGATTTAATATCGTAGTTGAAAAGAGTGGACGTGAAAATACCTATGCTTTAGTAGAGAGAGAATTTGAGCTTGCAGAGGTAAAAATGTTAATCGATGTTATACAAGCTAGTAAGTTTCTGACAGCGAAAAAATCCCGTGATCTAATCTTAAAACTTAAGAAATTGGCGAGCAAAAAACAAGCACAAAAAATACAAAGACAGGTATATTCTTTCGAAGAAAATAAATATATAAACGAAAATATTTATTATAATATCGATGCTATCCATAATGCAATTGCAGAAAATAAGCAAATTAATTTTAATTATTGGCAATGGAATTATAAGAAACAGATGATTGATAGAAAAAATGGTGAAGTTTATAATGTAAGTCCATTTGCACTAGTATGGAATGATGAGAATTATTATATGGTTGCCTATGATGCTAAGACAGATTTAATAAAAAATTATCGTGTTGATAAGATGAGGAATGTTGTAATTGCTGAGAATGATAGATTAGGTCATGATAAGTTCCAAAAAGAAGATATATCGAGTTATTCGAAGAAAATATTTGGTATGTATGGTGGAACTTTAGAGAAAGTGACTTTGGAGTTTAAAGAATCGTTAATTGGAGCAATCGTCGATAGATTCGGTAAAGATATTATTATTCATAAAAAAGATGATTATTATCAAACATCTGTAGAAGTTATGTGTAGTAGTCATTTCTTAGGTTGGATATTCTCTTTAGGAAGAGATATTGAAATATTAACACCTCAAAATGTACGAGAATTGTATGTGGAGAAAGTGGAGAGTTTACTAAATAAATATAAATAAAAAATATTCTAGTAGGATTTTAAGAGGGAGTTCTACTAGAATTTTTATGTATTTAAAATCAAAAAATATATAAATTCATTTAGCTTTATTTGTTAAATGTAATACATAGTTAATATCAACTTAAAATCGTATTATTGTTGTTGCTTTAAAGATAAATGAATGTTATAATTAAGAGATGAATTATAATATGATTATAAAATCATTTAATAGAAAAATATGTCGGAAGGAAAATGTTAATGGCTATTTTAGGAAAAATATTTGACGCTAACAGAAGAGAAGTAAAAAGCTTATCAAAATTAGCTGACAAAGTATTAGCTAAAGATGAAGAATATTCAAATCTTAGCGATGAAGAATTAGTAAATAAAACAGAAGAATTTAAAGCTTATATTCAAGAACAAAAAGAAAAAGGTAAAGATACAGCGGATATATTAGATAAAATTCTAGTAGATGCATTCGCTGCCGCTCGTGAAGGTGCATTACGTTCTCTAGGAATGAAACCATATAAAGTTCAAATTATGGGTGGTATCGCACTTCACCGTGGTGATATCGCAGAAATGAGAACAGGGGAAGGTAAAACTCTTACTGCCACAATGCCAGTGTACTTAAACGCATTAGCAGGTGAAGGTGTACACGTTGTTACAGTTAACGAATACTTATCACAACGTGACGCTCAAGAAATGGGAGTTTTCTACAACTACATGGGACTTTCTGTAGGTCTTAACTTAAACTCTCTTAACTCTGAAGAGAAAAGAGCAGCATATAATGCTGATATCACATACTCAACTAACAATGAGTTAGGGTTTGACTACTTAAGAGACAACATGGTTAAAACAGTTGAAGCTCGTGTACAACGTCCATTAAACTATGCTGTAATCGATGAGGTTGACTCAGTACTTATCGATGAAGCACGTACACCACTTATTATCTCTGGTGAAGGTCAAGAATCAACTTCATTATATCAAGTTGCAAATGCCTTCGTTAAAACTCTAAAAAAAGCAGAGAAAGAAGATGGAAGTGATGGAGATTATACTTTAGATATTAAAACTAAATCTATCCAACTTTCTGAAAATGGTATTGATAAAGCAGAAAGTTACTTCGGATTAAAAAATCTTTATGATTTAAAAAATGTTGATTTAACTCACCACATTAACCAAGCGTTAAAAGCTAACTACACAATGGCACTAGATGTTGACTATGTAGTTGCTGAAGATGGAGAAATCTTAATCGTTGACCAATTTACAGGTCGTACAATGCCAGGTCGTCGTTTCTCTGAAGGATTACACCAAGCTATCGAAGCTAAAGAAGGTGTGCCAATTCAAAAAGAAAGTAAAACAATGGCGACTATTACATTCCAAAACTTCTTCAGAATGTATAAAAAACTTAGTGGTATGACAGGTACTGGTAAAACAGAGGAAGAGGAATTTAGAAATATTTACAACATGTTTGTAACTACAATTCCTACGAACAGACCAATTCAAAGGATTGATGCACCAGACTTCATTTACTCAAATATGGAAGCTAAGTTCAATGCGGTAGCACAAGAAGTTAAAGAACGTTATGATAAAGGACAACCAGTTCTTTTAGGTACTGTTTCAATTGAAACGAGTGAATTAGTATCTAAATTATTATACAAATATGGTGTTCCTCATAAAGTACTTAATGCTAAGCAAAATGAAAGTGAAGCTGAAATTATCAAACAAGCTGGACAACGTGGTTCAGTAACTATCGCGACTAACATGGCTGGTCGTGGTACGGATATTAAACTTGGAGAAGGTGTTCGTGAATTAGGTGGTCTTGCTGTAATTGGTACAGAACGTCACGAATCACGTCGTATTGATAACCAATTACGTGGTCGTTCAGGACGTCAAGGGGATCCAGGTTACAGTAGATTCTATCTATCTCTAGAAGATGAACTTATGGTTCGTTTCGGAGCTGATAGATTACAAAAAATCATGGGTAAAGATGTAGATACACCGCTTGAAAGTAGAATGGTAAGTAGGTCTGTTGAAAGTGCTCAAAAACGTGTTGAAGGTAATAACTATGACTCGCGTAAACAAGTACTTCAATATGATGATGTATTACGTAAACAACGTGAAATCATGTACGCTGAAAGAAATGAAGTGTTAGAAAATGATGTTGTTACTGATATTATTCAAGAGATGATTGGTGAAGCAGTAGATAAAACTATGGCATTTATCACTGAAAACTTAGAAGCACACAGTGAAAAAGAAGAAACTGAAGAAATCATTAAATCACTTAATGAGAAGTTCTTAGGTCAAAAACCTATTACTGAGAGTGAGTACTCAGATGTTATGTCTGATGATGAAATTCGCGAGCTTGTATTACACAGAATTAATCTTGAGTTAGCTGAGAAACGTGAGTTACTTGGTGATGAAACTATGAATTCATTCGAGAAATACATTCTTCTTAACGCTATTGATGATAGATGGACTGATCACATCGACCAAATGGATCAACTTAGAAAAGGAATTTTCCTTCGTTCTTATGGACAAATTGATCCGCTTCGTGAGTACAAAACAGAAGGTTACCAAATGTTCGAGGACATGATAGATGATATTCAAGTAGAAGTTGTTACTAACTTAATGCGTATTAGAGTAGAACGTCATGAAGAAATCGAAATGAAACAAGAACCAACTAACCTTGTAACTAACGATAGTAAAGAACATATCGCTCGTGGTCCAGTTAAGAGTGCTTCTCGTGAAGAGAAAAAAGCTCGTATCGAAGAGCGTAAGCAACGTATTAAAGAGTTAAAAGCTCAAAAAGATAAAGAAACTAATTAGAAGTTAATTGAAAGAAGGAGACTTATATAAAGGTTTCCTTCTTTTCATAACTTTATAATTTTTTATAAGGAGGTAAGATATTATGAGTAATATAGAGAAACTAAAAGAAATAATAGAATTAAATGATAATATTGTCTTTTTTGGTGGAGCAGGTGTTTCTACTGAATCTAATATACCAGATTTTAGAAGTGCGAATGGAGTATTCAGTGTAAAACTAAATAAGCACTTTACACCCGAACAACTCGTTTCCAGAACTATGTTTGTGAAGTATCCTGAAGATTTTTTTGATTTCTACAAAAAACATTTAGTTTACCCTGATGCTAAACCGAATAGAGCTCATTTTTATTTAGCAGATTTGGAAAAGCAAGGGAAACTTAAAGCGGTAATTACACAAAATATTGATACTTTACATGAACAAGCGGGTAGTAAAAATGTTTTAAAACTTCATGGAAGTGTAGATGCAAATTATTGTACTAAGTGTAAAAGTTTTTACAACCTAGAAGAGTTCTTAGCTAAAAATGAAGAAATACCGAGCTGTGATAAATGTGGTGGAGTAATAAAACCATATGTTACTTTATATGAAGAGGAATTAGATATGACAGTATTTAATGCTGCGATTAACTTTATCGAAAGAGCTGATGTACTGATTATCGGTGGTACTTCATTAAGTGTTTATCCAGCAGCAAACTTACTACATTATTTTAGAGGGAAACATTTGGTTGTTATTAATAAATCGTCTACTCCTCAGGATAATATGGCTGACCTTGTAATTAATGGTAAAATCGGAGAAGTATTTTCAAAACTAGGAGAAAGGTTAGGTGATGTGTAGATGTATTTATTTAGAAAATTATCTTGGTTCATGAAGCTAGAAAAAAGACGTTATCTTATTGGAATAATTGCCCTTATCTTAGTAAGTATTTTCAACTTAATTCCACCGAAAGTTATTGGGACTGTTATTGATAAAATTGAGGCTGGAAATTTAACTAATGGAGAGTTATTCTTAAATGTTGGTTATCTTGTATTAGCTGCACTTGCGATGTACGCACTTCGTTATGTTTG
>CALIWM010000361.1:0-7761 GCA_938046645.1 uncultured Gemella sp. | reverse complement strand
CTTCATATATTTTTTTGTCTCCACCAGCCATAATTGATAATGTTGCGTTTCTTGCTCCTATATCCCCGCCAGTTACTGGAAGATCTAATGCATATGCCCCTATTTTCTCAAATTCATTAGTAATTTTTTGAGCTAAAGTAGGAGATGATGTCGTCATATCCACAAATACTTGTCCTTTTTTAGCTGTTTTAATTAGTCCATTTTCTCCTAAGTAAACATCTTCAACATCTTTAGGGTAACCAACTATGGTAAAGATTACATCAGCAAATAGCGGTGCTTCTTTTGCTTCTTTAAGTAGTGTAGCCCCGCGGCTTATTAAATTATCTGTTTTACTTTTCGTTCTGTTGAAAACAAAAAGCTCATGTCCAGCATCAATTAAATGACCAGCCATACTGTTCCCCATTACTCCAGTTCCAATCCATGCAATTTTCATATTTTATTCCTCCTATATAAAATTACTTCATTCTTTAATTATATCATATAATTTTAAAGTGTCATTTTTTATGCTCTTAAAAGTTGATTTCAAGTGATTTTAGATTTTTTTATAATCTTTAAATATGTAAACTTATAAGTTTACATAAAATTATATTTGTTTTGTTAGAGTTAGTTGAAAGAAGAGGGATTCGTTACACATCTTATACAGTTAAAGCAGATTGGAGTTTTTGATAAAATTTCAGGATTATTAATAAGAACTTTTATAAAAATTGAAAAAGAAATGTCTACATAGGAACTATTTGAACTTGTTCAAGATTATATTCCATCTTTTTTAGCGGTAGCTAAAACACAAGAAGTTGAACACACAAGAAACACTAAAAATTGGAGAGGAAATATATATTAAAAATGAGTTGATCTAGCTAATCAACTCATTTATTTTTATAGTTTATACCATTTAGAAATTGCTTGAGTTCCGTTTGTATTACGAACTTCTTCTTCTAATTCGTTGTAAATTTTATATGCTGTCTCAAGACCAGGTAGTTTAATGTTCATTTTTTCACATTCTTCTAAAGCAAGTTTCATATCTTTTATAAAATGGTGTACAAAAGATCCTGGTTCGTAATCCCCTTTTAAGATACGGGGAGCATATGAAGTCATTGAGAAACTTCCTCCAGAACCTGTTGATACTGTTTTAAAGAAAGATTCTAAGTCCAGATCAACTTCTTTTGCAAATTTTAAGCTTTCAGCAACAGAAACCATAGTTGTGGCTATAGCTATTTGATTGGCAAGTTTTGTATACTGCCCTTTACCAGCTTCTCCAAAATATGTAATATTTGTCCCTAGTTTTTCAACAAGTGGTAGGACAATTTCTTCATATATTTTTTTGTCTCCACCAGCCATGATTGATAGAGTAGCATTTTTTGCTCCAACATCTCCACCTGTTACAGGAAGATCAAGTGCATATGCTCCAACTTTTAGAAATTCATTACTAATTTTTTCAGCTAGAGTAGGAGAAGAGGTTGTCATATCTACAAATACTTGACCTTTTTTAGCTGTTGTAATAAGTCCATTTTCTCCTAAATAAACTTCTTCAACATCTTTAGGATATCCAACCATAGTGAATATTACTTCGGCAAATTCTGGTGCATCTTTAATCTCATTAAGAAATGTAGCACCACGTTTTACTAAGTTGTCAGTTTTACTCTTTGTTCTGTTGTAGACGAAAAGTTCGTGACCAGCATCCATAAGGTGACCAGCCATGCTTTCTCCCATAACTCCAGTTCCAATCCATGCAATTTTCATAGGAAATGCCTCCAATAAATAGTTTTATGTTCTTTAATTATATCACAAATCGATGAAAACGCTATGCTAAATGATTATAGATAGGAAGGAAAGAAATTTAATATCATAGCACTTCAAAATATGGTATAATATTCAAGGTAAGAAGATAACTAGGAGGATGTTGTGAATAAAAGTAAATTAAAAGAATTTTTCATGTGTACAAGACCACATAGTTATCCAGCATCAATAGCACCAGTTTTATTTGGAGCTACTTATGCTTTGGGATATGAGATTAAGTTTTCGATTATAAAATTTATTTTGTTTTTACTGGCATGTCTGTTGATTCAAGCTGCAACCAACCTGTTTAATGAGTATTATGATTATAAGCATGGTTTGGACAAAATTGATTCTGAGGGAATTTCTGGTTCGATAGTGAAGGGGAATCTAAGTCCTAGAGAAGTTATGGTAGGTGCATTGGTATTATATGCACTAGCTTTTGTATTGGGATTAATTTTAACTTTCTTAACTAGTTTTTATGTACTATTAGTAGGTTTAGTATGTATGCTTGCTGGATATTTTTATACAGGAGGAAAGTATCCTATAGCTTATTCTCCTTTTGGAGAAGTTGTTTCGGGATTCTTTATGGGAACAATAATTATTGCTTTATCGTTTTACTTCCAAACAGGCTATGTAAATGCTGATATTATTGTAGTTTCATTACCTTTGTTTATTATGATTGGAGCGATATTATTAGCGAATAATATCCGTGACTTAGATAATGATAAAGAATCAGGAAGAAGAACTTATGCGATATTAGTCGGAAGAAATAATGCGATTAAAACAATGGCAATTAGCTTTATCGTAGTATATTTATTAAATGTTTTATTTATAATTACTAAATATGCTTCATGGTGGAATCTACTAGTGTTTGTTACTATTCCTTTAGCGATAAAAATAATTAAAGGTTTTAGTGAGAATAATCACAAAAAAACAATGGCGCCATTCATGGTGTTAACAGCTAAGTTAACGATTTTTGTAGGATTCATAATGTCGTTAGCGAATATACTGAAATATTTAATGAACTAAAAAAATATAAAAAGAGTCAACTTTTTTTGTTGACATCTTAAACTAAAAGATATATAATAAATAATGTGTTTATGAGGTGATATTTAATGAAATGGTTAAGATCTTCGTTATTCAAAAATAATAGTGATACTTTTGTTTTTGAAGAAAATATAAATGTTAAAGTAGAACACTATGATAACTCTCTAAAAGATATTAGAGATGTTGTTGTTAGTGGAAAATTAACTCGAGGTGGACAAGATAAAATATATGCCGATCTATTAATTAAAGGAAACTTCGAAATGATTTCAGGAAAAACACTTAAAAAAGTGGTTGTTCCATTTGAAATTGAAGAAAGAGAAGAATACGTTGATAAGTCTGTATTTGCAGGCGAAGAGGTATTCGACGTTAATTTAATGGATATGTATATTGACTTAACACCTTTAGTAAATGAGCTTATAATTTTAAATATTCCAATAACTACTTCTGATGAAGAAGAGTTAGAAATGGTTTCTGGTAATGACTGGGAAGTGATTTCTGAAGAGTCTTTAACTGATGTTAAAGAAAAGAAAGAATCACCATTTGCGGCTCTTAATGGATTATTTAAAGAACAATAAGAATTATTTAAAATAATTGGAGGAAATTAACTATGGCAGTTCCTTTTAGAAGAACATCAAAAACAGCTAAAAGAAAAAGAAGAACTCACAAAAAACTATCTGCACCATCAATTACTATCGATGCAACAACTGGTAACTACGTAATGGGTCACCGTGTTGATAGAAAAACTGGTATGTACAAAGGTAGACAAGTTCTAGACGTTAAATAATTTAAATATTACCAAACCCTAAGGAGGTGTCCTTAGGGTTTTTTTATGTTTAAAATTAAGTTAAGTAAATGAAATATATGAGATTTGTATTTAAAGATTTAAATTTATATTAAAAATGAACAGAAAATAAATCTTTAAATTTGTATTAGTAAGTTGTATAATAAATATAAGGACATATAATATTATTTCTTAATTGTTTAGGAATATGAAAAGAGGGGTTTGATATGATAAATTATGGAATTGTCGGAACAGGTTATTTTGGTGCAGACTTAGCGCGTTCATTAGAGAAAATAAAAGATGCGAAGGTGACTGCAGTTTTTGATCCGGAAAATGGAGAGAAAGTTTCTAAGGAACTTAGTGCAAAGAATTGCTCATCGTTGGAAGAGTTGGTAGGTCTAGATGATGTAGATTGCGTTGTTGTAGCGACACCTAGTAATTTACACCGTGAACCTGTAGTGTTAGCGGCTAGAAATGGAAAACATGTGTTTTGTGAGAAACCAATTTCTTTATCGTATGAAGATTGTAAGGTTATGGTTGAAACTTGTCGAGAAAATAATGTGATTTTTATGGCAGGACATATTATGAACTTTTTTAATGGAGTACGTCACGCAAAAGAATTGATTAAGCAAGGGAAAATAGGAGATGTAATATTTTGTCATGCTGCAAGAACAGGATGGGAAGAAAAACAAGAAACTGTTTCTTGGAAAAAAAATCGATCACAGTCTGGAGGACACTTATACCATCATATTCATGAACTTGATTGTATTCAATTTATTATGGATGGTCTACCCGAGCAAGCAACTATGATAGGTGGAAATGTATGTCATGTTGGTGAAAATTTTGGTGATGAAGATGATTTCTTAATAGTTAATCTGGAATTTTCTAATAAACGATACGCAGTACTTGAATATGGGAATGCATTTAGATGGGGTGAACACTATGTCCTTATAGAAGGTACAAAAGGAGCTATAAAATTAGATTTATATAATACTAAAGGTACTTTAAGAGTAGTAGGAGAAGGAGAGAGTTATTTCTTAATCCATGAATCAAAAGAAGAAGATGATGATAGAATGGCTATTTATACAGGTAGAGGAATGGACGGAGCAATAGCTTATGGAAATCCTAATGTACGTTGCCCTCTTTGGTTACAAAGCTGTATAGATAAAGAAATGTTGTATTTGCATAACATTTTGAATGGAGAAAAAGTATCAAAAGAATATGAAAAACTATTAAATGGTGTCGCAGCTCTAGAGTCAATTGCGACTGCTGATGCATGCACATTGTCTTTAAAAGAAAATAGAAAAGTAGAGTTGAGAGAAATAGTGAAATAGAGAATAATATGAACAAATACTCCAAGAGAAGTTCTCCTGGAGTATTATTTTATAATATTAATCTAAGTATCCTAATTTTTTAATTAGTTCTGCAGTTAAAACAGCTCCACCAGCTGCTCCACGTAATGTGTTATGAGAAAGTCCTACGAATTTGTAGTCAAATAGGTTATCTTCACGAAGACGACCTACAGTTATTTGCATACCTTTTTCGTTATCACGGTCTAGTACTGGTTGTGGACGATCGTTTTCTTCATAATATTTAATGAATGGGGTTGGTGCTAGTGGTAATTCATGTTTAGCAATTTCAGGAACATGGTTTTTAATTTTTTCAACTAAAGTTTCTAATCCTGGGTCATTTTCTAAATTGAATGATACACAAGCAAGGTGTCCATCAAGAACTGGAACACGAATACATTGAGCTGATAGTTTCATTGAGTTATCTGGAACGATTTTACCATCAACTACTTTACCGAAGATTTTAAGTGGTTCTTTTTCACTTTTTTCTTCTTCGCCACCAATATAAGGAATGATGTTCTCTACCATTTCAGGCCATTCGTTGAATGTTTTTCCGCTTCCTGAGATAGCTTGATAAGTACAGATAGATGCTTCTTTAATACCATACTCTTTAATCGCTTCAAAGATAGGTACGTAGCTTTGAATTGAACAGTTAGGTTTTGTGACGATGAAACCTTTTTTAGTTCCAAGACGTTCTCTTTGTGCAGGAAGAACATCTAGGTGAGCAGAGTTAATCTCTGGAATAATCATCGGTACATCATCTTTATTTCTGTTTGCAGAGTTGTTAGAAACAACAACTACTTCACGTTTAGCATAGTCTTCTTCAAGTTTGATTAAAGCTTCTTTATCAAGGTTGATAGCGCAGAATACCATGTCAATTCCTTCAGAAACTTCATCAATTTTGTATAAATCTTCAACAACTAATTCTTTAGTGTATTCAGGCACAGCGTGGTCTAATTTCCAACGACTTTCCATAAGTTCTCCATATTTTTTACCAGCAGAACGAGGTGATGCTGCTAATTTAACTACATCGAAGTATGGGTGATTTTCTAATAATACTAATAGGCGTTGACCTACCATTCCTGTTGCCCCTAATACGGCTACTCTTGATTTTTGCATAATAAATTTCTCCTTTATTTATATAAAATTATTTCAAAATGAACTTCTTCTTTTGAATGAAAGAAGAAGTTCGAATATTTTTAACATATTAATTTAGAACTACTGTTCCTTCTTTATCAACTTTTAGTAAAATTGCTTGCCAGTTGTATTTTAATTTAGCAAGTTCAGTTTTTATTTTTTCAATATTGTTAGTATCGCTAACTATATTCATAAGTGTAGAACCACTTCCAGAAATGAAAAATGCTGAACTATCAATCTTTTCACAGATTTCTCTAACTTCGTGATATTCATGTATTATTTCTTTTCTGTAAGGTTCATGGATTTTATCTCCCATAACCTTTTTAAGAAGTTCTAGATCATAAGTTTCAAATGCCTTAATAACCGAACCGATACGCGACATTGAGTAAATAGCATCTTGTAGCTTAATTTCTTTAGGCATTACTTTTCTAGCTTCTTCAGTAGAAGTTTCGAAGTTTGGAATTAATGCCAGGAAGTTAAATCTTTCATCGACCTCGTATCTTACAGTTACCGCTTCTTTACTATCAGTAGTACAAGATGAACTTAGACTTCCGAAAATAGCTGGTGAAACATTATCAGGATGCCCTTCGATTTCGTTAGCTATTGTAAAGATTTTTTGTTTATCAATAGGTGTATCAGTTAGTAAGTACGCACCGTATATTCCAGCGACTACACAAGTAGAGCTACTACCTAAACCACGGCTTATCGGTACATCATTATCGATTGATATTCTAACACCTGAAATTTCTTTGTTTAATTTTTTTAGTGTAGTTAGTAATGTTTGATAAACTAGGTTATTTTCATTTGAAAAACGTTCTTCAAATCCGACGAATTCTAGACCACTATCTAATTTTTCGAATTTAAAAGTAGTGTATAGTGTTAAAGCAACACCAAGGCTATCAAAACCACATCCAACATTCGCAGAAGTGGCAGGTACACGAACACTTACCATTATAAATCACCTAGTTTCTCTAAGATGTATTTTTTCATATCTTCTTTATTAATTACATCTTTATGTCTTATTTCTTTTTTATCAAGATCTCTTAAGTTCTCAGGGATAACTACCTTAGTTTGCTCATGAAGTTTATTCATAAGAGTAAATTCGTCTTCACCTTGTGTTTCGAATAGAGAAGAGTAGACACTTTCTGTGAATTTATATGGAGATGCTGTTGACAGTACAATACTAGCATGCTCATTATCTAAGTTTTCAAGAAGTACCTTATAAGCTACAGCAGTGTGTGTATCCAACAGGTAGTTATCTTTTTCATAGATAGCTTTAATAGTTTCTTTAGTTTGTTCGTCATCAGCAAAGCCAGCTTGGAATTTGTCTTTAATCTTAGCAAGAATATCACCAGTAACTTCGAAGCGACCAGTCTCTTTTAAATCTTTCATTAGCTTAGCGATATATTCATTATCACAACCACTTACGTAGTAAAGTAGACGTTCTAAGTTACTAGAAATTAAGATATCCATACTTGGTGATACTGTTTTTAAGAAATCTCTGTTCTTATCATATACACCAGTCGTTAAGAAATCATAAAGTACATTATTGTTGTTACTTGCGCAGATTAATTTGTTAACAGGTAAACCGATTTGTTCAGCATAGTAACCAGCAAGAATATTACCGAAGTTACCAGTAGGTACTACAAAGTTTACTTTATCTTCATTTACTGA
>CALIWM010000360.1:0-1400 GCA_938046645.1 uncultured Gemella sp. | reverse complement strand
TAAATAATGAAGATATTATTTTAATTAATGCAGATCACGTAGATGAAGAGGAAGAAGAACTAGACTTAGAAGACTTATCTGTTCCAGCAGGAATTAGAACTAATGACCCTGTAAGAATGTACTTAAAAGAAATCGGGAAGGTACCTCTATTATCAAAAGAAAAAGAACTAGAGCTATCTAAAATTATCGAAACAGGAACTGAAGAAGAAAAAGAACAAGCTAAAAAAGATTTAGCTGAAGCTAACTTACGTCTTGTTGTAAGTATTGCTAAACGTTATGTTGGTCGTGGAATGTTATTCTTAGATTTAATCCAAGAAGGTAATATGGGATTAATCAAAGCGGTAGAAAAATTCGACTACTCAAAAGGATTCAAATTCTCTACATATGCTACTTGGTGGATTCGTCAAGCAATTACTCGTGCTATCGCAGACCAAGCTAGAACTATCCGTATCCCAGTTCATATGGTTGAGACTATTAACCGTCTAATTCGTATTCAAAGACAATTACTTCAAGACTTAGGTCGTGAACCAAAACCTGAAGAAATAGCTAAGAAAATGAATATGACTCCAGAAAAAGTTCGTGAGATTTTAAAAATAGCTCAGGAGCCAGTTTCATTAGAAACACCAATTGGTGAGGAAGATGATTCACATTTAGGAGATTTTATCGAAGATAAAGATGCGCAATCTCCAGTAGAGCACGCTGCAAATGAATTACTAAAAGAGCAACTAGAAGAGATATTAGAAACACTTACTGATCGTGAAGAAAATGTATTAAAATTACGTTTTGGTCTGAAAGATGGTAAGACACACACTTTAGAAGAAGTTGGTAGTGCGTTTGGGGTTACTCGTGAGCGTATTCGTCAAATCGAAGCAAAAGCTATCAGAAAATTAAAACACCCATCTAAACTTAATAAACTAAAAGGTTTTATGGAGTAATTCTAAAGTATTAAGTTAAATGTAAATGGAAAAAAATCAAGGTTAAAAATTTTTAACCTTGATTTTTTAATAGTGTATAAATATCTCACCATGTTCATTTGTTGGTTTGAATAATGTCACTACAAAAGTAAAAACTGCTATAATTGATGGAATGAAAGTCCAACAAAATAGTAAGCACAATAGTCCTTTAAAGTTTTTTCCGATGTAGAAATATTGAATTCCGAAATGCCCTAAAAAGAAAGTGATTAATAAGAATACCACTTTGTTAACATATCTACCAGGGATATAGCCACGATTATTTCTAGGATCGTAATAATATTTAGTCATTAGTGGACCTCCATATGGATTATTTAAGGATAATAATACCATAAAATATTATAGTATTCAATAGGGAAGGATTAGCGTAGAAAATATTTGTATGTAGGTTAATCATCTGTGAATTTTTAAAAATTTTAGATAAATAAA
>CALIWM010000359.1:0-1353 GCA_938046645.1 uncultured Gemella sp. | reverse complement strand
TATATCGCTAAAGGTGTTTTTCTAGGCAAAGATAAAAAAACTAGTAAACAGGTTACAACAACTATTACAGCCAACACTCTAAAACAGCTTGATAGAAAAATTCATCAAAGCCGAATAGACTTCGAAAATAATAGTTCTACACGAAAAGAAACTATTAAAATTGATAAATTTCAATGCCTTGCTGAGTTGTGGTTTCAACAATACAAAATCATGGTAACTTCTCACAATACAATTAACAGGGTTAGAGGTTATCTTGATACCTATATCATACCTCAATTTGGCGATTATTTACCAGAACAGATTGAAGCTTCTGACGTGCAACTTTGGGTTAATAAATTAGCTAAAAAAGCAAAAATGTCCGTTGAATCTGGTGTAAAACATGCGAAAAAAGGTAGTGCTAGGGATTTTGGTGCAATAACTCATAAATTGAAAGATATTTTTGATTTTGGCATAGTTCATTGCGGTCTGGAAATAAATCCAGTAATCAATGTATCAATACCTCCTAAACCAAAAGCTGGACAAAAAAAAGTCATGGTACTACATGATGAAGACTTGAAAGTCTGGTTACAATTTTTAGATAGTTTATCCAATACTAGGGCTAATCGTAGATTTAAGATTATTACTAACACTTTGCTTGCTTCTGCTTTGCGAATCAACGAGCTCTTAGCATTAACTATTCACGACTTAGATTTTTCATCTAATGAAATAATTGTCAATAAAACTTTAATGTGGCAAAGTGCTGACAAGAAAAGGGGAATTAAAGGAACAATGATTTGTAAACCCACTCCAAAAACCGATTCCGGAAATCGTAGAGTTGTTGTTCCCCGTCCCGTATTAGAAGAACTTAAATCATTTCATGAAGAAATGAATTCTTATTTCAACATGCATGATTTAGAATATTCTAAACTAATTTTTCCAACTATTTATGGTAATTATATGTGCGATAGAAATGAGCGAGCAACTCTCAGAAAACGTCTAGCCTCCTTAGAATTGCCGGAATATGGGTTTCATTTATTCCGTCACACTCATGCTTCATTGATGCTAAATGCTGGGATAGACTGGAAAGAGCTTCAAGTTCGAATGGGACATAAGTCCATTAGTACCACCATGGATACTTACGCAGAACTCGCACCAGAACGCAAACTAGAAGCGGTAAATATTTTCTTAAATAAAATGGCTACACTATCAGAGATAAATTAAAACAACTCTACTTTTTACTCTACCTTTTTTGGGTAGAGTAGCTAGAAATATTTATATATCAGAGCTGAGATAGAATTTATTTAACCTTTACAGAGGTGAAGTAAGACGACATAAATAAAGCCTATGAAATAAATTGTACTGACCCCAAAAAGT
>CALIWM010000358.1:0-8000 GCA_938046645.1 uncultured Gemella sp. | reverse complement strand
CTTACCATCTTCTGCAAAGAGATACTTTTTCCCTCCAATTTCAGAGAGTTCACTAAATCGTCTAGCGCCATTTGATTGGATATAATACCAAAAGCCATTCAGCTTGAACCAACCACCTGTTTGCATTTTACCATTTGAGTTAAGATAGTAATCATTCCCCTTAGCATTTTCTCCCCAATCATCATTAAGGTGAAGCCAGCGGCCTGCCTGCATTTGCCCTTTTCCATTAAAGAAGTAAGTGGCTCCGCCAATCTCTTTCCAACCGATAGCCATTTCTCCATCACTTAAACGATATTTCCAGTAGCCACCTTCTTGATACCATTTTTCGTCAACTACAGGGATGTCTGGAAAGAGATTAGAAACATTAGCAAATCCTTTATCACTAATATCAAAAACAGTTGCATCCTGAGTTTGACTAGAGGCTCTGAGAACTTGAATATTTTTCTTTTGGAGATATTCTCTGGTTGAAGCAACATTAATGTCACCTCCAGTTGTTTGAATAATCATCTTTGGTGATAGGTTTTCAAGAAAATTAATCGTATTTGAAATTGTCGCATCATAATGATGGTTCCATTTCATCATATCAACCTTGCCGATAACTGGACCTAACTTATCTTCTGCTCCCTCGGCATTATCCAAATCTCCACCAAGATAGATTCTCTTTCCTGCCACAGTCACCACTGAAACGATTGAGTTTGAGTTATCATCTAGAACTTTTTTCAGGTTACCATCAGCATCATATTCATTTTTATAATTATAGAGTTGGATATCCATATCACCCATGGTAAATGTCAGAGATATCTTGTATAAGATTTACACCACGTCCAAGAGCTATTTTAACCGCATTATCATAGTTATAGAGATTGTCCCACAATCTCCACTGCGTTGTAATACGTTCATCTGAGTATCTTTTTAGATAAAATTTATCAACAGGATAACGTTTTAGTACTTCATCTGCAGAACCAATATGATCACTATGGACATGAGTACCCAAAATAAAATCTAATTTTTTAACACCAACTTGTTTAAGGTGACGGAACAATCGATCCTCTAAAACTTGACCATTATCCCTGGTAATTCCCCACCGATCTGGATAACGCGGATTGCTTCCATCTGGAAAATCATAATCCTCACCCATATCAATTAAAGCAAAGTGCCCTTTGCTTTCTAAGAGAATAGCATCACTCCCTGACTTAGATTTTAAATTAATAAAGTGGATTCTATTACCATCCCCTGCGGAAATGGTATCCGCATCGACTGATGATAATTTGGCAGCCATAATTAAAGTACATATGAGAAAACTAAATAATATTAACTTCCTTATCTTTGTATTCTTCATTGTATATCACACTTTCCTTTATCATTTCTATGGACCTTAATTTTTAACCTATTTTACAAATATATGACAATAATTTATAGATATTTGTAAAATGGAATTCCTTTTCATGCCCTACTTTGTGTATGAATAATACTATCTTGATTTTCCCAATAGGCACTCAAAAGATTTGTTCTCTTATGAAATCGAACTACTTCTCCACCTTACGATAGGCTTTTATACTATGGCTGTACCACTCCTGCATTTCTTTTGACGGCGGAGTCATATAATCCCCATACATCTGTGTCAAAATGAGATCATAGTTTTTGGGAATAGGTACCATTCTTCCTTCAAATTCTGTTAAAATCAGCTCTTTGCGAGTATCTTTTGAAAAAATGCACTTCATTCCTTCTTTATCAACCCCTACTGGCCCCTCGTAGAGCGGATGATCTGTCACACTATTTTTAACTAATCTATCTATTTTCTTATAGAAATATCTTGGATTAATAAGTCTAAGAGGATACCAAATACACAAGCGAAGAAAATCCTTTAATTTACTATCCCCATGAACAGCACGTTCCTTTTTTATATATGCAAGTTGACGTAAAGCAACGTACCTATAACTTTTATCCACAATACTCAAATCTGAGAATTGATCTACAGGAAAGACATCGATAAACAGACTAGTATCATGACGCTTATACTTTACATTATCTTCGATGACAGTTGATGTATCTAAAATAGCTGCAAAATTATGGAAATACCAAGAAGAAGTGTCGTAGGAAAGGACTCGATAAATAGGATGCTGATCCTCCTCAATAGCTTTCAACAAACGTTCATAGTCTTTTCTATACAGAGAAATATCAATGTCATCATCCCAGGGAATCATCCCTTTATGACGGACAGCCCCCAACATTGTTCCATAACTAAGGAAATAAGAAATATTATTTTTTTTACAAATTTCATCAACATAGTCCAAAATGCCTAGTTGTATCTCTTTAATTTCATTTTTTTCTAAATACTGCATTTAGTCCTCCAATTTATAGGCTTCAAATTCGTGAATATAAATCTGTTTTTCTTTAGGTGGCACAGTCATATAATCATCATAAAACTGTTTTAAAACAACATCAAAACGTTTAGGCGCTGGAAGAACAAGGTGTTCAAAAGGCGTTTCAATCAGTTCATCAAACATATCTCTTGGAAAAATTTCCTTTTCCTTAGCTTTTGACGGAATAAAAGCGATATATTTACCATCTTTTACCCTATACTTTTGAATTTGCTTTTCGATTTGATTAGCGAAGAAGCGGGGAGAAACAGGGCGAAGAAGAAGCCAGAATAAAGTACGAATCAAGTCTTTTAACTTGCTATCTCCATAAACAATATTTTTGTGCTTACTGAAGGATAATAGTTTAAAACTTTCTAACTTATAGCAGATATCAACGACCTTAGTATCATTAAATGTATCCATCGGAAAAATATCAATGAATACACCCGAATCATAAGTTTTTGTATTTCTCGTATCAATTATTTTTGTTGTGGGATCTACAATTTTGATAAAGTTATTAAAATATTGGTCATCCGTTTCTAACGAGAGCATTTGATATCTAGATTGTTTCTCACTAAATAACTGAATAAACCTCTCATAGTTTTCACGAGTCATAGAAAGATCTATATCATCATCCCAAGGAATAAATCCCTTGTGTCGAATAGCACCAATCAAAGTCCCATAGTTAATACAATAGTTAATGCCGTGCTCCTTGCAAAAGGAATCTATAAAGTCTAAAATATCAAGTTCAATCTTTTTAGCTTCTTCAATGCTTAATTTTCTCATATATTCCTCCTATTATTTTATAACGCGTTTTTTAAGCGAAATAAAGTGTCCTAAAAATTCATAGAAGATACTATCTTTTGTCCACACTAGTAAGGCAATATAACTGAGTGCAGATAGTACCATGATGATAAACATATTAATAAAGAGTGGCAAGTTGATAACCATTTGTACTGGATATATAAAATTGACTAGGAAGAAAGCCAGAACAAACGTCAATGAGAATAGAGTATATCGTAAAGTATATTTAAAAATATGTCGTAGATTGATGAGTTTACGCTTATTGATAAAGAGAATATAGAGTATCAAAAGGAACGTTTCAGATAGCATAGTTGTAATCAGATAATACTCAGGTGTATAGATATCATAAAAATAGAGTAAACCATCTAAAATAAGGTTCAAAATACCAGCAAAAACAGTATATACGGTAATTCTTCTCTCATATCCATTTGTAAAGAGGATTTGCGATCCTAGAATTGTATCTAGAGCGAGAATAATCGTTCGAACAGCAAAGAGAGAAGTTAAAATACCGCCACCTATGTATTTTTCACTACCATATACTAAGATAGCTTGGGGGCCCAAAATCATTAAACCAATACTAAGAGGGATGATGAAGAAGTTAAAAATACGACTTCCTCGATTGACTAAATTCACATACTCCTCTTTCTTTCCTTTTCCAAGATAATAACTCAAACGAGGAACACTGACTCCAATTGCACCCGTAACAACACCGGCAATAACTGTTACGATTCGTTGTGCAATGGTATAGTAGCTGACATTTACATCAATCCCCGTTTTCACAAGAAACAGACGATCAAGAAAAGTAAATAACATATTCGCATTTGCAAAAATAAGCATAGCTGTCAGTGGAAGGATAAGCGGTTTGAATTCACTTAGTGAGACTTTTACAAATTTTATATCTCGTTTAATCCAGAAATAACTAATGAGATAGTTAATTAAGGTTGATAGACTCATTACCAGAGTATAAACAACAATATCGTGTTCATTTTTTACAAATAAAAATATTGATACCAGCATGAGAACACGTATAAAAGCTGTTTTATAAAATAGAAAACTATAATTTTCAAGCGCCTCATTAACCCACTCAATTGAAAAAATCTGAGCAACGAGTTGCACTCCCATTACTAAATAGATCTTTTGAATAATGGGATTAGCAGTAAAGAATAATGGATAGGAGAGAGCATATACAAGTGTTGTGATAACTGTACAAGCAACGCATAAATAAAAAAGACTAGAGAAAACTTTGTTTAGCTCTTTTTTATTATCTTTCACATTACTAATGGCACGGAGACCGTAGTTATAAACCCCATAAGTTGCAAAGGGCAAGAAGAAAGATAGGATGGTATCAACAGAGTTAAAATAACCATAGTCTGTTCGATCTAAAACACGAGCAACATATGTACCTGTTAAAATAGGGAAAATAATATTTAAGACACGAATCCCCATAAAAGCCAGCGCATTCAATTTTATACTTTTCATTCAATTTACCTCGTTGTTTATTATATCATAAAGTTAGTTAAAAAGGCTTTTTTGATTGAGAAAACTAGTTTCAACGCCCCATTTCTATTTCACTTATTATAAATTTCCTCATTGTTAAAAGATAGGTTGATAACCCTAATATCATTAGATTTCCTTCCTACCTTATCGGTAGGTATAAAAAAGAGGACCATCAAGTCCTCTTTAAGTATTGAACCTCTTCACTTTTCATGAAGATACTTTATAGATTAAAGGCTATTACTCCTAAAACTGAACGATTTAGATTTCTAACCATCTGCAAACTTTCTTCAAATTTTTTATAACGAGTAACACCATATTCTTCTACGAATAAAATATTGTTCGTTGCTAAAAGATCTTTTACGTTTTGCAAATCTACAAAATGAATGCCTTCTATGTTTAATTTGTAATTTTCTTGTAATTTTTTTAAGATACGACTGTCTGAACTGACAACTGCTAATGGTTGACCTTCACATCTATAACTCAAAAGTTGTGATAGGTTATCATTAGTAGTAATAGCTGAAACAAGATCTAACTGATAGGCTGAAAAATCACCTGCACGATTAATTGTTGGGTTAAAAATGTAGACAAGAACATTCCCCATAATAAGAAGAACAACACATAGAACTCCGATAACTGCTAAGCGTAAAACTAGATTTTTAAGATTGAAGCCAACCGCAATTTCACCACTAGGATTTAATTCTTTTGAATTTACTGTTTCTAACTTTTCAATTTTAACATTTGCATAGGTACTCTTAAATTTATCAATCAATGAATCAAACTTGGTCTCAAGAAAATCATTTACCTCTTTGCTAGGTGTTAAAATTTTAATACTTACACCTGCGTCATCAATTAATGAATTTATCGTTAATTTTTTAGTCCAGTAGTCACTGGTTGAATTTTTTAAGGCTGATTCTGTTGTGTCTAAATCACTAGCGATTTTTTTCATTTTATCTGAATCAATATCATTAAAAAGAAAAGCTCCATTTAGGTTACCATCAATCAATTTAGCATAAAAATCACTGTATCTTCCAACTTGATGATTCAAAATTACTTTTGATGGATCCTCTGGGGGCGTAATTTTATAAGTGATATAAGTTGAATAGCTAGATGTATCTTTTACTGTATTTTTACTTTTGACCGCCTTAATCGTAAATGGCACAGCGATAAGTGCAAATAGAACAATCAAAACTAGCAAATTGATTTTTCGTTTTTTATAGAGATTTGCAAATAGATCCTCTACTGAATAGTGTTCAAACATGAGTTAACTCCTTTTTTAGATTAGATATTGATTTTTCTTAGTAATCATTTTAGCGACAAATAACATAATAAGAACAATTCCCCAGAATTGCATTGTAAACAGGTTAAAGAAACTTTCCGAAAAGCTACTCCTTGGCATAAAGAATAAATTGTTCAATATTAATAGGGACAACGCAAACAAGATAGTTCTTGAACGATAAGCAACCTGCAACATTGCTATAAACAATAAGCCAAGTAGGATACTTAGTAGGAATACTCCTAGCATACCATAATCAGTATACAACTCCATAATGTAACTACTACCAATACCATGCCCTCTCAGATACTCTTTGTTTAAAACGAGATAAGACAAATTATGAGCATAGCTATTACTGTCAATGGCTAATTCAATGCTATTTGTTGTATGTTCAAATGGTTTCGCTCCAAAAATTATTCCCAAACTCCCCCTTGCAAAATAGTCAATAATCGGACCAAAAGTAAAATTCCGAAAGTCTCTATAAGGAAGACTACTATTGTATAAGAATCCTCTCGCCAATACTCCAAAACTAGTTCCTTGTTTATAAATAAAATCTAGTAGTAAATCAAAAATTCCACTATGTGACACTTGAGCATTATCACGAATATAATTTAGTGCTCCCATAACAAGCATAATAACTGGGGTTCCTAAATAAATCGCAATTTTTTCTTTAAAACCAATCCATTTACCTTTCTCTGTTTGTTCTCGCATAAAGTAGTAAACAAAGGCAAAAATTAAACTTAAAATAAAGGGATTTCTAGTACCAATTGCTAGGTGGATCAGGTTAGCGATGATAAAGGCTACTAAGACCATAGTCGCGTGTAACTTTTTAGGTTTTGTTGCTAGGTAAACGCACATCGCATAAACTGTGAAAGTCGATAAAATATAAGTAAAGTATGGTAGTTGACTTTCGAAATTTGCATAATAGTTGTAATAAGAGGTTTGCAAACGATAAAGCAAACGTTCAAATAATCTCAAAAAATAAAATGGATAGGTAACTAGAAACACACTCAATGAAACTAGCCGCAATTTTTTTAAATAAGTGATATTAGACTCTCTTTTCACTTTTGAATAAACCATTTTTTTTCTACTAAGATAATAGCTTGCTATCAAGCCCCCTATTGTCAGTCCCAATATTGAGACGATTACCACCAAAAAAGAAAATCGATAAGCAATAGGTTGGTAGGTGTCTAGTGCCCCATCTCTAAAATAATCTATGGTAGGTCTAGAAACTAAAAATATAAAAATCGTAATATAAAAAATAAAGTGAATTAAATAATATTTTATATTGTTCCAGCAAAATAGAAGGCTACTAATCAGCAACAATAATAGAGTCGTTAAAAGCACGACATTCTCATTTGTAAACAAATAAGTGATACCACTCAAAATTGTTAAGAAATAGCTTAGAATGGTCGCACAAAGCAATATTCGTTTGCCATCAATCATCTCTCTCCTCCTTTTCTAATTAATTTTTCTTGACTGTTCAATATTTTTTAGTAACAATATTCGATACAATCGTATGTTTAAAAATAGAGCTAAGGCACTAATTCGTCTCCCCGTTCTAAAAATAGGATTTTTAAAAATAGAAAAAGCGTGCTTCTTCAAAAAATGATTAATCGCTGGATATTCTTTAATTTCTCTATAATTCTCTATCAAAAGCATCTTATCCAGAATAAAGAAGTGGGCATAAGCCAATCTAAAGAAAGCAACCTCTTTCAAGTCAGGATAGTTTTTCATAACTTCATTATAAAACTTTTGATAGATATCAATATAGGCTAAATCCTTCTCTGCATAGGGTTTGGTCGTAATACTATCCCCTCTATGGAAATAGTAATAATAGGGTTTGGTATTAACGACATACTTCTTGGCCAACTTGATTAAATCAAAATGATAATAGGCATCTTCGTAAATCAATCCCTTAGGAAAGGATAGGGCAGTTGCAATATCTTTCTTAATTAGCTTATTGCAGATCGTTCCAGGGATTTTTTCGCCTATAAGGTATTCCCTTAGAAATGTTTGAGAATCACAGACAAAATAGTCATCCTGATTGGCTGACTGTGGGCTCT
>CALIWM010000357.1:0-3739 GCA_938046645.1 uncultured Gemella sp. | reverse complement strand
TAATATCAGAGTGTAGGTATTCTACTTTTAAACCATTTTCTTTCAGGTAAGCTGTTAGAGATTCTGCCATTTTCTTCGTTAAGGTAGTGATAAGTACACGTTCTCCTTTAGCGATAATCTTCTCAGCTTCTTTAGTAATGTCGAATACTTGGTCACTAACAGGTCGAATATCGATAATTGGATCTAGTAGACCTGTAGGACGAATGATTTGTTCAGTAATTTTTGTACTATGTTCTAATTCGTAGTCACCAGGTGTAGCTGATACGAAAATGGCTTGGTTTAATTTCTTCTCGAATTCTTCGAAGTTTAAAGGTCGGTTATCCAGAGCTGTAGGTAATCTAAATCCATAATCAACAAGCACTTGTTTACGAGCTCTGTCTCCGTTAAACATACCACGAACCTGAGGAAGGGTAACGTGTGATTCGTCGACTACTAGTAACCAATCATCTGGGAAGTAATCTAGTAGTGTATATGGAGTACTGCCAGGCTCACGAAGTGTAAGATGAAGAGAGTAGTTCTCTATACCTGAACAGAATCCCATTTCTTCCATCATTTCAAGGTCGTAGTTAGTACGTTGTTCAAGACGTTGTGCTTCTAGAAGTTTATTTTCCATATTTAAAACTTTTAATCTTTCTTCTAGTTCAGCTCGTATTCTCTTAATCGCTTCTTTAGTCTTTTCATCACCAGCAACGAAGTGACTGGCAGGGTATATTGCGATATGTTCAAGTTCACTTAGTACTTCACCAGTTAATGGATTAATCTCACGAATTCGATCGATTTCATCACCGAACATCTCTATACGAACAGAATTTTCACTACGAGATGCTGGGAAGATTTCAATTACATCACCGCGAACTCTAAAATTACCACGAGTAAACTCAATATCATTTCTCATATATTGAATACTGATTAGTTTTTCCATTATTTTATTTCTATTGATTTCATCACCAACACGTAATGATAGTACTAGCGATGAATATTCTTCTGGCGAACCAAGACCATATATACAGCTGACACTCGATACGATAATAACATCATCACGATCAAATAATGAAGATGTTGCACTGTGTCGTAGTTTATCAATCTCATCATTAACAGATGAATCTTTTTCTATATATGTATCTGTAGATGGAACGTACGCCTCTGGTTGGAAGTAATCATAGTATGAAACGAAATACTCAACTCGGTTATTCGGGAAAAATTCTTTTAGCTCATTGTATAATTGTCCAGCTAATGTCTTATTATGAGCCAGAACCAGGGTAGGTTTTCCTACATTTTTCACTATGTTAGCAATTGTAAATGTCTTACCAGTACCAGTAGCACCAAGTAATGTTTGATATTTTTCTCCATTATTTAAACCTTCAGTAAGTTCGGCAATCGCATTAATCTGATCCCCCTTAGGATCATACTTACTTTGAAGATCAAAATCAACATGTAATCTATTAATTTCCAAAAAATTCACTCCTTATATAGGTTGTTCTGTGAGTTAGTAGTATAAATAAAATAACTCACACAAAAGGTTAATTAATTCTTTCATTAAATATTATAATATAGAAAGAAAAATAGGGGAAGTGAAAGAAATTATTTAATTTTTACTAATTTGTATTTACCAAGTTAAAAATCTTTATAAAACATCATATTTTGTATATTTCTACTATATTTTATTTTGTTTTTTTCAGTGTATATGTTAAGATAGTATAGTATGAAAAAAGGAGGAAGTAATGGATACACAAAAAATTATATATACTTCACCGAAAAGTGAAAGAATCGATAAATTTTTACAACAAGAATTAACAGATGTTTCTAGAACAAATATCCAGAACTTAATTTCTGAAGGTTATATTAAAGTAGATGGGAATAATATTAAAACTAATTATAAATTAAAAGAAGGTAATGTTATTACTATTGATTACAAAGAACCTGAAGAGTTAGACGTTGTAAAACAAGATATTCCAATTGATATTGTATATGAAGATGACGATTTAATTATCGTAAATAAAGCTAAAGGTATGGTTGTTCACCCATCTGTAGGTCATAAGGATGGAACATTAGTTAATGCCTTATTATTCCACAGTGAACTTTCAAGTATTAATGGTACTATCAGACCTGGTATTGTTCACAGAATAGATAAAGATACGTCAGGATTATTAATCGTTGCGAAAAATGATAAAGCACACGTTAAATTATCAGAAATGATCGCGAATAAAGATGTTAAGAGAAAATATTACGCTCTTGTGCACGGAAGTATAAAGCACGACTATGGAACTATTGATGCACCTATCGCTCGTAATCCAAAAGAACGTAAAGAAATGGCTATTATCGATGAAGGGAAACCATCTATTACACACTTTAAGGTTATTGATAGATTTGAGAAATATACACTTATCGAATGTGAATTAGAAACTGGACGTACTCACCAAATCAGGGTACACATGAAATATATTAATCACCCATTAGTAGGGGATCCAGTATATGGTCCAAGAAAAACATTAAATACAAATGGACAGGCACTTCATTCGAAAAGTATCGAATTTAATCACCCGATTACTGGTGAACACCTATACTTTGAAACAGAAATTCCAAAGTATATGGTTGAAACAATGTCTAAATTAGATAAATAGAATACTTTATAACACATCACTTCAAATGTTGGTAATTATTGCCAACTTTGAGGTGATTTTTTAAAAAGTTAATTCTGTATTAGCATAGAATTTCAATATAAGGATTATCTTTTATAAAATTAAAAAAATAAAAATTTTAGAAAAAACAGTAACATAATTGTAGAATAATTAACTAAGATAACTATTAAATTAAACTTGTATACGTTATCAACCAAACCTTGTAATGGCAAAGAATAGAGGAATTAATATATAAGAATTTTGTTAATAACATACATAATTGAAAATTATAAAATAAAATAGTTTATTTTTTCTAAAAAGTGTAGTATTATAATATATATATTAGTAGTTATTTAAGGAGGACAAATAACATGGTATTAGTACCAGCAAAAGACATGCTTGTAAAAGCAAGAAAAGAAGGATATGCAGTAGGGCATTTCAACATCAATAACTTAGAATGGACAAAAGCTATCTTAGCAGCTTGTGAAGAAGCAAAAAGTCCAGTAATCTTAGGTGTAAGTGAAGGAGCAGCTAAATACATGACTGGTTTCAGAACTGTTGCAGCTATGGTAGAAGCTATGGTTGAAGAAATGAACATCACAGTTCCTGTTGCATTACACTTAGACCACGGTTCATACGAAGGAACTCAAAAAGCTATCGAAGCTGGATTTAGTTCAGTAATGTTCGACGGATCTCACTATCCATTCGAAGAAAACATTGCTAAATCTAAAGAAATGATCGCTTTAGCTCACTCTAAAGGATTATCAATCGAGTGTGAAGTTGGTTCAATCGGTGGAGAAGAAGATGGAGTTATCGGTACTGGTGAATTAGCTGATCCAAACGAATGTAAAACAATGGCTGACTTAGGAATTGACTTCCTAGCTGCAGGTATTGGTAACATTCACGGTAAATACCCTGAAAACTGGGCTGGATTAAGCTTCGAAACATTAGAAAAAATCGCTGATATCACTGATGGTATTCCATTAGTATTACACGGTGGTTCAGGTATCCCAACTGACCAAATCCAAAAAGCTATCTCTCTAGGAGTATCTAAAGTTAACGTTAACACTGAATGTCAATTAGCGTTTGCTGAAGCTACACGTAAATACATTGAAGAAGGT
>CALIWM010000356.1:0-4183 GCA_938046645.1 uncultured Gemella sp. | reverse complement strand
GTGTAAAATTCAAATATACAAATTCAGAAAAAATAAGAAATTACCAAGAACTAAATGTTGGGGATTATATTGTTCATGTTAGTCACGGTATTGGCTTATATGAAGGTATTGAGAATGTAGAAGTAGGGGGAGTATTTAAAGACTTCTTAAAAATTGTTTATGACGGTGGTGATATTATTTATGTAGATATAAATAATATGAATTATATTCAAAAATATACCGCTTCTACAGATAACAGAAAACCCGCATTAAATAAACTGGGGACTAAAAATTGGCAGAAGACTAAGAGTAGAGTTCGTAAAGAAATCGAGGATATATCTGAAGATCTTATTAAGTTATATATTAAACGTGAATTGAGTTCAGGTTATGCGTATAGTATTGATGGTAGCATGCAAGCTGAATTTGAAGCGGATTTTGCATTTACTCCAACTGAAGATCAGGTAAAAGCTACTGAAGAGATTAAAAGAGATATGGAAAAAGAACGTCCAATGGATAGATTGTTATGTGGGGATGTTGGATTTGGTAAGACGGAAGTAGCGATGAGGGTCGCATTTAAGGCTGTTACTGATAATAAGCAAGTAGCTGTTTTAGTACCAACAACACTACTTGCTGAACAACACTATGATAACTTTGTAAGTAGATTTGCGAATTTCCCTATTAATATAGAGGTAGTAAGTAGATTTAAATCTGCAAAAGATATTACAGAGATTTGTAAAAAACTTGAAGAAGGTAAAATAGATATTATCGTTGGAACTCATAAGTTATTGAATGATAAGTTTAAATACAGAGATCTAGGTTTATTAATAATTGATGAAGAGCAACGTTTCGGAGTTAAACACAAAGAAAAGATTAAACATCTTAAAAATACTGTTGATGTATTAACGCTTAGTGCTACACCTATCCCAAGAACACTACATATGAGTTTAATTGGAATTAGGGATTTATCTGTAATAGAGACACCACCAAGAGAACGTCAACCTATCCAGACATTCGTAACAGCTCAGAATAAAATGGTTATTAAAGAAGCGGTTATGAATGAGGTAAATCGTGGAGGACAAGTTTTCTATGTTTATAATAGAGTAGAGACAATCGATGAGAAGTATTTAGAGTTAAAAAGATTACTACCTGATATTAACATAGCGTATGCACATGGTCGTATGAGTCAAAGAGAACTTGAGAATATTATGACTGATGTCATAGATAGAAAATACGATATGTTAATTTCTACTACTATTATTGAGACTGGTATTGATATTTCAAATGTAAATACACTAATAGTAGAGGATGCTGATCGTTTTGGATTAAGTCAGTTGTATCAACTTCGTGGACGAGTAGGTCGTAGTAGTAGGGAAGCATACGCTTATTTGATGTATGAACCATTTAAGTCGTTAACTGAAAACTCAGAGAAAAGATTATCAGCAATTAAGAACTTTACATCACTAGGAAGTGGATTTAAGATTGCCATGCAGGACTTATCTATTAGAGGGGCTGGAGATGTTCTTGGAGGAAGACAACACGGTTTTATCGATTCTGTAGGGTATACACTATATTCTCAAATGTTAGAACAAGAAATTCAAGCTAAAAAAGGTATTTTAGAATCGCTATTAGAACAAGATAGAACACAAGATGTTAGTTACTATGAAAATATTATTAAAGAAGCATCACCTTCAATCAAAAAGGATATTTTTGAAGTTGAGACTGATGATCTTGAAATCAAACTTAATGTAGACGCCTTTATTCCAAAAGAGTATATCTCTAGTGATGCAGATAAAATAGATTTCTATAAGAGATTGAACAATGTTGTTAGTGATGAAGAAATAGAAAGTATAGTTGAAGATTTAATTGATAGATTCTCTGATTTTGGAGAAGAAGTAAATAATCTAATAGATATTTGTTATTTAAAAGTTATGGCAAAAAATACTATGGTAACTAGTATAAAAGAATTAGCGAATAAAGTTGTTATAACATTTGATAAAGAAATTATGAATAATCTAAAAGGAAAAGAATTATTTACAGCATTAACGCCTCATAAAGATACTCGTATTATTGCTAAGGATGGATTTTTCTTAGAAATTGATAAAAAAGAAAGATATAGCATTAGACGAATTAGAGAAATGTTAGCTATTGTAAATAATAATTTGGAGGATGTACATGAATAAACATAGATGCCCATGGGCAAAATCTCTCTTAGATATAGAATATCATGATAATGAGTGGGGAAGAGAAACTCATGATGATAAAATGTTATTTGAGTACTTAGTGTTAGAAGGTATGCAAGCTGGTTTAAGTTGGTCACTAATATTAAAAAAACGCGAGAATTTTAAACGAGCTTTTAATAATTTCGATTATAATATTTGTGCAGATTATACAGATGAATATTTAGAATCATTAAGAGAAGATGAAGGTATAATAAGAAATAAATTGAAAATTTATTCTGTTAGAAAAAATGCTCTTGCATTTATCAAAGTACAAAAAGAGTTTGGAAGTTTTGATAAGTATATCTGGAGTTTTACAGACTATAAAAAGATAAATAATAAATTAACAAGCTATAAAGATGCACCAAGTGAATCTGAGCTTTCTATAAAGATTAGTAAAGATTTGAAGAAAAGAGGATTTAGTTTTGTAGGTGGTACTATTATCTATAGCTATTTGCAAGCGATTGGAATGATAAACGATCATGAAAAAGGTTGTTTTTGTTATGAAGAATGTTGTTAGTAAATAAATAATGTAATTAATATCATAAGTTTATTTACTTAGCTCATAAATGAACTCTAGATATAGCTTTACTTTAAATAAAATAACGTCTATAATAGATTAGGATATTTAATTACAAGATTGGATTTTATAAATGGATAAGAGAATTGTTAAAATTGAAGAAATAAAAGACAATGAGGTCTTTGTTGACATATTTTTAGAAGAAATAAAAAAAATACAAGAAATCCCTAAAATGCCAAAATGTGAGTTTATACATATAGGAGCAACTAGTACTACACAGGTATTAGGAGAAGAAATTGTAGATATTCTTGTTGTTGTTGAGAATTTACATGAAATAACAACATTTGATGAAAAAAGATTAAACAATATAGGATATCATAGAATTGCTCACAATGGAATAAAAGGGGTAATTAAGTACGCAAGAATAACGGATTATTTAACTATGAGTTACGATGTAATATTAAATGTTGTTCAACGTGATACAGAAGTACACAAAGATTTTATAAAAGCTAGAGCAGTTTTTTGTAATGATAAGCTAAAAGATAGCTATAATTCATTCAAAAATATGAACAAAGAACTTTCATTTAAAAATTATTTAGCACAAAAATTAATATTTATAAATGAAATTTTAAAAAGGATTGAAACTAATGATTAAAATAAAAAATATTGAAGAGATTCTTCAAAATAGTGAAGTACTATATAATGAACCTCTAAGAAAATATAGTTTTACAAAAACAGGTGGTAATGCTGAGATTTTAGTGAAAATAAATAATGAAAAAGATTTACAAAACGTAATAGCATACAGTAATGAAAATAATATTGAATTGACTATACTAGGTAATGGTTCTAATGTATTAATTTCGGATAATGGAATTCAAGGAATAGTTGCTTTGACTAGTGATATGAATGATATAGAGTTACTAGAAGGAGATGTTATATCTTGTTATGCTGGATTAACATTAAAAGAACTTACTGATTTTTGTATTGAAAATAGCCTAACTAATCTTGAATTCTCATGTGGTATTCCAGGCAGTGTAGGTGGAGCAATCTTTATGAATGCTGGAGCTTACGGTGGTGAGATGAAAGAAGTTGTTCAAAAAGTTGAAGTTTTCACTAAAGACGGTGAAAAGAAAATCTATACTAATGAACAAATGGAATTTTCATATAGACATTCTATAATTCAGGAAACTAAGGAAATTATTTCTAGAGTTTATTTCCAGATGAAAAAAGGAAACAAAGAAGAAATTATCTCTAAAGTAGAAGAATTAAATAAAATGCGCTCAGATAAACAGCCTTTAGAATACCCTTCGTGTGGTTCTGTATTTAAACGACCAGAAGGATACTTCGCAGGAAAATTAATCCAAGATGCTGGCTTCCAAGGCTTAACTGTTGGAGGAGCGCAAGTGTCTAAAAAACATGCAGGATTTATGGTTAATATAAATTCAGCAACTTGTGAAGACTATAAAAA
>CALIWM010000355.1:0-2666 GCA_938046645.1 uncultured Gemella sp. | reverse complement strand
AAGGAATATCTGTACGTCCACTAACCCCGGCTTGTCCACTATTAGCCGCTGGCACCTCAGTGTTCTCAGATTGATATCCATGAACATAAACTTTATAGTTAGCATTGCCATCTAGTACTTTGTAAGATTTACCTGTAGAACCAAGGAATTCACCATTTTCTTTTCTTAATTCTGTAGAAGAAGCTGTGTATCCTTCGTTAGCTGAAAGAGCTACTCCGTATCTACCGTCACGACGAACTCCAGCGTTTTCTAATTCAGAGTATACTGCTTTAATAGAATTACTTAATTCTGCTAAGCTTTTAGCGATTTGTTCTTTAGTAACATCATCACTTCCAAGTAAATTGTTAGCTACTTTGATTACTTCTTCGTTTTTAACTACTGCTTTTTCTACAGCTGGTTTAGCTTCGATTTTAACTTCATTTTTACGAATCGCTTCTTTAGCAAGTACGTTCGTTACTTCTGCTTCTGAAGTTACTTGAGTTAATTCTTTCTTAGCTTCTTTAACTTCTTTAGATTCTTTTGCTTCTAATTTTGCTTTAGCTTCTTCTTTTTTAGCTTCATCTTTCTCAGCTGTTCCAGTTGCTTCTGATTCTGCTACTACTGAAGTTAGCACGTTTAGTGTTGTTACTTTTGCATTAACTTCATCTTGAGTAGTATCAGCTTTTGCGAATACTGCTTTTGCTTTCGCTAATTCTTCACGAGCTGTTTTTACTGCAACTTCGTCAGCATTTTTAGCTGTAGCTAATTTTTGCTCTAAGTTATCGATGCTTGCTTTCAGAGCTGTTTTATCAGCTACTTTTGTTTCAGTTTTAGCTTCTGTTTTTGGAGCTTCCACTTTTTCTGCTACTGCTGCTGCAACACTTTCTTTAGTATTTTCTACTTTTGCTGGTTGTGCTTCTGCTTTCGGTGCTTCCTCTTTTGCCCCTGCGTTTGTTGTGTTATCCGCAGTAGTGTTGTTAGAAACTTCCTCAGCTGCTTGAGACACTGCCCCAGCACCTAAAAAGATACTAGCACCGATTACTACTGATGCTGTACCGACTTTGAATTTTTTGATAGAATACGATTCTACCTTAGTACCTTCTTTTGTGGTTTTTAAGTACTTATTATTTTTTCCTACCATCAAATTTCCTCCTATGATATATATAACTTTTTAGCGTTAAATTAAATATCTCCTCTTATGATATATTTTCTTCTAAACTAAACCTTTTTCAAACTCTTTATCTTTGATTTTTTTAATTACGATATTTAACTTGAACGCATACTACTAATTTGAAATCCATTTTTTGAACTCCATTATTAATAATACCAAATATTATACTTTTTGTCCATAAACTGAACTTTCTATTCTTTTCTCTTTTTTAAAAAAAACTATAGATATTCAACATCTCTGATTGATCCACTTTTAACAAAACACGTAAAAACATTTTAAAAACAACTATTCATAGGCTTTTTAACTTGTCTAAACAATTTATAATTAACTAAAATTATTATAAAAAATTTTCTTATTATAAAACCGAAGTTCCAACAAAATACCTAACTCTTGAGTAAAATCAAGTTAAACCTATACTACCAATTTCACTCATGAAAAACTTTGATATAATAGTGTTTTCATAAAAGTTATTTCTAAAATTGATTATTTAACTTTAATTACAAAATTTAAATGTATTACATTAACTAAGCGATTATTTTATTAATTTAGACTAAAAATAAAAACTATTATATATTTTATATACTTTATTTTTAATATAAAAAGCGAAGTATATCTTCTTTCAAACTACACTAATTATAAAATTACTGAACAAATACTATAAATGTATAGACAGTTTAAAAATGAAACTCGAACATTGAAAATTTTCATCTATATTTTCATTAAATAATACTTTATATAAATATTTACAATGTAGATCCTTAACTCTATTGAACAACAGATAGATTGAAAGCGTGAGATATTACATATTTAGCTATTATGTGCAATTAACAGACAATTTTACTAATTTTATTTCAGATATACCTATAAGTAATCCTCTAGCATCAATATCTATATCTATATACTTCTCTAATTGTAGAGAATCTTTAACCTTGATAACTTCTCTTATCCCGCGCACCCTCTCATAACTATATGCAGGGATTCTGACATCTTTAATAAAGCTACTTTCAATTAATATACAAATTCATTTTCAAATATATTATCTCCATCTTTTTTACAACCATAGTTCGGACAACAATTTGGATTATATAATAAAATCCCATGAAATGCGAATATAGCTTGACCATCCACATTAATTAAATCAAGTTTATCCATCACTGTTATATCTCGGTCTTTTATTAATTGAAATCCAGAACCGGAATATTTCTCATACCCAGGATTTAGCATACAACCAAAAAACGCCCTCGAAAATTATCGAGAGCGTCTTTTATATATCATAAGAGTTTCGTTTTTTATTAAATTATAAATTTCAAATTAGTTTTTGTTATTTTTACGACGTTTTGTCGCTGCAAGTAATCCACCGAACATTGCAAGCCCCATTCCTGCTAATCCTGTATTAGTTTCACTTTCACCAGTATTAGCTAAGCGTTTTGGTTGAGCTTTCAGTTCTGATTTTTCTACTACGTTTGTTACTTTTCTGAAGATGTGACGTACATTTCCATTTTCATCAACAACTGTT
>CALIWM010000354.1:0-4491 GCA_938046645.1 uncultured Gemella sp. | reverse complement strand
TTTAGGTTTTTATACTGACTATTCAGTACAAAACTATGAAAAAATATTCTTTGATATGTTAGCATTGACGCCAAAAATTGAGGAATATCCGTTATTGAGAGTTAAAGCATACTGCTCTAATGGAGATTTAGTTTCAGATTATTATTCTTTAAATGAAGTGACTGTAAATAATCATACAGGTGTAACTTACGCTGCGAAAGTTTATATTAATGGAGTTCACTTCGAGAGTTTTAGAGGCGATGGATTATGTATAAGTACGCCAACTGGTTCAACAGCTTATAATAAGAGCTTAGGTGGCGCTGTAATTCATCCGCAATTACCATTGTATCAGGTAACAGAAATAGCAGCACTAAATAATCTTGTTTATAGAACATTAGGAAATCCATTAATCTTATCTCAAGATGATGAGCTTATGATTAAGCCCATGAGTCCAGAAAACCATCGTATTACTGTAGATCACATGCATTATAATTATGATAGTGTAGCTAAAATAAAAATAACTTTATCGAAAGATAAGAAGGTTTCTTTTATTCGTTATAATGAAGAAAGCTTCTGGCAAAGAGTAAAGAGATCGTTTATTAAAAATGACTAATATTGTTTTAAAATATACTATTAAAGAAGAACAAATTTTAAGAGAGTTTTTATTAGAGAATAGCATTTCTAGAAAAACTTTAACAAGGATAAAGTTTGATAGTGATGGAAGTATAAAAGTAAATGGTAGTGAAGAGAATGTTAGATATCTTTTGAAAAAAAATGATATTGTAGAGATTATTTTACCGAGTGAAAATTTTAGTGAATTTGTTAGATTTATTGATAAAGAAATTGAAATTATCTATGAAGATCCTTACTTTTTAATTGTAAACAAAGAGATTAATTTACCCTCAATACCGTCAAGAAATCTTGAGGATGAATCACTTCTTGAGAGAATAAATTATTATTTTAAGAATAAAAGTATTAATACAATTCCTCATATTGTAACACGTCTTGATAAGAATACGTCAGGATTAGTACTAGTTGCTAAGCATCGACACATTCATGCATTGTTTAGTAATTTGGAGATAGATAAGTTTTATACTGCTTTGGTAAATGGAAAAGTAGCAGATAATGAAATTATAGAAGCCCCTATCCGACGAGTAAGTTCTAGCATTATAGAACGAGAAGTAGGTGAAGGTGGAGAATTCGCTAAGACTGAATATTGGCTAGATGATTATATTGTAGATAAAGATATCAGTGTTGTTAAACTAAAGCTTTATACTGGAAGAACGCATCAAATAAGAGTGCATATGAAATATAAAGGTTATCCTCTCCTTGGTGATGAATTATATGGTGGAGATGTAAGCAACATATCTAGACAAGCTCTCCATTGTACGAATTTGAAATTTATTCATCCTATCACAGATGAAGTAGTGAATGTGAGAGCAGATTTACCAGAAGATATGAGAAATATAACTAAACATAATGAGTAATTTTTTACTTGTTATGTTTTTTTTTAGATTATTTAATGATAATTTTAGGAAATATTGTAGTAATTTATATAAAAATTTATTCATTCTCGTATATAGAAGATTAGAATCTTATTAGTTTTAATATCAGTATTCTTATATTTTTTAAATATAAAATCTTATTACATCTATGTAAACGTTAAAAAATATTAGTTTAATTACTTTATTTTCAGTAAGAAAATATGATATAATCAAAATCAAATAATAAAGTTATTTTAATAAGTCAGAAGAGGAGGGATTTTATGATTTCAACATCATTAAAATTCGTGGGTAACACACCCGTATATCAACTAGATAACACAAACATTTTTGTGAAATTAGAAAAATATAATTTAGGAGGAAGTGTAAAAGACAGAGCCGTACTAGGTATGTTAGAAGAAGCTATGTCTCAAGGTGCTATTAATAAAGATACTATTATAGTAGAACCGACTAGTGGAAATACTGGTATAGCTGTGGCTATTTTAGCTTCAGTTTTAGGGTTAAAAGCTGTTATAATTATGCCTGAGAGTATGAGTATTGAAAGACGTAATATTATCAAAGCTTATGGAGCACAACTAATTTTAACTCCTAAAGAATTAGGTATTAAAGGTTCAATCGAAAAAGCTGCTGAAATTAGAGAAAAATACAGCAATGCAATTTCTTTAAGTCAATTTGATAACCCTGCTAACCCAGCGTATCACCACAAAACAACAGGAAGTGAAATTTTAGAACAAGTTCCAAATATTGATGTCTTTGTTGCAGGTGTTGGTACTGGAGGAACATTTACTGGTGTAGCGAGATATCTGAAAGAACAAAAACCAGAAGTTGTAACGATTGCTGTAGAACCAGCAGAATCACCAGCTATTAGCGAAGGCCGTGGGGGAGCACATAAAATCCAAGGTATCGGAACAGGATTTATTCCAGAAAACTTCCGAAAAGAGTATATGGATGAAGTATATACTGTAACTAGTGAAGAAGCAATCGAAGAAACTAAAAACTTCTTACGCTCTACAGGTATTGGTATAGGTATTTCTTCAGGAGCTGCAATAGTCGGAGCTAAGAAAGCTGCTGAGAAATATCCAGGGAAAAATATCGTAACGATCTTGCCAGATGGAGTAGATAAGTATTTATCAGTACTTGATTTCGAGGATGTTACACACGTAGAAGTGTAATGGGTTATTTTGAAAATTTAAATTATAATTTGAATCGAGTTTTGAAAGATGATCCTGCAGCTGAGTCTAAACTTATGATATATCTTACATATCCTCATATAAAAGCTCTTAATTATCATTTTTTTGCGCATAAGTTATATAAAAAGGGCTGGCACACAGTTGCTCGTTTAGTAGCGAAGAGAGCGCGCCGTAAGACTGGTATAGAAATACATCCGGGGGCAAAAATAGGAAAAGGGTTATTTATTGATCATGGTATGGGTGTAGTGATAGGAGAAACAGCAGTAATAGGTGATAATGTAACAATGTATCATGGTACAACATTAGGTGGTACAACATTAGATCCAATTAAAAGGCATCCCACGATAGAAGATAATGTAATGATAGGTGCGGGAGCAAAAGTTTTAGGAAATATTACAATTGGTAAAAATTCTAAAATTGGTGCAAATGCAGTTGTTAAGCATAGTATACCAGAGGGAACAATCGTTTATGAAGCGAGACCAGTTGTAAAGTATCTAGAATCTGAGCAAACTAAGATTTAAAATAAAAAAAATAAGTGATTGAGCCAAACAGGAAGGTTTAGAATTTAAAAAAACGTATATGAGAAATCATAGATGCAGTGGTTTATTTATATCTAAATACGATTTATAAAAGCTTTTTAGATATCTAATAAACTTTGCGAGGGTGACTCGACAAAATCGATTTCTTCGAAATCACGATTTTTGAGTCACTCCCTTTAAGCCGGTGTATATAATTATTTCATATCTTTTATTTCAATAATAGTTGAATCAGTATTGTCGAGAATAGTTTTAACTACTGTCTTTGCTACTTTGTCAACTGGAAGGGGATATACATTTTTGAAAAATGGTATACCTAATTTTGAAAAGAATTTAATAGGTAATATATTGAAATAAGAGGTAAGTCTGTCTTTACCATACATAAGACCAGGACGTACTATTAGATAGTCTAGTTTTGAATCTTTTACTAATATTTCTCCAGCGACCTTGCTATCTAAATATTGCTTGAAGCCACCGTTTGCAGAAAAGTAGACAAGTTTATTGATAGTTTGTTTTTGGCATAGTTTAATTGTTTGTGCCACACTTTCTGTATTTAGTTTTGAATAGAGCTTTTTATTTTTAATTGTTCCGATTAAATGAATGGTAATATCGTATCTTTCTTTAATCATTATATTGTCAAGATCAAAAATATCTCCTTGTATCCACGTTGCTTCTTCTTTAGAGATAGAGTGATTTTGGGTTCTAGATAAGTAGCCAACATCTACATTGTATTTCTTAAATTCTTTAATTAATGCTTTTCCAACAAAGCCATTGCCACCGATTAGTAGTATGTTCATATGTACCTCGAATTAAATTATTTTTCTCATTTTAAATAGTAACATAACTTAGTACCCGAGTAAATTTATTTAAACTAATGAAAAAAAGATGATATAATAGTATCAATTTAAAAGGAGTGTGATTGAATGAAAGTAGGTTTAGTATTAGAAGGTGGAGCAATGAGAGGACTATTTACAGCTGGTGTCCTTGATGTGTTCTTAGAAAATGATATAGAAGTTACTGATATTGTTGGTGTTTCTGCAGGAACGCTTTTTGGAGTAAACTATGTTTCTAAACAACCTAAAAGAGCACTACGATACAATGTAAATTATATTAATGATAAAAGATATATGAGTTTAAAAAGTTGGATAAGAACAGGTAATTTAATAAATAAAGACTTTACGTATTATAAAGTTCCATTTCAACTTGATGTTTTTGATAATAAAACATTTAAAAATTCTAAGACAAATTTCTATGCTACTGTAACAAATATAGAAAACGGAGAAG
>CALIWM010000353.1:0-6575 GCA_938046645.1 uncultured Gemella sp. | reverse complement strand
GCCATGTTTGACCTCCTCAATTCTTATTAGTCTGTAAAATCTGTAAGGATAACCCTCTTCTGATACAGACTCAACTACACTGTCCGTTTCTACGTAATAACCTTTTGGCGGTTGGATGTAATCTCTCCATTCGCTAGGCTTTAAAATCTCTGTTTTTACTTTTGGTTTTTCTAAATTCTTGCTACTGTTCCATCTACGTTTAAATGCATCTTCTTTGTCTGAGTAACAAGCACTTCTTTTTTCCTTTACAAAGTAGCTTGCTAATCTCACTGCATCTTCTGCTCTTCCTTGATACAACATCAACTTATGCATGCCATGTGGCCAAAGTTCATTCAACTCATCTGAATATAGTTCTGCATTATTGATGATCATGTGGAAATGTATTCTTGTTTTCCCCTCCGCTATGTAAATGTATTTCAATTCTTTATCCAGTTTTTTATATCTACGTTTTAAACGTCTTATAAAATTCTGAATATCTTTCTTTGCATCTTCCCATGTAGCTGGCTGTTCTTTATATGTGAGTGTTAAGTAACAATCATTTGTAGTGAAGTTATTATCAATCAACATACGCAGCATTGCTTCCGCTTGTTTTTCATTTTGCTTTTTCTGTGCCTCAAGTGTGATGCTTTTCTTTTTTACACGCTTGCCATTTCTTCGATATGTTCGAGAAGAATGATAATCAAGTACCTCTATCATATTTTTAGATATGACTTTTTTACGCTTCCTCATTCGTAATTACTCCCATGGTCGATTTGTTAATATGTTATATCTAGTTAATAAGAAAAGCCTTAAAATAAGCTTTTCTATAGCTTTTTATGCCCATGTGTGATATAATTACGTTAGGTTTGGTGCGTAATTACGTGCTTGATTAGGCCACTTTAATTAGTGGCCTTTTCTTTTTGCCTTGGATAGTTGCAATGCATGTCCCCTTGTGCTACTTCTAAATATTGACATGCATCGCAATGTTCCATACATATAATCCCTTTAGCCTGTCTACAGTGAATGTAGGCATGGCTTTTTTTATTGCACTCATCACATATGCTGCAGTGTTTACTCATTACATGTCACCGCATCAAGCAATATTCCTCTTGTTCTTTCTGCTAGATAGAACGTATATTCCTTGATTGGTCCTTTCCCTGTAACTCGCATTTCGTAACTACCTGCTTTACGCTTCAAAAATATGGCGCATCCATTTGCCAATATCGTGAAATCCATGCTAGTAGCTTTGTTATTTACACTGATACTTGTAATACTTTCCTTTAATAGTTCAGCTTCTTCTTTAGTGAACTTTAAATATCTTATTAGTAAGTCCATTGCTTTTTCTTTTTTTAATATCATGACTTATCACCTCCTTAACCCTGCCTAACATCCAAATTGTAATGCCAGTTGTTAGCGTAAGAACTACATTGATTAATATTTGCCAGCCTTCCGCTTGCTCAATTCCGCAATATAGTCCTAACCCCAATACACCTAAGCACCATTGCACGGTTGTTATTAGATTAATAATATTCATCTTCTATGCCCCCTTTAGCCACTTCATATGCTGCCCTTTCATCCACGCTTCAAACTTGTCTATATTGACTAAAGTTTGCTGCGGTCCCAACTGCATGCATATTTGGTCAAACTTACCTTCATTACGGATCATATCTATTCTTCTATAGATATACATCTTGCTACGACCCCATATCTTAGCTAATGTGCTAATTGGCACGTATTTTGGTTGAACACTTTCCATTACTACTTACACCTTTCTATTTCATCTTATTTTTATAATTGATATAATCACCTTGAAAGGAGGTGATATTATGGATATGCATAAAAAGATAATTGCATTTGCTATGTCTTTAGACATGGAAGAATTAAAAGACAATAGACTATTACTTCTTACTGCAAACGGCTTCTTATCTGCATTGCCTGTTTTTAGTGATGATACAGATCTACAGGCAAAAACTCTTTACCAGTTTTTAGCTGGTGCAGAAAAAGCTGCCAATGAAAATTTTATCCCTGATACAAATCGCCATATGATATTTGATGCAAACTCTATCTTGTTAAAAGATATTCAGTGGATCACTTCACAAGGTACTCAACATCTTGGTTCACTAGTATTAAGTACTGCATCAGTAATTGCAGTTTCCATTGGCAATTTTAAACAACCTAACTAACTTATCCATATTTAAATCACCATGTATCTTGATTGTTATACGTGGTAATTTTCTTTTCTTCTTTGTTTTCTTCATATGTATTCCTCGTTATATCCTCTCTTAGTGCTATAACGACCTTGAAAGGAGATTAATTTATGACTAAAACAATTAAAGAGTTACAAGCTTTAGAATTTGCAATCTATCAATCACTTACAATTGATGATTTTTATGAAGTAGAATTTCTTTGTAAACTTCATGGTGAATTGATTACATGTAAATCGCTAATTTATGCGGATAATCCATATATTCCAATCATTCCGCCAGATTACAAACATAGTTTTGAGCCACGTCCACTTGAGCCAATTGAATATGATAAATTGCTTGAGTTATTACAACTTCCACAAACTCATAGCATCCGTACTTCATTAATCAATTGGCATGCCAATGATACGGCTTACTTCTTGAACCGCTTTTTATATGTAGACTTCATCTCTCATTTTGATAAAAAGCAACTTTCAAAGCTTCCTAACATGCTTAACAATGTTGTTTTCTTAGGTTCTAATCGCTGCGTTCCATTCTTATTTGTTGACGAAGATGAACCTATTACTGTTCTTTATGCAGCGGTAACTTTGAGAGATAAGTAGCTTCATATTCTAATACAGTAGAAACACTAAGAAGGATTTCATTTGCCCCTGCATATGTAAGTCCTTCTTTTTGTTTTAATAAGGAAATTACTTCCATTACAGTTGGATCTTTATATGATTCTTTTACTTCATATAGTTGAGCGCTATTCATTGGTTGTTTTAATTCTTTCATTTGATTTCACCTCTTCTAACTCATAACTTGTATGTTATGCAAGTTATTATGTAAAAAAATATCAACTCGGCTAGAACAGTCTAATTCGAGCCAATCACTAATTATTGTAGCTTCTACTACATCAAACTGTGTTTTCCCATTCATCTTACTATTAATGGTTGTGATAGATACACCTAATAACTCTGCTAAATCTGCATATGTTTTCTTATGTTCTACCAATAATCCTTTCAGCTTTTCTAGTTTCATCTTTTCACCTCCCTTTTCTTGCATCTTATGCAAGTTTCTGATTACATGATAAGCCTATAAAAATAACTTGTCAATCGTTTTATGCAAGATTTTATAAAAGTTTTATAATTTTTCTTGAATTTTATTCAAGATTATTGTAATATATGTTTGTAAGGGCGATTCTTATTTGGAGGCATATTATGAGTACCGATGAAAGAAATACAATAAATAAAGAAATAGGAGAAAGAATAAAAGCCATTAGAAAGCAAAAAGGCATAACATTAGCTGACTTAGGAGCAAGATTAGGTATTAGTGAAAGTAATATGCAAAGATATGAATCTGGTAAAATCGCTAGTGTTTCTATTGATTTTATTAATAGATTGGCTCCCATATTAGAAGTAAAGCCAGAATGGTTAATTGGTTGGGATAATGATGATACTCCACAAGGTTACTACCTTGATTCTGAAACAGCTGAATACGCTGAATACCTTCGCACCCGTCCTTCTGCACGTTTATTATTCTCCGCATCTCGTGGCATATCCAAAGAGGACATGGAGAAAGCAGTTGAATATATAGAACTGTTAAAACTAAAACATAAGTAAATACACAAGGGAGAGTGTTATCGTTGGTTGTAAATTTGATTTACTGCGACTTACCACATGCCAATGCTGTGTCAGAGGAATGTGAAGATGTAGATACTCATAACATCTACATAAACAAAAACCTCCCTCATGATCGCATGAGAGAGGAAATTAAACATGAATTAATGCATATTATTAATGATAATTTTTACTTAAATGAACACGTAAACCTTGTCGAACAAATGGTTCGTAGGTCACATATAGATGATGCTAAGTTAGAGAGTATTAACTTTTATCATCATGTGTTGTAAAAAAGTTTTAAAACTACTATGTATTTTTGGAATATGGTATTGCGTTTATGTAATTTGAAAATTGCAAATATGCGTGATAATATAATGGTAACAGTACCCATCACGCTTAGAGTTGATTATTCAACAGCTGCGCACCAGGATGGGTCTTTTTTTATACCTAGAAAGGTATTACTTTATGGCAACAAATATAAAGCAACCGACAACAATTGACCAACAGATTGAGCAGTTAAAAAATAGAGGGATGATTGTCGATGATGATAATGATTTAAGACGATGGTTAAGCACTGTCGGATATTATAGATTAAGTGGATATTGGTGGATGCATGAAAAACGGTATCCTCAATGCTCACCTAGAAACCATAAGTTTAGAGAGGGCACGACGTGGAGTCAAATAAAGTATGCTTATATATTTGACCAAAAATTCAGACGATTAATTTCTACTGGAATAGAAAAGATAGAAGTAGCGGTAAAGGCATCATGGAGTCAATATTTAGCAACACAATATGATACATCACATCCTCATGAAGACTCGAATATCTTTAAGTCCAATGTATGTACAGTTTCTAGAATTCAGGGACAACCCTCTGCATTTGATAAACTAAAAAAAACTTACCTAAACAGTAAAGAGCAATTTGCGTTACATTATAAAAATAAATGTCCCCATATTAACACCCCTCCTATTTGGGTATCCGCTTTATTACTAACGCTCGGTGAATTATTAAATTGGATAGATGGAATAAAAAAAAGGGCAGATAAAAAAGCCATATATAAAGAGTTTCCTTTTGATTATATGCCAATGCAATCGATTCTTAATAACTTGAGATGGGTAAGAAATGTTTGTGCTCATAATGGTAGGCTTTGGAATAAAAGAACACCTATTGTGTTTAAGCCTGTTCGAAATATAAAAGACAAACTTATCGTTTCAAAATCAGACAGTTCAAAATTAGACAGTAAAATATACAATACAATAATTGTTATGTCTGAGATATTAAAAACAATTGATCCTGACTACCCATTTGTGTATTTTATAAAAGATTTAATTATACATAGCAGGTATATCGATGCTAAATCAATGAGATTTCCTAATAATTGGCTTGAGCTTCCAGAGTGGAAAAACCCAATCCCTCTCCCTAAACATATATTAAACAAAAAAGAAAAAAGAAATAAGCGACGAGCTAAAAAGAAATAAAAAATAAGCCCTCACCGCAGTGAGGGCTACTAAAAACTACATACCTTAGAGGTATTTCATTTTTACTCCAATACTATTATATCACATAAAACCTCTAAGGCTTATTTCTTATACCCAAATTTAAGCTAAGGAGGTTATTTTTATGGCAAAAAAGAGAGCCGATGGACGCTACCAGGTATCGAAAACCATCAACGGCAAGCGTAAATTCTTCTATGGTACCACCAGGAAAGCTGCCATAGAAGCTATGGAGAAATACATAAATACTAATCAATCATGTGCTAATTTCGATGATACTATTTCATTAAACACATGGATTAATATATGGTTACAACTAAAAGAAAAGACCATAACCCCTGCCACCTATCAAAGTTATACTGGTATTATCAATCGTTATATAAGAGATAAAATCGGTGGCGTGAAGTTAGCTGAAATTAAACCTAATACATTACGATATGTCTATGAATCAATGGACGGATTGTCATCAAGAACTATATCCTACACCATGACAATTCTAGGATCCATATTAGAGCAGGCGGTAAAAGATGACATTATCCCTAAAAACTATATGAAAAACATAGACCGACCAAAACAGGTTAAGGTTCGACATATGGTTACCTTATCTGCAGATGAGGTCAAAAGCTTCCTATCTAATATATCTAATATAGAGCATCATGCACTCTTTAAATTAGCATTTGCAACAGGTATGCGACGGTCTGAATTATTAGGCTTAAGATGGTCGGATATTGATTTCAAGAAATCAACTATATCCATTTCATAAACAGCCCTCAAAATCGGATCTACTGCAGTTATATCCAATACAACCAAGACCACATCCTCAAAACGGATAATTGCCATTGATACGGAAACACTCCAGGAGCTTATGAAGCATAAAACAATCATTGATAAGCGTAGAATAAAAACAATGAACTGGATTAATAATAATCTTGTATTTCCTGGTATAAAAGGCGGTCCTCGTTGTCCTGATGAAGTCAGCAAGTTATGTAAGAAATACGCCAATTTAATCGGTAAGCCCTCTTTTACTATGCATGGTACTAGACATACCCATGCCACCCTTCTCATCGAAAATGGGGCCAATATGAAAGCCATACAAGAACGCCTAGGACACGCTTCATTCCAAGAAACAATGGATACCTACTCACATGTGACACCTAAAATGGAAGATGACATCGTAGAACGTATTTCTAAAATATTCTGATGTCAAAATGATGTCAAACCACGCAAGACTTTATGATGTCAAATCATAACCACCCGTAAAACGGGTGGTTTGCTCACGGGCTATAAGCCCGTAATA
>CALIWM010000352.1:0-5575 GCA_938046645.1 uncultured Gemella sp. | reverse complement strand
AATAAGTTTAAATAAGTTTTAACGTTTACTAAATTGTGATGCTTTACGAGCTTTCTTAAGACCTGGTTGGAAACACTTCATTTAAAGTAATTTTAGAATAACTTTGTAGCATTATTCCACCGTTTTTTACTTTTTCTATCAAAGAATAGAATCAAACTGTATCAATTCTTCTTACCACGTATTTTATTTATAATTCATAACCCTCCAATAATATGTTCTTTATATTTTTTAGACCTACATTTGATATTTCAGAATCTGAAAATAGTTCAAATTTATATTTTATAAACATAGCACTACCATCATTATGTGTGGACATAATAATTTGATAGTCTGATAATGAATGTCTTATTAAATCAATTAAAGCATATACATTCATAGAATCCATATCTTGAATCGGATCATCAATTGATAAAAATTTGAACTCTTTTGAAATCTTAAATGTAGTATTTAATGCTAACGTAAAAGCAAAAGAAATAACAGCTATTTGCCCAGAACTCAATTGATACATCACATCCTGATCACTATTACTATTTGCTATAAATCTAATATTTGCATTATTCTGAGTAGTTAATAAAACTCCCATTCCTTGTTGATAATTTTGTAATATTTTTGCTGTGTACATATAGAAAGGGAGCTTCAATTTTTGAATCATCTGCTCTTGGTAAGATTTTATATTACTATTCAGTTCTCCAACGCGTTGTTTCAAATAAGTAATCGTTCGTTCAATCATTTGAAGACGGTTCTCAATTAAATTAAACATCGTTAAACTTTGTAATTCAAACTGGGTAATAATATACTCTCGTTTTTGACCGATTCTTTCTATAGTACAGTCCTCAAAAGTTTTTTCATTAGACGCGAAATACTTATCAAATAGATTATGTGAATCTAAACTTTTAGAATAATCGAAAACTATTTGTATTCTTAGTTCTTCCAAATAGGCTAAAAGTTTCTCACCATTCTCTTGAAATTTATGCAAGTTAATTGGTAAATCTTCAAAAGAAATTTGAAATTCCTTTATGGACTCTCTCTCTAAAACTGAATATTTATCTAAAAGTGTTTCAAAATCTACTTTCTTATTTACAACTCTAAGAAAAACATCATAGACTTCTTTGGGCAACAATAACTTTTCCTGTAATAATTCATATAACTGTTTTTTCAACACTTTGAATTTTTGTAACGAAACACTTTTATCAACTAACATAGGTACAAAATCTGAATTTACTGAAATTAGGTCTTTAAAATTATCAGGGAAATCATAATTCTTTAGAGAACGTATCACTTCCAAAAAATCAGGCGTAAGAACAACTAGTTTCTCTTGTTCAATTTGAATCTGATTTTGCAACTCTATTTTTAATTGATTTAATTCTTGAACATAATTTGTAACTTCTATTTCAAAATTCGATAGATTTTTACTTAATTGATTCGTTGTTTCTTCATAAGCAAGTAATAATTTCTCATTTTTAATCCAATCATGTCCACAAAAAACGCATTCTGAATGGTCTTCATCAATATGTTCTTTCAGACGACTTCTTATCTCAAGTAACTTGTTAATCGAATTTACACCATCATCCAGTTGCTCTTTTTTTATCTTATATTCTGCCAATTTGGGTTCAAATTTTTCAAACCATATCCTACCAAAATCCCATCCTGTAAAACTATTTAAACACTTCTCAATTGATTCAATATCCATTTTATCAATTTCGACATCAATCAAATTTCCCAATAATTTTCCTTGTTGAAACATTATACGGTCATTTTCCAATGACTCTAGTTGTCCGATATAATTTTTAAGTAAAAAATAGGAATAATTTTTATCATTTGAAATTAAAGTATGATTTTGTTCAATATACTCTATATATTCCTGATTTTCAAGTATTTCTCTAACTATTAAGTAAATAGTAAAATCTTTATCATCCAGCACCTCTCGCTCAAACTGCTCACTTTGTTTTCTGAGGAAGTAATCCTTTGGAGAAAATGAATTTCGAAATTCTTGTAATTTATCAATTTCTGATAGATATATATTTAAACTTTCATTTGATAATTCATCATCAAAAACAATCGATTTATTGTTAAAAGCAAAGTCAGTATCTGCTCTAAGAGATAATTTAGAATATGGAGTGTTATTCTTAATTGGGGAATTTTTTAGCTTATCCTTTTTTGCTTTTAGTTCCTTTTCACTAGAGGATAAAACACTTCTTAAACGCTCTAATCGATTTTTTCTATTAACATAGTTTCCAATATTTAATAAAAAGTTCAATTGCTCCTTTCTATCTTTCTCCTTTTGCTTCAAATAATAAGCTGTTTCATCTTGTTGAATATAATGAAACAAATCAAAAGTATCACCTAATCTATAATCTTCTGATTCATATCCTAAAAACTGACTAATGACCTTTTGTATATCTCTTTCACTCAAACCATCAAAGTCTTCAAGGGATTGAAATGAAATTCCTGGCCCAAACCGAACTGTTCTTTTAAATTTTGAAAATGAAAACTTTGGTACATTACTTCCCTCAGCATTCATACTATTCTTATAGAGACTAGATACTATCAAAGAACTACCTTCATCATTTGTCAACATTAGCTCAATGAATGTATCTTCATTAGGATTATTTTGAAAATAAGGAGTACTAAAACTACTTCTACCATCGCTATAATCGGACTCTTCAATTCGACGGATTTTTCCAGTTAATGATAACTCTATTGCGTCAAAAATTGTAGTTTTTCCAAATCCATTTGGTCCAACAAACAAAGTTACATTCTCTTGAAAATCAATAATTCTAGTTTCCTTTATATTTTTAAAGTTTTTTATTAAGATTTTTTTGATTTTCATGGTAATAATTCTCCTATTTCTAGTAAATCAGAAATAATTTGATCATCGGTAGAAATATCTTTTAGTGATTCTGATAATTTCTCATCAGTGACTTTAGTATAAAATTCTAATAATCTATTATCTAATTCATCTTTATTGTCCTGATACTGATTTTCTATACTTTGATAAATATCATTTCTTTTAGGGAGTGTGAAAAATGGTAGTTTTACTCCAATTTCCATAGCCATAAAATACGACTCACTAAAAAACATATCATCTTCAAAAGCATCAATATTAGATTCTAAGTAAGTATAGAGTATTTCATTAGTCTCTTTATCTCGTAAATCCAATAACCCATTTCGAGTGTATAATATTATGAACTTTCTAAAATAATAATAGTCCTCTTCAATCAATAAAATTGATTTTTGAATTTTATCGTCTTCAAATGCTTCCTTCAAATTATCAACTTCTACCAAAATAAACAAAGAGGTATTTTTCTTTATATTCTCGTGCTCAGATATTTTTGACTGTCTTTCAAATTTATCTATTATTTGTGATGTTTTATCATTTTCAAAAAAATCATGCAACTCTTCTTGACTATATTGACTAACTATAAAATACTCTGATTTTAATTGATTAGTATATAAATTAAAATCTGTGTCTACACAATCAAAATGATTATGTTTTAACAAATTTACAATGATGTTTTTCATACTACTCCTCTGAAATTCTTAACTCTTTTTCAAGAGCTGTATCAATTTTAATAAACTCCATATTAGCATTAAAAATACTATTTTTTATACCAGTATCCCATTCTTCTTTATATCGAATATTCTCAGGTACATCTGATAATTCATCAATCCTCGAATCAATAGAAATATCATTTATTGATCTATTAATCAAAAAATCATGATTGAAAGTTGCTTTTAAAAACTCTGAATTATTTATAATTTCTTTAATTATTTTAGCAATCTTGCCAGGTCTATTCTGAATATCTATCAAAGAAACTCTGTAACTTTTATCATTACTATCTAAATAATTATAACCTTCAAATGAAAAACTTTTAGTTTTTTCTAGTAACAGATAAAATATATTTTCTAAAGAAGTAATAGGAAATAACTTCAGAATATTTTCGTCTGATGTTTTATCAGGTAAAATCATCTTTACAAACTTATAAAATTCATCTTTAGACATAGATAGTAATTTTTTTATTATCTTATCCATTTGAATGAAATCATCTTCACAGATATCATCTGCATAACCTTGGTGATACTGCTCCCAGCTATAAATTAACTTATTTTTTAATTCAAATATTTTATCTTTAGGGAATGCATTTTTAATAATTGCAATTATCTCTCCAAAGGATATTTCTGGGAAACCAGATTCACTGTGTGCTGTTCCGATACTATGATCCAATAACGATCCAATATATCTATGATATACTTGTTCAAGATGAGAACTATTCTCTTCTAAAGGATTTTTTTCTATCTTTAAAATTTCTTTAATTTCAGCTATACAATAGTCTTTAATAGTATCATTATTATCATCTTGAGAAAGTGGGCAATAAAATAGATTTTCAGATTGATTATACTCATAAAGTTTGATACAAGAATCATTATCTGTATATTTTGTTCGCCCAGTATATTTTTTCAAATAATCATCCTTTGATAGTTTAAAATCTGGCACATCTACAATCACATGTAAAAATCTGCCGTCACAAGGAACCACCTCTCGTACTGTATTTCCTTTACCATCAAATTCATGAATCTGAAATCCCTTTTTGTCTATTTTTTCCTTTTCATCTTCAAACTTCCTCTTTTGTATATTAAATAAATCCGAGTAATCTTCTCTCTCATTTCCATTAATATATGCTTTCACTTGATGCCTCGACAACACTTGACCGTCATTGCCAATAATATCAAAATCCTCAGCATTCTCATATCTTATAGCATAATCTTCAAAATTTTCTATTTCATTTTCAATGCACCATCGTAATTGTCTTAGCGCAACTAAAAAACCAACTTTCCCTTGATGGATATAACCGCTCCAACTAGATGTTGCATTTCTATTCTGATCAACATTTGAACTCGCCATTTAACCTCCTTATGTATACACATTTAAATAACATTAATACCCGAAATCACATAGTTAACATTATTATATAATTTATCAAACAACCCGTCAACTCAATATCCACACACTATAACACTTACCAAGTATGTACTCTTCATCAAAAAAAATTTTCCCCTTGATACATTCTTCTTGTATCATTTATTCCAGAATTTTATTCATCACATATTATTCGATGTATGATAATTATCAATAGTAGTATTGATATTCTTGTAGCATCATACTAACTAACTTGAAGAATATTAGAACCTACAAAAAATAGTCAAATAAACTGCTAAATCTGAACACTCTTCAAATAGAATAATTTCATCATTTATCTCAGTAGTAAATCTAAATGATAAACTTGCTAATTGATATTTATCGGCTTCTATCAATAGAATAACTAGTAAATCATACAAATAAAGCATTAATTGAAGACGCTCTTAAAAACTCCATTTTTATATAAAATATTCTATAAAACTCAGCACTGATTTTAAATTTACAAAAATTTCTCTAAAAAATAAGGTTAACTTTTTCAAAAAACATAAAAAAGCACCCACGAGGTAAACTCTTGAGTGCTTTGAAACGTTGATATAATCGTGTTGATTAACGTTTTGAGAATTGTGATGCTTTACGAGCTTTCTTAAGACCTGGTTT
>CALIWM010000351.1:0-6197 GCA_938046645.1 uncultured Gemella sp. | reverse complement strand
GATAAAGATAACAATATCTTGCTTATTACAGGGCCTAATATGTCTGGTAAATCTACTTATATGAGACAGCTTGCTCTTATCGTGATTCTTGCTCAAATTGGGTCATTTGTTCCAGCGACTTCTGCGAATTTACCGATTTTCGATAAAATATTTACGAGAATAGGTGCGAGTGATGATCTTGCTGGAGGTAAATCAACGTTTATGGTTGAGATGATTGAGGCGAAGAATGCCTTAGTAGAGTCTACTGCAAATTCATTGTTAATTTTTGATGAGATTGGTCGTGGAACATCGACGTATGACGGTATCGCCTTAGCTCAATCAATATTAGAATATATTAATAATACTATCAAATGTAAAACATTATTCTCAACTCACTATCATGAGCTTACAAAGTTAGAAAATATTACCCAGGGAATAAAAAATATCCACGTTTCTGCGAAGGAAGACCATGGAAAACTAATTTTCTTATATAAAATTAATGAAGGACCTATCGAGAAGAGTTATGGTATTCATGTTGCTCAACTTGCCCACCTACCAGAAGATGTTATCGTAGGTGCTAATAAGATCTTAAGAGAATTAGAAAGTGGAAATAAAGGTAGTGAGGATCTTGTTGATAATGCCAGATACAATAAAGTATTATTAAATGAAACTTCATCACAAGAGTCTGAAGAAAAGTTAAGAGAAAAAATACGTCAAGAACTAGAAAAAGAATACAGCAGTAGAGTAGTTAAAGAAGAGGTTGGAAAAATAGACGAGGAATCTTTAAGACAACAACTTCGTTCTGAATTAGAAAAAGAACTTAAAGAAGAATTAGAGAAAACTATTAGAAAACAATTAAAAGCTGAAGAGAAATCAAAGAAAAATTATGCAAAATTACAATTGGATTTCGATGGTGATAATGAGAAATTTGATGAAATCAAAAAGCAATTAGAGAGTGTAAACTTTTTAGAAACAACACCAATGCAAGCTTTCAATCTTCTTTATGAATTACAGAGAAAAATAAGTGAGGATGTGAAATAAATTAAATGGGAAAAATAAATATATTATCTGCAGAATTATCAAATAAAATAGCGGCAGGAGAAGTAGTCGAAAGACCTTCTTCTGTTGTTAAAGAGCTTGTAGAAAACTCTATCGATGCAGGAAGTACAAATATTAAAGTTATAATCAAGGAATTTGGTATTCAACAAATTAGAATTATTGACAATGGAAGTGGTATTTCTAATGATGATTTGGCACGAGCATTTTTACGACATGCGACTAGTAAGATAAGTGCTGACTATGATTTATTTCACATAGAAACGCTAGGTTTTAGAGGTGAGGCATTAGCGAGTATTTCTTCTGTAAGTAAGGTAACGATAAAAAGTTGTGCAGGAGAAGCACAAGGAAAGATGCTAGTTCTTGAAGGTGGAAAAATAGTTTCAGAAGAATATTACGCTCCTATTAAAGGAACTGATTTAAGTGTAGAAAATTTATTCTACAATACCCCGGCAAGGTTAAAATATCTACGTAATCCACATACAGAGCAAGCCAATATTACTAATATTATTCATAAGTTTGCTCTATCTTATCCTAATGTAGCTTTTGAACTGCATGTAGATGGGAAAATCACCTTTAAAACTTATGGTGATGGTGATGTTCATAAGATTTTATCTAAAATCTATAATATGGGTGTTGCTAGAAATATGATTGAATTTAGTGGTAATAACGATGATTACAAAGTATTCGGTTATATTTCTGTTCCGGAAGAGACAAGAGCTAGTAAGAATTATATAAATATTTTTATTAATGGTCGTTATATTAAAAACTATGGAATTCAAAATGCTATAATCGATGCTTACGGAACACTTTTAATGATAAATAGATATCCATTATGTGTTATTAATATAGAAATGGATCCGATTTTACTAGATGTTAACGTGCATCCAACTAAGCAAGAAGTGAGATTATCGAAAGAAGCGGAGTTAATAAGTTTAATCAAAGAAGTTATCTCTGAAAGATTAAGTAATTATACATATATTCCACAAGGAATGAATAATGTCCTTACGAAAAAAGAAAAAGCGAAAATCGAAAAAATAAATTTCTTAGATGAACTAGATAATAAGTTTGGAGATGTAGAAGATAAGAATATTTTTTCAGAAGATCAAAAAGAACCTGAACTAAATATAGACGTTGAAAGTAGTTTTTCAGATAATCAAGAAGAATCTACTAGTTATGTTATTCAAGAAGATGAATTTCTTTTTGGAGGAGATCTGTTAACTGGTTCTCGTGAAGAAAAAACATCAGTACAAAATAAAGAAAATACGTTTAATCAAAGAAGTAAAACTCAGAGAATTAAGAGTGATTTACCAGATTTAAGTTATAGTTCACATCCTCGTGATAATAGAAATAAGTTCGGTGATAAGCCTACTAAAAAAGAGATAGAGAACTTTATGAATTTCTCTAAAAAAGAAGATAACGCGAGTTATGATGATCAAACAGAAAAAGTAGTCTCTAATGTAGTAAAAGATGATAGTCATTTTAATGAAATTAAAGATGCGAAAATCGTTCAAGATGATGATACAAAAGTACGTACGCTCCCTGATTTAAAAGTGTTGGCACAAATCTTTAAAACTTATATCTTGTCAGAGGCTGATAATAAGCTATTTTTAATAGACCAGCACGCTGCTGCAGAGAGATATAATTATGAGAAATTACAACGCGAATTTATTGAAAGAAAGAATTATAAAAAACAGATGTTAATACCGCTTATGTTTGATTTTTCTGTAGAAGAAGCGGCTGAAGTTCGTAATAATTTAGAAAAATTTGAAGAGCTTGGTATTGTTTTTGAGGAGTTTGGAGATAATTCTTATGTTGTTCGTGAGTTTCCAGGTTGGATAGAAGAAGACGAAGAGCAAATGATAAAAATCATTGTAGAGAAAGTTCTAAGAAATAACAATATAACTTTTAATGAATTAAGGAATGATGCAATTGCGATGGCGAGTTGTAAAATGTCTATAAAAGCAAATCAAGTTCTTACAGATGTCGAGATGAATAAGGTTATTAGTGATCTTTATGAATGTAAGAATCCATTTACGTGTCCACATGGACGTCCGATAATTACAAAAATGGAGAAAAAAGATTTAGAAAAAATGTTTAAGCGTATAGTGTAGGAGGTAAAATGGAAAAAATACCTTTAATAGCGATAGTAGGACCTACTGCAGTTGGGAAAACATCACTTAGTATAGAACTTGCAAAAGAGTTCGACTGTGAAATAATTTCAATAGATAGTGTTCAAATTTATAAAAAGTTTGATATAGGTTCTGCAAAAGTGAAAAAAGAAGAGATGGATGGAGTAGTACATCATCTAATAGATGAACTAGAACCTACTGATACTTGTTCTGTCTATGATTTTCAAAAACTTGCACGTAAGAAAATTGAAGAAATACACGCTCGAGGGAAGATGCCATTATTAATTGGTGGAACTGGATTTTATATGAATGCTGTTCTAAATAATTATGAGTTTACTGATTTAGAGGAAAAAACTTATGATATTGATGTTGATATGGCAAGAGAGTATCTAAAAGAGAATTATCCAGATACATATAATACGATTGATTTAGAAAATCATCGTCGAGTAATTAATGCATATAATTATGTGATGAATGAAAAGAAAAGTGTAACGGCAAACAATAATGGAGATACCGTTTTAGATTGTTATAATCCATTTTTAATAGTTCTTAATACAGATAGAGAAGTTCTATACAATCGCATTAATAAGCGTGTTGAACTGATGTTTGAAGAAGGGCTTGAGCAGGAAGTTAAAGAAATTATTGAAGAATATGGTCTAGAACTGCAAGCTCTGGGAGCAATAGGATATAAGGAGATGATTCCATATCTTAATGGTAATGTTTCTAAAGAAGATACTATTGCAGCTATTTCTCAGAATTCACGCCGTTATGCAAAACGTCAGTTGACATGGTTTAGAAATAAAATGGATGGAACATGGTACGATACTTCAAATAAAGAATTATTGGCAGATATAATAAAAGACATCAAAGAAAAAATTAATTAAAGATTATATAGATAATTGATTAAGGTTTGAAAAGTAAAATTTTCAAGCCTTTTTTAAGGTTATAACAAGATAAAATTTATTATATAATAGATATAACTTTGGTTTTAGAAAAATTTGATAGGGAATTTTAAAAATATTTTATTAGGTTTTCTGATTTAACTAGAGTTTTTGTTAGTTATGTGCTAAACTAGTAATACTAAAGATTCTCAAATGTAGGAGGAGAAGATGAATTCATTTAAATATCTTAAACCGAAGTTATTTAGTGTAATGAAAAATTATACAAAGGAACAATGCTTAAAAGATATAATTGCTGGTTTGATAGTAGCTGTTATAGCATTGCCTTTATCAATTGCTTTGGCGATTGCATCTGGGGTTAATCCGGAACAAGGTCTTTATACTGCGATTATAGCAGGTTTTTTTATTTCATTTTTAGGTGGGAGTAGGGTTCAGATTGGTGGACCTACAGCCGCTTTTGTCGTTATTATATATGGAATTATAGCTGAACATGGAATTGCAGGATTAACTGTTGCCACACTTATGGCAGGAGTTATGTTGATTCTAATGGGATTATTTCACTTTGGTGACTTGATTAAATTTATTCCGAAAACTATTACTATTGGATTTACACTAGGGATTGCTATGGGAATAGTAGTTGGTCAGGTGAAAGATTTCTTAGGATTAAGTATGGGAGCAGTTCCGGCAGAGTTTGTTGGAAAATTAGTGGCGTATGGTCATAATATAAAAAGTATTAGTTTCGTTACTTTAGCTATAGGATTACTTGCAATACTAATTCAAATATTTTGGCCGAAGGTATCTAAGAAAATACCTGGTTCTTTAATCGCAATACTAGTAACAACATTTTTAGTGGCTATTTTCAAATTACCGGTTAAGACTATTGGTGATTTATACACGATTAAAGCAGGGCTTCCTAGCTTTACAATGCCGACAATCTCATTTTCTCTAATTAGAGAGATGATTTTACCAGCATTTACAATCGCGATATTAGCCGCGATAGAATCATTATTATCGGCTGTAGTATCTGATGGTATGACAGGAAGTAAGCACAAATCAAATGCAGAGTTAGTAGCCCAAGGTGTAGGGAACTTTATGTCGGCACTTTTTGGTGGTATTCCAGCAACAGGTGCGATTGCTAGAACGGCAGCTAACGTGAAAAATGGTGGAAGAACACCAGTAGCTGGAATGGTACATGCATTTACTTTATTATTAATATTATTATTTTTAATGCCATATGCGTCTTATATACCTATGAGTTGTTTAGCAGCAATATTAATTATCGTAGGATATAACATGAGTGGTTGGCGTATTTGTGTACGTATGGTGAAAACTGCACCGAAGAGTGATATTGCGGTATTAATTATTACTTTCTTATTAACGTTATTCTTCGACTTAGTTATTGCAATAGAGTTTGGTATGGTATTAGCGGCATTCTTATTCTTAAAACGTATGTCAGATATTGCAGAAGTTAGGCAATGGACTTATAAAGGATCATCTGATGATGACAAACTGTCAGAAGAAGTCGATTTAAAATATGTTCCTAAAAATACAGTAGTTTATGAAATATTTGGAGCATTGTTCTTTGGAGCTGCTAATGTGTTTACTAACTTTGAACATGGAGAAGGGAAAAATGTTTTAATTATAAGAATGCGTAATGTTCCAGCTATGGATATTACAGGATTAGAAGTTCTTGAAGAAATATTGGAAACATGTCAAAAACGAGGTTTAACATTAATATTATCGCACGTCAATGAACAACCATATCATGTTATGGAAAAGGCTGGCTTTATTGAAAAAATAGGTAAAGAAAATATATGTGAGAATATCGATGCATCTTTAGAAAGAGCAGAGAAATTAGGTCAAATTTGAATATTTATGTGAAAGTAACTTCCTTGGGATTTAAATTATAAATCCCAAGGAAGTTTTTTATAATTCAAATAGATGTTATCTAAAAAAAAATTTATTCAAGAATAGATAGATGGATTTTAATTTTAGGTTATTTATAGAAGTAGATGTGAAATGTAAAGGAATATAAAATTATAATCTGAAAGTTGCAATTATCTACTTTATTAAAGATGAATAATATCTTTATTCAGTATTATATTTTATTCTTTTTTGTGATTTTTATAAC
>CALIWM010000350.1:0-6198 GCA_938046645.1 uncultured Gemella sp. | reverse complement strand
AAAAATGAAATGGTTAACGAAACTGATTTTTTGTTCTAGTTAGATTTCGTTAATCTTTTCTTTCTAACATTTCCTTTTTTATATGATTTTTGATAAAATTATAGGTAAGAGTTTTAGCGAGGAATGTAGAAAGTAGGTGTAAATTTGCAAGTTACAAATATAACAAAGCTAAAAGTTAAGTATAAAATTGAATTAGAAAATGGTAAACATTTTTATGTTTCTGAAGATACGATAATTAAGTATGGACTTATAAAAAAAATAGATTTATCAAAAGAGCAACTAAAAGAAATCATAGCTCACGAGAGTATCGAAAGTGCTTATAGTAAGGCGGTGCATTATTTACAATTTGGTCTGAGAACTAAGCAGGATATAAGAGAATATCTTCAGAAGAAAGAGATTGCACCCAATGTTATTGATGAAGTAATAGAAAAGTTAATGGAAATTGGTTATTTGAATGATGATCACTATGTAGAAGCTGCGGTAACAGATTATTTTAATCTTAATTTAAAAGGTCCTTACTGGATACAAAGAAAACTGTTAGAAAAAGGCTTAGATAAAGATGTTATAGATGAAAATATTGCCAAGATTTGTACTGAAGAAGCAATGATAGAAATGCTTTATAAAATTATTGAACGTGAGTATAAAGTAAGAAGAGAAACGAAAAATAAAAAAGTTCAAAAAATAACACAAAAACTTTATACAAATGGCTTTACATCTGATATAATAAGAAAGGTGTTTGACATATTTTTCGAAGACTATGAAGACGAGAATGAAGATGAAATATTAGATGAGCATTTTAGAAGGGCTTATCAAAGCTATAGTCGCAGATATGAAGGATATGTGCTTAAACAAAAGCTGATTGAAAAGCTGATAAGGGATGGTTTTTCGTATTATACAGCTAAAGACTACGTAGAAAAACAAGATTTGTAAAGGAAGAATAAAATGGATAAAAGAAATGAAAGGCAAAAGAAAATAAGGAACTTTTCTATAATTGCACATATTGACCACGGGAAATCGACTCTTGCGGACAGAATTTTAGAGAAAACAAAGGCGTTAGAACAACGTGAAATGAAAGCACAACTTCTTGACTCAATGGATATTGAGCGTGAAAGAGGTATTACAATTAAACTTAATGCAGTCCAATTACAATATACTGCAAAAAATGGAGAAGAGTATATTTTCCACTTAATTGATACACCGGGACACGTAGACTTCACTTATGAAGTATCACGTTCTCTAGCAGCATGTGAAGGAGCTATTTTAGTAGTTGATGCTGCTCAAGGAATTGAAGCACAAACATTAGCTAACGTATACTTAGCACTAGATAATAATTTAGAAATTATTCCGATTATTAACAAAATCGACTTACCTGCAGCGGATCCTGAGAAGGTTAAGACTGAAATTGAGGATGTAATTGGATTACCAACAGATGATATCGTACTAGCTTCTGCTAAAGCAGGTATTGGTATTGATGAAATCTTAGAGCAAATCGTAGAATACATTCCAGCTCCATCTGGTGATGCTGCTGAACCACTTCAAGCGTTAATCTTTGACTCATTATACGATGCGTATAGAGGAGTTATCGTATCCGTACGTATTAAGAATGGTACTGTAAAAGCTGGAGATAAGATTAAGATGATGGCTACTGGTGGTGTGTTCGAGGTTACTGAAGTTGGTATTCACACACCTAAAGAAAAAATTGTTGATGAACTTACTGCAGGTGATGTAGGATTTATCTGTGCATCTATTAAAAATGTAAGTGAAACTCGTGTAGGGGATACAATCACATTAGCAAATAATCCAGCTAAAGATGCATTACCTGGATATAGAAAATTAAATCCAATGGTGTTCTGTGGATTATATCCAATCGATTCATCAAAATATAATGACTTACGTGAAGCATTAGAAAAATTAGAACTTAATGACTCTGCGTTACAATATGAAGCGGAAACTTCTCAAGCACTTGGATTCGGATTTAGATGTGGATTCTTGGGAATGTTACACATGGAAATTATCCAAGAGCGTATCGAGCGTGAATTTAATATTGATATCATCGCAACTGCACCATCGGTTATTTACAAAGTTGAAAAAACTGATGGAACTCTAGTAGATGTGTCAAACCCATCGGAAATGCCTGATCCGCAAAAAATCAATAAGATTACTGAGCCATTTGTTAAGGCAAGTATTATGGTACCAAATGACTATGTAGGTGCCGTTATGGATCTTTGTCAGAAGAAACGTGGTATTTTCTTAAATATGGAATATATCGATGACACAAGGGTTAATATTACTTATGATATACCTCTATCAGAAATCGTTTTTGATTTCTTCGATCAACTTAAATCTAATACAAAAGGATATGCATCATTTGACTATGAATTAACTGGATATAAAGATAGTAACCTTGTTAAGATGGATATTCTATTAAATGGTGAACAAGTCGATGCTTTAAGCTTCATCGTTCACAGAGAATTTGCTTACCAACGTGGTAAAGTTATTGTAGAAAAACTTAAAAAACTTATTCCAAAACAACAATTCGAAATTCCTATCCAAGCTGCAATTGGAAATAAAATTATCTCTCGTGAAACTATTAAAGCGATGCGTAAAAACGTACTTGCTAAATGTTATGGAGGGGATATTAGTAGGAAACGTAAACTATTAGAGAAACAGAAAAAAGGTAAAGAGAGAATGAAAGCTGTTGGTAGCGTAGAAGTTCCTCAAGATGCTTTCATGGCTGTTCTGAAAATGGATGAAGAATAATGAAGAGTTATCCACGCGGAGTATATATTCATATTCCATTTTGTAAGTATATTTGTTCATATTGTGATTTCAATAAGTTTTATATACAAAGACAACCTGTCGACAAATATATAGATTGCTTAATCAAAGAAATCGAGAGTATGGAAAACATTCAAAATGTTGAAACTATTTATATTGGTGGAGGAACACCGAGTGCATTAAATGATGAACAACTTCATCGTCTACTAACTGCACTTAGAAATAAAATTCCACAACAACTGCGTGAATTTACTTTTGAAGCTAACCCAGAGGATCTTGTCGATTCTCGGGTTGCTTTGGTAAAGGGCTACGGAGTTGATAGAATTAGCATGGGGGTTCAGACTTTTAATAATGAATTGTTAAAAATTCTTGGACGAGGACATGTTGCTAATGATGTTGATATGGCGATTGCTAATTGTAAAAAACATGGAATTGAGGACATTAATGTCGATTTAATGTTTTCTCTACCTAAGCAAACTATGGACGATTTATATCACAGTATGAAGAAGGTTGCAGAATACAATATTAGTCATATTTCATGTTATTCATTGATTCTAGAGCAAAAGACAAAGCTTTATAATCAGGTGAGAGATAAGAAAGTTACATTGCCTTCGAATGAAACAGAAGAGAAAATGTACAATGAGGTTATTAACTTCTTAACTGAAAATGGTTATGAACAGTATGAAATCAGTAATTTTGCTAGACCTGGTCATGAGAGTGTTCATAACAGTAGTTACTGGAAAAATATTGAATATTATGGTCTTGGAGCAGGAGCCCATGGATATATTGATGGAGTACGTTATGCTAACCAAGGAGCATTAAAATTCTATATCGATAGTATGTTAGAAAAAGGACATGCAAGACGTGAAGAAAATACTGTAACACTTAAGGAAAGAATTGAAGAGGAAATGTTCTTAGGACTACGTCTTTTAGAAGGTGTTGATTTAGATATTTTTGAAGAAAAGTATGGAAAAAGAGCAGAAGAAATTTTCAAAGGTGTGATTGAAAAAAACATAAGAGAAGGGTACTTGGAAATTGAAGGGAACAAACTTCGTTTAACTAGAAAAGGATTATTCTATGGAAATGATGTGTTCTCTGAGTTTCTATTGGATTAATTTAGTTGTTGAAATAAGATAATGATTTTATGGGAGGAACTTGATCAATTTATGTAAAATTATTGAGTTTCTCCTAATAATAAAAGAAAGGAGAACTATTATGGAGCGAACATATATAGAAAGATTACTTAACAATTTAAATGAAGAGTATGGTTTTAAGTTAAAATTCAGCAAAAATTTTAAAAATGCATTCTCTCATTCTTCTTATACTAATGAGAAAAGAATTGCAAAGCATTTAAATTACGAGCGTTTGGAGTTTTTAGGGGATGCTGTTGTTGAACTTACAACAAGTGAATTTTTATTTAAAAAATTTTCTGAGCTTCCTGAAGGGGAACTTACTAAGCTACGTGCATCTATTGTCTGTGAAAAAACATTGGTTAAATATGCTTTACAACTAGGTTTAGATAAATGTATCTACTTAGGGAAAGGTGAAGAAAAGATGGGCGGAAGAAGTCGAGCAGCCTTACTTGCCGATATTTTTGAATCTTTCACAGGAGCGATGTACCTAGAGTCAAATCTTGAAGTTGTAAAAACTTTCTTAAATAATACATTATTTAGAGAAGTTCAAGATCTTGAATATCACAGTTTTGTAGACTATAAAACTATCTTGCAAGAGTACATTTCAAAAATTAAATTGGGTGAAATTGAGTATGTAGTACTAGATTCAAGTGGACCATCACATTCTAAAACTTTTACAAGTGCAGTTTTAATTGATGGGAAACAATATGGAAGTGGGACAGCTACTACAAAAAAAGAGTCTGAACAGCTTTCAGCAAAACAAGCATTAGAAAAGCTTGATTATAAAGATATTTAAAATTAATGAAAGGAAAAAGAGATGAAATTAGCAAAGGTTGAAGTTACAGGTTTTAAATCTTTTCAGAAGAAGACAACGTTTGAATTTAAAAATAATTTAATCGGTGTTGTTGGGCCTAATGGTTCGGGAAAAAGTAATATAATTGATGCTATTCGTTGGGTTTTAGGGGAGCAATCTGCAAAAAATTTACGTGGTAGTAGCATGAAAGATGTTATCTTTTCGGGGACTGAAGATGCGAAAAGAAAAAACTTTGCTGAAGTAGCGGTAACATTTTCTAACGGAGAAGATAGTTGTGAAATTAAAAGACGTTTGTATAGAAATGGTGATAGTGAGTATTACATTGATAATAAACGTTCAAAATTAAAAGATATTACTGATATGTATCTAGACCTTGGTATTAATAAAGAGAGTTATAGTATTATTACTCAAGGTAAGGTAGAAGATATTATTTCATCTAAGCCTGTCGATCGCCGAGCAATTATAGAAGAGGCATCAGGTGTATTAAAGTATAAAAATAAGAAAAAAGAAACTAATCTAAAATTAGAAAAAACAAATGACAATTTAATGAGGTTAAATGATATTTTCTCAGAAATCTCAGGTCGTTATGAAATCTTAGAAAATCAAAAGAATAAAACACAAAAGTATCTTGATTATTCTAAAGAACTTGAAGAAAAAGATATTTTATTAAATGTTTATAATATTGCCGAATATCAAAAAAGACTTACAGATTTACTACAAGTTAAACATGAGAAAGAATCTGAGAAGCTTGGACTTGAAAGTAGACAAGAAGAGCTTATTAAAGATTTAGAAAGTATTAAGAATAGTTTAGTTTCTCTAGATAGAACTTACATGAAATATCATGATGAAGAGTTAGAGTTGGTTCAGAAAAAAGAATCTCTTCAATCACAATTAAGTGTAATTCAAGAAAGAAAAAATAATAGAACTCTGAGAAGTGAAAAAATTAATGATGATATTAAATATCTTGAGGAGAGAAAACAAAACCTTGAGAATAAGTTAGCAGAAAGAGAAAATTTAAATGCTGAAACTAAAAGTAAAATTCAAAAGATAAACAAAGAAATCTCTTCGTTAGAATCAGGCGAAGAGAGTAAATTAGAATTAATTGAAAGAAAAATAGAAGAAAATATTTGTAAAAAAGAAATAATAAATTTCATTAAAATTAATGGAAAAGCATGGTGGATACAGAACAAAAAAAACCTTTGAGAGTGCTGAAGAAAATACTAAAGAGATACTTGATAGTATTGAAAGACAAAAACAAGTTTTAAGTGTAAGAGAAGAAGAATTTTCTACAGCAACAGAAGAACAAAAGGTATTAAATGAACAGTTATCTAATCTTCAAAAAGAACTTGATATATTAGTTGAGAAAAGTATTTTAATTAATTCAAATGGAAAAAATATAGAAGAGCAAATTCGCACGGGATATAACTTCAAGAGCAACTTGGAAAATCGTAAGAAGTTCTTAGAAGACCAAAT
>CALIWM010000349.1:0-4787 GCA_938046645.1 uncultured Gemella sp. | reverse complement strand
GATTCCAAACATCCCAGGTCAACCAACAAACCCAATCAAGTATCCAAATGATCCAACAGATCCAACAAAACCAGGACAACCAACAGAAACATTACCATACGTACCAGGATATACTCCAAAAGATGGAAATGGACAACCACTTAAACCAGTTGATCCACAAGACCCAACTAAAGGATATATCGTACCAGATATCCCAAAAAACCCAGGTCAAGACACACCAATCAACTACGTGGCAAATCCAAAACCACAACCAAACCAAGATCCAAAACCTCAACCTAAACCAGTTGTAACACCTGAAAAACCAGGTCAAAACAATGCTCCAGTTCAACCAAAAGGAAATACTCAAGTTAAGAGATTAGCTAATACTGGAACAACAGAAACTAACACTGGATTAGCAGGATTAGGACTTGCGACATTTGCTGGAATGCTTGCTGCAGCAAGACGTCGTAAAGAAAAATAAAATAAAAAAACATATAATAAATAAAATCATAAAGACAAAGTAGTAAATAAAAAATAAATGGCTTGAAAGCACCCTTGATAATTTTCGAGGGTGTTTTCGTTTGTGTTTATATGATATGTAGAAGGTATGTGATTGTTTATGTAATTTCAAATAATCAAAAAATATCGACGTAGAGGAGAGGTTCATTTTATGTTTACATAATCCTAACAGTAGAATAACCTCATTAGCAACACTTATCTCCTTTTCCGAACTTTCAGCTAATGATAATATTAACTTTTCACCAGAGTACTCCTCGTCGACTTAATTTGACTAGAAATTTTCCACGTGATAAAATATTTATAATTATTAAAGGAAACGGCTTTTTAGTGTGATTTTTAACGCTGAATAGAGCGTTTAATAGAGAGGTATAGTGTATGAATATTATTTTTTGTACTTCACCATTTCAAGTCTTAGTAGCGCGAGAGGTTGCTAAGGTTACAGGTGAAAAATTTTTTGGTGTATATTTGAAAATGTCCAATGATAATAGGCAGAAAATATATGCTGAGAAAATGAAAGATTTTTGTGAAGATACTCTATTTATTGGAAATAAGGAGTGGCCTAGCGAACTTAGAGAAAAATTAGAAAATAGTAAAATTGATAAGTTTTATCTAGCGAGTTTAGATAATCCAATCGCACATAGTATTTTTAATCCTACCTTCATGAAATTATTCACGTTCGATGATGGTAGTACCTCGATTATTGCACCGAATATGTATACTCGATATACAGACAGGGTAGTAGGACCAAAAGAAATAACTCTGGAGAATGTTATAAACTTATCTAAAGGTCATTACACAATATTTGACACTAACACCGTATTTCCAACTGAAAAATTAATAAAAATACCTTTCGATATTGAACCAAAAGATTTCATTAGAGTGACTAATGGAAAAACAGTTAAGGTCTTCTTAGGACAAGCGCTTGGCAATTATATAGACGAAAAAGATATAACAATTACAGAAAAACTTACACAGAAGGCTTCGAAAAGATTGGGGAATGTACTATACTATGCTCATCCACGTGTTTCAGTTAATATAGAAAATGTAGAAACAGTTCAAGCTAATAAATGTTTTGAAGAAGAAATTTACAACTTATTAGCTAACTATGAGAACGTAGAAGTCTATGGCTTTTATTCTACCTCGCTACTTCTTGTGAAAGATATTCCAGGTGTGAGTGTTCATTGTTTCAGAACGTTCCTAACAACTAACGAGGTGGAAATACTAGGTAATTATGGTATTGAATCGACAGATTTACCTTTATCAGATACAGAGGTAGATATCGTTATGCCTGTTTATAACCGTGAAAAAACTGTCGGTAATGCAATTGAATCGGTCTTGAACCAAACGCATAAAAACTTCCGATTGATTATTGTCGATGATGGATCTCGTGATGGAACGGAAGAAATATGTAGAAAATATCTAAATGATGAGAGAGTAGTCTATCATAAAGTTCTTCATGGGGGTATATCGAGAGCTCTTAATGCGGGGATTTCGTTAGCAACTGCGAAGTATATCGCAAGGCAGGATTCTGATGATGAATGGATGCCGTGGCATTTAGATTTTCTTCTTAATGAATTAGAGTTAAATGACAAGTTAGATATCATTGGTTCAAAAGTTGATACTGATAAAACTAAGTTGCAAGGTGGGATTAAAAGAAATAATTTCAATAATCTATCAGGTGAGGAACTATGGTTGAAATTAGCTTATAAAAATATGTTTAATCACTCTACTGTAATTTATAGGAAATCTGCAGTTATAGAAGCTGGTAGTTATGATCCTGATTGTGATGGTTTTGAAGATTGGCATCTATGGGCGCGTATGGTAACTAAAGATAATGCACTCGTGATGAATACACTGACCGCATATTATGGTCTTCCTGAAGAAGATGATAAAGGTATGATGTTTAGAACTAGACTTGCGAAGAGTCGTGGTTTAAGATTAGAAGATGTATTGGAGTAGAAAATGGTTAGAGTATTTACGATAAAAGAGGGGGTTCCTCGTAGTATTTATGGATTCGAAAGCAGTCAACTTGCACGTCAAAATATTTTCGAAGAAATAGGCGTTGAACAAAAACTAGTTTTGACGAATCTAGATAATTTTGTTCCAAATTTTGTAGAAACTCTTGAAAGTCTGGGATTTAAAAACTTTTATCATGTAATTTTTGAAAAATCTGATATTGCTAGAGATAAACCTAGTGTAGATAAAAGCTTTCTGGGAAATTTAGAGGATGTTTTAGAGGTCGAATATACTAAGGAAGGTTATGTAGGGTTAGTTCACTATAAAGATGGAACTATAGAGTGTTATACTTCGCAACTATTATATAAATATATCCCTAAAGAAGATAAATTTATACTTTTTAATAAAAATGGGGTAGTATTAGAAGGTGATGTTTCTGAGAATTATCATAAGTATCATAAAAAAGAAACTGATGAAACACTGACGCAGTGGCAGTTGGTAAGTGAATACCTTGCGGAAAATTCAACTGTTAATGACAGATTTATTATAGATATGGTTAATGAGTATCCTCTGCAACTAAGGAAGTTTTTCCAAAATACAGGTAGGGAGCTTTTTGCCTATACGCATTATAATATTCTTGCTCCATTTATGAAATTTGTCTTGCAAAGTTGGTGCAGCAATGTTGTCGCAAGTCCTGTCTTGGAAGAACGATTAGGAAGTGATAAGGTAAGATTCCTACCACCTGTCTATGTAGAGGATGTTAAAGAAGAAGTATATACAACTGTAAAAGATTGGTGTGTAGTTGGAAATATGACTGTTATAAAAAAATGCGAGGTTGCGATAGAAGTATTTAGACGCACGCCAGATAGTCATCTTACGATCTATGGTAATTTACCTAAAGGATATACCAAGGATAACCTACCTGATAATGTTAAGTTTGCAGGTTTTGTAAAACAAGTACCTTATGAAGACCATGAAGGGTATCTATCTTGTTCCTTAAGTGAATGCTTCGCTAATTCTGCTGTGGAAGCATCTTCGAAAGGTCTAGTCTGTCTGCTTTCTAATGTCGATTTAGGTCATAGGTATTACGCAAGTATCTGCGAAAACACGAAAACTTTCAATTCTTTTGATGAATTATTAGAACTTCTTGCGAAATATCAACAAGCTGGTGAATATAAATCGTCAACCTTTGCTAGAGAATATGTAAAATATAAAGCGGTAGAGTACTATAAGAAAGTATTGAAACTATAGTAAAAAGATACTTGTTGTATCAAAAAGGTAAATGAATATATGTTAACTTAATATCTTCTTGGTGAAAATCCAGGAAGATATTTTTATATTTTTAAGAATTCATACACAAAATACATAAATATAGATTAACATAAACTAACTACTCTTTATGTGTTATTTTATAAATTGCTTTTTTAGAAAAGTTTATAATAGTATAGTTGATAATGGTTTTTAATAGATGAAAAATGTGTTAAATATATTGATAAATGAGTAACGAAATAATTGACTAATTTTTCTGAAAATGGTAAAATTTATTAGATAAGCTATGAATGTATAAGCAAGTTTACATAGAGTTATTTTGAAAAAATAACTAGGAGATTTAATATAAATTATAAGTAAATCAAAAGCTTTTGAAAAATAAGTAATTTTTGTTAATGATTTATAGACTATTAAGTAAAAAAATAATGTTAGGGAAGAATGGAGAGGGAAGGTTATGTTGAAAAATAATAAAAAAGAAAAATTTTCTTTAAGAAAATATAAAGACGGACGTACCGATTCGAAACTAATAGGTGCAACATTATTAGTAGGTATAGGGTTATTAGCTAGTGGAGGAACAGCGTCTGCGGCTGTAACGTCTAACGGGACAAATGAACCTACAATAGTGAGCGATACATCTAAAGTTGAATCTGCGAAGGCGACGACTTTTACAGATGATAAAGATGCATCTAAAACTTTCAAAGTCGATGCCGTTTTGGATGGTGGAGTAACTGAACCAACAAAAGCTAACATCAATACTGGTGATGCTGACGGTAATGCCACAGTGAACTTCAAATCAGAAGCAACTGTAAATTATAAACTTGATTCTGATAAATCATTACTAAAAACAGAAACAGTAGAAGCGGGAACAGGTACAGTAACAACGCCTTACGATAAAAAAGGTCTTGCAGCTGATACAGATGGAAAAGACTACCGTGAGTCAACGGTGGCTAAAACAGGAGATGCTGTTAGTGAAACTACTGGAAAAAAAGATACAGTAGAAGCGAATAATAAAGTTTATGAATACGTACGTTCGGAAGTTGAAGGTACTGATAAACCTAAGTATG
>CALIWM010000348.1:0-3676 GCA_938046645.1 uncultured Gemella sp. | reverse complement strand
ATTATATTTTAAAGTTAAAATTCTTATTTTAAGTAAATAACAAAACTAAGGAAATTAAAATTACATAAACGTTTCCAAATATTTCTAAATTGTTACAAAATGTATTTTGTATTACAAAATTGAAAATCTATTGATTATGATTTAGAAAATGAATTATAATATAGGAGAAGTAATTATTAAAGAATTATTAATAAGGAGAAAATACCTATGAAAAAACAGGGATTAAAATTAACTGGTAAGGTTCTAGCAGGACTAGTGTTATTTTCAGGAATAACTGCAGTACCAACTAAAGCTATCGATGTAAAACCTGCCGCTGTAGATGTAAATGTGAAGAATGTAAAAGCAAGCGTTTATGAAAAAGAAGGACGTTTCTATGCTAAATTAGTAGCCGATAAAGAAGTTGCGAATGTTGTAGCACGTATAACAACTGAAAACAAAGCTCAATTTTTAGTTAAAAGAGATATTATCAAAGCTGGAGAAGAAGTTGTTGTAGAACTAGATATGAAAGCAGAAGTTCCAACTAGAAAATTACCTCACACAGGGGTGAAGAAAGAATCATTCAATACTGTAACTGAGTTAGCAGGGCACACATTCAAAATTGCAGTTAGTTATGAAGTAGCTACAGACGAAGTGAAAGCTCAACAAAAAGCTAACAATGATCAAAAAAATAGAATAAACGAAGAAAAAAACAATAAACCAACAAATGTTCCAAGTATTGACGATCTGAAAAAAGATGAGAATGCTAAAGCTGAACAATCAAAATCTTCAGTACCTGCTACAGAAACTAAAAAACCAGCTGAGCAAACAAAACCAGCTGAAACTGCTAAACCTGCAGACCAACCAAAAACTGCAGAAACTACAAAAACAGCTGAGACATCAAAAACTAGTGAAACAGTAGCCAAACCGAACACACCGGTAAATGCAGTGCCGTCAAATACACCAGGAGTATTGAACGCAGTTGCACCATCAGGTGAATCACGAAGTGTTATGTTAAATAATCCAAAAACAGAAGTAAAAACTGAAGTGAAAACAGAAACAAAAACTGAAGTGAAAACTGAAGCGACTAACCAAACTACTCAAGCTGCAGCTACAACACCAGTTGCTGCAAGTAAAGAAGAACAAATTAAACAATCGTTTATTAGACAATTAAATCAATTACGTAGTAATAACAATAAAAAACTGTTAGCAGAAAATGCAGCATTAAATACAGCAACGACAGCTCGTGCTAACTACGTGGCAAATAATGGTGGAGTGCATGCAGGAGTTCACGGTTCTGGAGGATCTTTAGAAAAAGCAGCAGCTACTAATGCAGGTTTCCCAGGTGCAGACAATATCCTATACAATGTAGTTCAAGTAGGAGATTCTGGAACGATTGATGAAATTGCTTATAATTTATTAAAAGAATTGTTCACTGAAGAGCATAACGTAACACCAGCTCATAAATACGGACACAGAAATACACTTCTTTCAGATACTTCATCATTAGTAGGTGTAGGAGTTAAAATAGTTAATGGTCAAGTATTCTTAGTACAACATCAAGATAACACAGGAGGGTATAACAGTTCAACTCCAACCCCTGGAAAATTCTTAGACAACAAGACTTATATTTAATAATTAATTTGAATATTTATTAACAGCTAATTAAGTAATCTTAGTTAGCTGTTTTTTATGTTACAAGTTTGTTATTTTTTTAAATAGTATTATGGTGGAAATTGTATTGAGTAAATAATTTAATACGTATGAATACAAGAAATAGGCTTCGGTAAGTTATTAAAGTCCTTATAATCTTTATGTAACAAAGGAATTACCAATATTACAAATTAAATATTGTATTGCTTGAATTGTGAGAATTGTGTATAATTAATTGATTATAGAGTCATAGGAAGATTTTAATGAAAAAATCGAGATTAATAAGAAGAATACTAACAGGTTTAGTATTATTAGTTGGAGCATTAGGTGCAATCACTGTTGCTAATGAGATTAATAATGCTGCAATAGATATTAATTCGAAAAATGTAAAAGCAACTATTATAGAAAAAAATGGTCATTATTATGTTCAACTTATAACTGATAAAAATTTAAAAAATGTAGTAGATAGAATTACAACAGGAGATAAAAAAGAATATCTGACTAAAAATATGAATGAATTAGGTGTATATATATTATCTGGAAACAAAGATTCTATATGCCACAATCTAACATCTATGGACCAGCAAACACATGGAATTTAATGCCAGATCGTGGTGGTCTAACTGTAAATCACTATGATCACGTACATGTGAGTTTTGTAAAATAAAATATAAAAAATTATAGACAACTAACAGATAAAATTGATTCTAAGTTAGTTGTCTATTTTTACATTAAATAACTAAATAATGCTTTTAAAAAATGTTATGAAGTAGTATAATTATAGGTAAGTAGTATTATAACACAGGAGGTAAATATGTCAGAGAAAAAAATGAACATGATTGTTTGCGGAGGGTGAAACTCTAAAATAGGGCCGGGGGCCTTGTCAGACATCCTAAGAGACCTTCCTAAAAAAGAAGATAAAAATCTAATAGTAGGATATGAATCTTCAGATGATGCAGCCGTTTATAAAATATCTGAAGATAAGGCGATTATTCAAACTTTAGATTTCTTTACAACAATGATTAATGATCCATATTTATATGGTCAGATTGCAGCGACTAATGCGCTTAGTGATGTGTATGCAATGGGTGGAGAAGTTATTTCAGCATTAAACATCGTTGCCTTTCCAGAAAATATGGACTTAGAAATATTACATCAAATATTAAAAGGTGGAGCTGAGAAAGTTCATGAAGCAGGGGGAGTTCTTGCAGGAGGACACTCTATTCATGATGCTACGCCAAAATATGGTTTATCAGTAACAGGAGTGGTTCATCCTGATAAAATATTACAAAATAACAATTGTAAAGTAGGGGATTTATTAATAGTAACCAAACCTTTAGGAGTAAGTATTATTAATACTGCTCACATGGTTAAAGAATGTTCTGAAGAAGCATTTGCTCAAAGTGTTAAACAAATGACAACACTTAATAAATACTCTGCTCAAATGATGAAAGATTTCAACGTAAATAGTTGTACAGATATTACAGGATTTGGTTTCCTGGGACATCTTGTAGAGATGCTAGATGGTAAATATTCTGCAGAAGTATATACAAAAGATATTCCGTATATTGAAGAAGCATATAAATGTGCCAATGAATTTGTTATTACTGCAGGAGGACAATTAAACAGAACGTTTGTTGAGCCAAATGTAGAATATCAGGTTAAAGACTTTGCATTAGAAGAAATTATGTATGATCCACAAACTTCAGGAGGATTATTAATAAGTTTACCTGAGAGTGAAGCACATGAATTATTAGAAAAACTTAATACTCTTGAAATTAAGAGTGCTATTGTAGGAAAAGTCATAGAAAAACAAGAAAAAGCAGTTATCGTTAAATAGAACTGTTATAAAAGGAGAATATAAGTATGAAAAAAGAAATTTTAGACGCACAAGGTTTAGCATGTCCAATGCCAGTTATTCAAACAAAAAAATTATTAGCGGATAATGATGTGGTTGAAACAATTGTAGACAACGTTATTGCTACACAAAATTTAGAAAAAATGGCAACTCAATTAGGATATAACTTTGCGGTAAAAGAGGAAGCAA
>CALIWM010000347.1:0-20495 GCA_938046645.1 uncultured Gemella sp. | reverse complement strand
AACAGAAGATAATGCTCCGTGCGAGGTTTTAGAACTCTTTTGTTTGACATGGAAGCAAAACTATTTTCTTAGACTAGCTTACCATGAAGCTGTTTTAGAACTCTTTTGTTTGACATGGAAGCAAAACAGGACGGAAAGGAGCTCATCATTATGAGCAGTTTTAGAACACTTTTGTTTATATGGAAATCAAAATTAAGATACAACTTTTAAATTAAAGAGAAAATTGAAAATCAAGACTGATATATTAAGTATCGGTCTTTTTTAGGCTAAAAGCACTTGACAAACAACGTTTTATATAATAAAATTATTACATATTATAGTTGTTCTATATTTATAACCAAACAATTCAACAAAAAAAGGACAAGACGATGACTCATAGTAGAATACCAAATGATATTGCTTTTGCCTACCGAGGGTTTTGGATTGAATCTGAACCATTTGACCAAGCCGAAAACGGACATCCTGAAGATGGCATCACCTACACCAGTTACGTTTACACTTCTAAAGAAGACCGTGACGCGCTAGAAGACGAAATTGACGCACTTCACGAAGTCTATGACTCACCTGATGAACTCAAAACTGGCGTTAAACGAGCTATTGATGCCTATATTGGAAACAAGGGAAAAAGAAATCAAAAGAAGCCTTCGACCGTCAACAAATTGATGGCTAGGATGTGAAATGAAAGATTTTTATAACTGTGCATTTATAAAAAAGGGGATGACATGAGTGGAAAATAGACATTTTAACGAAAAGGATTATTCCGAAATCCTTGGTAAAGTATATGGAGAATTAACAATACTGTCTTACACCAAGCCATTGAAAAAAATTAATTTTCAAAGGATGTGCACCTGTCTATGCTCCTGTGGGAAAGAGGTCACTGTACGTCTTCACCATGTCCTTGGAGGAGAAACAAAATCTTGCGGACATTTAAAAATAGAATCGGCTCTAAAACATTCTGTTAATCTTGACCAAGAAAAGTCATATGAAGCAAGGACAAGTATTGATAAACCTATTGCAACCAACAAAACAACAGGAATCCGAAACATCTCTTGGTCTGAGAGGGAACAGAAGTTTATTGTTAGTATAAAAAGACATGGGAAATATTTTAAAGGGCGAGCAAACACACTAGATGAAGCAATGAGGTTGAAAGAGCAAAAAGTAGCTGAAGCCGAGAAACTTTTCCGAGAAAAAATATACAAGACAGGATAAAAAGGAGAAGATGATTGGGAAAGGTAAATAAATGTAAAAAGAATAAAGGTAACAGTTTAAAAAAAGAAAGAGTTACAATTTTTTTCTCTTTGATACTATCGTTCGCAGGCTCATGCTGTTTTTATATGAGCGCAGGTTTTATTAGTGAAATATTCAGCGTGTCTGAGCCAATGGTTTTTCTAATTCTAGCCTCTCTTTTGTTTGGGACTGTTATATTTGGACTAATGTTTGTGACACTGCTTGTTGTTTTGATAATTATATAGTAAAAGGATGCTGGAGAAATATAGGAAATGATAAAATATGTAGTAAGATATAGAAAATGGATTGACCTTGCAATTAATATCACTTTATGTATGATTGCCAACAATTGGATAACAAGAGTGTTGAAGGAGAGTCCTGATATTTGGAATTTAGTTGCAGAAGACTTAACGAAAAAGAATTGGTTATACATTACGATGATGTCATTAGGTGTGATATTAATTGATGTTGCCATTTGCATGTCAACTTATTTTTTTTTAACTACATTATGATGGTGATTAAGGACGTTAAAAATGTAAACGAGTAAAACAAAAGAAGAACCTTGAAAAAATCAAGGTTTTTTATTATCGCTATCATGTTATATCACGCAAGATGGTGAGGAAAAGTTTTAAAAAAAAACAAAAAAGTTCTTGACAAATCATAAATTATATAATAAAATTATTATATAAATAACAAAAAAGAATTTGGAGATATAATAATGGGTGTTGATACAAAGATGCAATTTATCGGTAAATTGGATGTGAAAAAACTTTTTGAGTTTATTAAGAATGAGATTGATGCGAACGCAGTGAATAATATAACTCAAGAAAAACGTTTTCTGGATTCTAAATATCATAAAAACATTATTTTCATGGGAGGAGTTGAAGGTTTTGAAACAACTACAAGTGGGTTTATCCGTTTGGAGTACAACGGAGAAAGTCGCTCTCTTCATTACTTCCACGAAGATACTTTATGGATGGATAAAAACGTTTTTGAAGAGAATATCAAAAATGGCACTCCAGAATTCAATGGAGAAACAACAACTTTGAGTTTGGGGTATAACGAAAATGCAATTGCTATTATGAAGAAGATTGCGGAACATTTTGGCGGATATATTGACGAATATGATTGTGACAGCGAATGGTTCTATAAAGTAGAAAAATCAAGCAAGTAAAAAACAGGAGGAAAAGAGATATGATTACAGCAGAACAATTTTTGGAAAATGGAATTAATGTATTGGTAAAGCCAAACGAGAGTGGAGAAGAAGTAAATTGTGTGATTGAACACATTAATGATGAAGAATTCTATTTAGCAACTTCAAGTGGGGAGCGACAAATCGTCGCCTTTCCTGCTCGAAATGAGTACGAAATTGATGGGAATGTTATGACTTTTTTGGAAGAAGATGGTAGTGAGTGGCTTAGATTGGAACGAGTTGATTCAACCAATGAAGAAATCATTAAAACTGTAAAAGATTTGTTGGAAAAAACAAACGCATTAGTTCGGCTGGAATTTGCTGAATATGATGATTTCTATGATGCGTATGTCGCTACTCAAGTATTCATGGGCAGTTCGGAGGATGCATTGAAGGAGACTAATGATATGCACAAGAAATTTTTATCTCTACCTGCTACGGATATCGAAATCTATTTGTTTGACAATGATGGAGTCTATATTTGCTTTAGTAATAAAATTGGAAGCTCAAGTGAGCCTGAGATTAGTTAAGAATAGCAAGTGCGTATATTTGATAGTTGAAAGGGATTTATCTATGGGAAAAACAAAGAAATTGGATTATTTGCTTGAAAAGGTTCTTGATGGTGGGTTTGAAAATGGTTCTGAAGAGTTGCAATCAAAACCAGTAGTTAAAACTGTTCAGCAGTTAATTCTTGAAGAAGAAAATTTAGACAAGACAGTTAGCCAGCTACAAGCTATTGCGGAAGAACGAAAAGAGGCTTTGAAACAATGGAAAACTGAACAACAGAAATTAGCTCAAGATAAATCGTCGGAGTTTCTGAAAGAGCTATCAAAGGCTATTCGATTGGATGCGAAATTGCCATCTGAGCAATCTAAAAAGATTGCAGGATTCATCAATGCTCGTGAATCATCTGATGTTGATAGAGTGAAACGTGCCATTGAAACAGTTCAATTGTTGCAAGTGTCAGGTCTTATCGGATGATACATAGAATAACATAAATATAGAAATGGGGTAATCGCAATGTATATGCTACAAGTTAATTTAAAAGAAGCAAACCATGGTGGATATAATTATACAGAACCAGAGAAGACAGTATTAGAATTAGTTTCTAATGATAAAATGAAATTTGTAGGAGTTGTTTTGGATTTATTCAAAAAAGACTTGCTAGGTTCTTCTAGTTTATTTCAACACCAACCAAGTGTAAATGGGAAATATGTTAAGGGAGATAATAGAAAAGAACTATTACTCCGTTTGATTAAAGAAGAGCTGGAAGATAGTCTTTTAGACTATAAATCAGGTGAATTAGATGAACATGAAATCATTTGGTGGAATGCAAGTAATTGGTCAGAATCAACTGCGACTATCTCAATTCGTAAAGTGCAGGTGGTATAAATGACGATTTATGATTATAGTGTGTTTTATTGCTTCGTTGTTTTGATGCTGATACACTTAATTTTAACCTACTGGTATTATAAATATGGTCTAACTGAGGATTCCGCAAAAAACACGTTGGTAAGTGTTTTGAATGTCGTATCATTCAGTTTGTTGTTGTATGTATTGTATGTCACATTTCCTTATTGAAAAGATTGTGGCGTGCATCTAAAGGAAATTATGAGGAAGGATAAATAATGGTTGTAATTTTGTGGTTTATTGGTACTTTTTTTGCTTTTGCTCTGCTTTTTGATGTTTTAATTTTGTTAATAATTTGTATTAAATATTGGTATGAAAGATACAAAGAAACAAAGGGTGTAAACAATGGAGGGGTTAAATGATTACAGCAATTGTTATTTGGATAGTTATAGTTATTTTATCTTGTGCATTTTTGAAAATGGTGTTTGGTATGTTGAAACTTAGTAATTATAAAGGTGCTATTTGTTTTATTATTCTTCTATCGTTCACATTATCACTAGGAATGTTTATGTTTATCAAACTTGTTCCACAACCACAATACGAAATTATAACACCAAGAATTGTTAAATCTTATACGATGCAAGAAGTAGATGTAGTTAAGAATAAAGTGTCAAAGACAGTTGTGGAATCTGAGGAGGTAAATCTATTTCTCTGGAAAAACGGGAAGGTCACATATGAACACATTTCTTCTAGCTATACTGATGGGAAGGTAATTCTTCATGATGGGAAGCAAACAGAATATAAAATCAAAGAAGTTCGTCAAAGCAAATCTGTTAAAGAGCCTACATTTCAGTTGATTGAAAAAGGTAAAAAGGTTGTTAATCAATCTGAAATGAAAAAAGCAGGATTTGAGACGAAAGATGAATTGGAAGAAGAGATGGTATTGGTTGTTCCAATTCAAGAAAATACGACTGAGGAAGCTCAACAAAACAACTAGTGAGGTTACAATGAATCGTTTGAAAATAAATGAATTAGCAAAGGGGATTTTTGACCTAGTTTTTCCAAGAGGCATAAAAAATAAGGAAAGGGTGTGGTTTCCTTTTCGTTATGAGGGGAATGATTGTAAACTGGAAATCGGATATTTTGGCAATAATATGAATTTCGAATGTCGTTTTCATTTCCCGTATGAATATGTTTTTGCTGTAGACGAGGATGAGAAAACGAAAACGGTTAAAAACATTACTCCGTCTGATATCAAAAAGGCAAATCATTCATTGGAAAATTATCTAGCAGAAGTACATGAAAAATTATTGCTTTTATGGAAGATAAAAGATTATTTGGAGGTTATACAAAAAGGCAAATACCCAAATTATCATTTTATGGATAGTAATTATAATCTTGGTTATTTGAGTTTGGAATTAGTAGAGCAAGAGAATCATTCATTTTATAGAATGAATATAAAAAATGAGAAGGTAATAAATTTTTCAGGTGAAGATTTTTTAAATAAAAGTAAATTGTTTAGCTTTGATGAACTACACAGTAATGTTATATCCGCTTTGAAGATGTACGTTCTGGAAGACATGGTGTTTGATTTGGAGTGTGTCTTAAATAAAAATCAGGATTATCAAGAGTTGCTTACAGAGTTGTCTGCCTTAAAGGTTAAAAAAAGATTTTGTTCAGATGAGGTTTGTTCAGATGGACGTGTTGTAGTGAATTTCGAATTTAATGGAGAAATTGCTGGCGACTATATGTCTAATAAGGCGGAATTTATATTATCTGAAAACGGGAATTACGTTGTCAAATTCGAAGTGGGAAGTAGAATGGTAGAGACTGGGCTATTGTCTCCAAAGGATGCTGTAGCTAAATTAGAGGAGTTGTTAGAGATGCTAAGGCAAGAACACTCTCTCAGGAATAAAATTAGAAATTTTTTTAATAAGGATAAATTTTAATCATGAACAGAAGAATCAAAAAGAAAAAGGCGCGTGCTTCGAGAGTGAGCAAAGAAATCATTAGACTTGTGAGAAAGTATACTAGCTTACATAGTCGATATGATATGTGCGGTGATATTTGTAGTTATCAAATTATTGGCTATACAGAAGTCTCAGGAGAAATCAATATGGAAGATATGAGACGTGTTGATATCATGCCCAAAAGACAACTAAGAAAAATTCATGATTTGTGTAAAAAATTGTATTTAGCTACAGAGAAAATCACAAATTCAAATTGGTATGATGAATACTTGAACGGAGACGTAGAACATCACTGTAATTATCGTGTTACTAAAAAGAAGTACGGAGATTATGTTTCTGGTTTTAATGAAGATGGAGAAGAAATTAAGGGTTACTGGGTCTCACAAAGGACAGTCTTTGAAGATTGGTATGAAGGCACGGTATATTTGCCCTTGAACAATGGGAAGTATTTAGCATATGATTACAAGTGTTAATTTTTAGAGGTTGAAAATGGAATTTTATGTGGTAAGTGAGAAAAAAGAATTTTTAAGTTCTAGTCAAAATTGCATTTTGCCTAGAAATACTTTTTTCAATCTAGCTGTTTATACAGATTTAGAGAGTGCATATCGGGAGGCTATTGGATACTTCAACGCAATTCGGATTGCAGAAGAAAATGAAGATACAGGGTTAGAAAACTATTGTTCTAAAGTTATTAAGAAACACGAGATTGAAATGGAGTTGCATAGTCAAAAATCTGATAGAGTTTCGTCTCAAATTGTAGTGGCAACTGAAGTATCAACTGGATATTCGCCTGCTGATTCTAAAATATGGACGAAAGAAGTAACATCAGTATTGCTTCAAGTTTTCTCGGAAGATATGTGTCTTTATTAATAAAGGAGAAGTAAAATGCAGAAAAAAAGAGTACATAGTGAAATGCAATCAATAAACTTTTGTAAGAGGAAGTATCCTAAAAATAGTTCTTTTAGAGATTTTGCCTTATCGCTAATTCATAGAACATACTCGGAAAATCTGACTTCTGATGAATTTTGGAAGGAAGTGCAAAAAAAGATTTTATCCGTCAAAGATGATTCATTAAAAATGGCAATGTACAACCAAATCGGGACAGAGCTACTTCGCTTTATTTTTGGTTAATATTGAATATTGCTCTTATTAAATAGAGCAGAAAGGTGGTAGTTAATGGAATTTAAATTACAATTGGCATCAGTGGATGATATTTTGAAGCAAGATATGTCAGACCCTGTTTCACAGGTTGTTGCAGATTATGCTGATATTCTGACCGTAGTCGTTGAGAAAGAAGAGTCTTATCTTAGAGGGCAAATCTCATTCGAACGTTTTAAAGATATGGTAAATGAATTTCAAGAAAAGGGATATGGGCGATACCCTATGACTTCAGACCAATATCCAATTTTGGTCAGCGTCTCTGAGGATGGTGTTCTATCTCTGACATTGTATGATGCTTATATTGAATAAGGAGGTATATTAGAGTGTTAGTTATCAGTAAAAAAGAGAGAGCTGTAATGGATTTTATCTTAGCTCTCCTTTTAGATAAAGAAGAAGGCGCGTGGCGGTTACGAGCTGATAATTTGGATGAGTATTCTAAGAAAGAATTTGAGGCAGAAGACTATTTCACCATCGACCAAGTTGGGGTAGGAACGGGGACAGAATTAAAACTCAAGAATGATGCTCTTGATTATGGAGATGAAGAAAGGTATTTGATTGTTTATGAAACGTTTTGTGGTGATTGGAGCACAGTAAAGGCTTTGCGAGATTATAACACTACTTGGAAATTGAGCACGACTGGGTTACACGACCAATTGATGAAGGAAATTGAGAAGGCTGAGAAAATTTCATAGTTTTAATTAAACATTTTATACTGTGAAGCAGGTGAATGACAAGGGAATTAAAACGTGGGGAAAGGGAGAAGTTCGGAATGAATTTGGAAGAATTAGATAAGCAAATAGCAAATCGTGATATTATTGTTAATATGGCTCGAAAAGAAAATTGTTATAAAACTACATCTTATTTATGGCAGTCAAGTTCCAGTGACTTAGGAACGCCATACGAAGGTGCTTTGTTTGTGATGATAAAAACGTTGTCCTTGTTGAACAACGATTTGTTTCCAAGTGCGCAAAATTTAAGTGCTTTTTTCGAAGCAGAAATAAAGATACTATCGGAAGCAACATCAACATTGGTAGATGAGCTAGAGCTTTTAGATAAAACTAGACAAGGAGAACACCCTTATATCACACATATGAAAGAGTTTCTATCTTTCACAAGTATTGATTGTGTTCAAAAAGAGTTTGAAGATTTTTGTAAAGTATATGGCAAACAGGAGCTTGAAGATTTTTTTGAAGTAGAAAAATTATCAGGCGGAGAAAATGTGTTGGTTTTTAAAGGTTTTTAGAAAGTTGATATGAGTTGTCATAGCTCACAACAGTATTTGACCGAAAAGCAGGTGAATGATGAGAAAGTTAAAACATAGGGAAAAATATAAAAGAGTAAAAAAAGAATTGGAACGTGCAGTTAAAAAGATTGATAAGTTGCTAGAAAACAACACGACTGTTGTAGACCTTGCAAAAGAGCTTGATTTACCATATCGTTATATTGGAGGAAACTTATTTAGGGCAGAAAAAATTTTAGAATTGAAAGGGGTCGGCAAAAAGGAAGTCATTAACGAACTTGAAAAAAATCATACACCAGTAGAGCGATTATTCACACGCTTATTTTTTGGTAAAAAGTCCAATAATAGAATGGTCTTTCCAGACGCAGAAAGCGAGTTTATTTCAATAGAATTTTTAAACAATATTTTAAGTGACCGTGAATTTAAGAGTGTTAGATAGCAAGTATGGATTGTTTGGGAGTAAGGTTAGAAGTAGTAAAGATACAGCAATATTAGAAGGTATTTCTTCTACAAGAGTTGGTGAAATAGAAAAAGGAGCATACAATAAAGCCAAAAAAGTGTATGTTGCTTTATACTTAATCCAAAAAACAGATATTTTTGATGACTTCCTTGATTATCTGGAAATTTTGTCTAATGAATGGAACTCGAAATTAGAAAATGATGTTACTGAACGAGTTATAAGATACACAAATCAGATGTTGGCAGAAAAAAATATTTGTAAAGGAACTCGGAAGATTATTCGGGCAATAAAGGAATCTGAAGCACCACTTACTAGTGCTGGTGGTCAGTTTTCTGATAAAACCGTAGGGATATTAAAAGAACTGGGAATCGAAAAGATTGAAGACTTGCAAATGGTAACGCTTGATACGCTTTGGAACATTGAAGGTATGAACGCGGATACTTTAAGAGAAATTGTAAGAGAAATGACCCTTAATAAGATAAATTTAAAGGACGAAAAGAGACCAAAGACGCATTAGTTTTTTAGAATAAAAGTTGCCAGAATTGGCGTGTATAATATCGACAACTAAAACAGAAAGTGAGAATAGAATTAAAATTGACTGAAGAAAAAGAAGTGGTAAAATCTAGCAGAGCAGAGCAGAGCAGAGCAGAGCAGAGCAGAGCAGAGCAGAGCAGAGCAGATTCTCTGCTAGTATAAAAACGGCAGGAACAGATGAGTGGTATACTCCTAGTTATGCTGTAGATATAATTATTCCCTTTTTGAAAGCGAGGAAATTCGATAAAGTTCTTTGTCCTTTCGATACTGAGGATAGTGAATTTGTAAAGGTATTAAGAAACGAAGGATTTGTGGTAGAATTCAGTCACATCTGGGAAGGGAAAGATTTTTTTGATATTGATAATATTGACGTTGACTGCATAGTTTCAAACCCTCCATTTAGTAAGAGGCAAAGTGTGTTTGAGAAGTTATACGAGCTTGGAAAACCTTTTGCTATGATTATAAATATGAATGGGTTATTTGATTCAAAATCGCGATGGCAATTGTTTAGTGAACATAAGTTTGAATTATTGATACCAAAGGGACGTATTAAATTCTCAGATGGCAATAGGCTGAAAAATTCACCAAACTTCCAAAGCATCTATGTTTGTAGTGGAGTTTTGGAAAAACAAATAGTTTTCACTGATATGGAGACTAAATAGACACAGCGATATATAGTCATAAAACAGCCTAGAAACGGCTTACGCGAAAAAAGGCATAATTCATCAGGTTACAGTTTGAAGTGAGAAAACAGCTAAAAAAACAGCAAATCCCAAGCCGTTAAGAGGTGTCCGACATAAAGTTGAAAAGGAGAAATAAAATGAAGGTTCATAATTTAAAAATAGCGCCCACATACTTTCAAGATGTAGTTAGTGGAAAGAAAAAGTTTGAAGTACGTGAGAATGATAGAGGGTTTCTTTTGGGAGACATTCTTCGTTTGAAGGAATATGATTTGGAAAACAAACGATATACGGGGCAAGAAGTTATCGTAGAAATTATCTATCTTTTAGAAAATTTTGATGGTCTGAAAGAAAATTATGTTGTATTGGGAATTTCTGATTTGAAGGCGGTCAATTTTGGATAAGTAACTGAGGGCAACTTTTTTAAAAAAAGTTAATTAAAAATGTTGACAAATAAAAATTTATATAATATAATTATTATATAAAAAATAAAAGGAACGGAAAAATAAATTATGAAACGCATTGAATCAATCAAACTTGAAGTAGGAAAAGTAATTAGTGAACTCACACAAAAGTATCTTAACCAAGGTCTTGTGTTGACACGCTTTGAAACAGGGGGCATTAACGGATTTACTAAAGTGATGGTATTCTCTTCATTGAATTCAAGTGAACAACAAGTAATCTTTGCTCGTGAAAGCAGTGTAGAATGTTATCTAAAAGTACAGAAAGTAGCAACCCACACAGTCTACACAGCTACTATGACTGAAGAAGAAGCAGGAATTGGTTTTATTGATTCTATGTTTGAAGGGGCGGAAAAAGAAGTTGTTACTGAGTTTGTACTGATGAAGCACCGTGGCAAACAATTCTTGGTAACTAAAGAAGAGTTGGACGGGATGGTTGCTACGATGGAGGCACGACAAGCTCAGTCTTACAAAGGGGGACAATCACACCGCTTCACAGTAAGAAAACTTAAAACTGTATCAGGATTCAAACGCCAAGGAGCGGTCATTACACGTATGAGTGGTCTCAAACTAGCTTATGAAATCGTAGGTCTTGAAAAAGGTTCAAAACGAGTTGAACTTACCATAAAATAGACTATATCTTTAGAGCGAGAAGACTTAAAGAACATTCCTTGATAGACTTGTGGTTGGTGTAAACTGGTATATAGTTCCCAAAGAAAATTATGTTGTATTGGGAATTTCTGATTTGAAGGCGCTCGATTTTGGAGAAGCAACTAACAGTTAATAAAACTTGACATATTGAAATAAATATTATAAAATTATTATGTGAATTTAAGCTGATGAAGGAATAACACTGTGTCCCATAACGGGGTAAACTGACGAGTGAGCATTCACATGTGCCTGTGGCTATATTCACCTTCTTCCCCTTTTTGAAGAAGAAAAATCTTTTATCCATCCCCGTAGAAGTAATCCTCTCATCATCAGAGAAGTGAAGAAAATAGGGGATTTTTATTTTATCTCAAAAATGTAGAAAGAAACAAAATGCGCGTGATTATATTGACAAATATAGGAATATATAATAAAATTGTTTTATAAAAACAAAAGAGAGGCAGAGTGACATGATATATTTGCCAAGATTTCGTGCGTGGGACATTAAAAACAAGAAAATGGGAGAGCCTGATATTCTCATAAATAATGGGCGAATTGATGAAGTTAAAATATGGGGAGATGAAACTGTACCTGATGAAGAAACCGATTGGAGAGAAGCATCAGATTTTTCATTGATGATGTCAAGCAATGTTTTGGATATCAAGAAAAAAGAAATCTATGATTTGGATATTTTGAAATCAACAACATCAGAATTTCCTGAAGACCATAAATACTGGATTGTGACTCATGAAGATGGTGGTTTTAATGTTCGATACTATTTTCTGCCAAAAGACAAGAGAAAACGCTCCATTGCAGAAAATGAGTTGCTTTGTAAAGATAATGTAGATTGGTATAAATTCGAGATTGTAGGGAATGTGTATCAAAATCCTGAACTGTTATCTTCTGATTTGAAGAAACTCTTGAGGAGGAAAGAAAAATGATTGCTAAATATAGAGGTTTGTCATTAGATGAAAATATGAAGGACAAGTGGATTTACGGCAATCTGATTGTTGATGGGCAGGAGGCGTTCATTGTAAATGGTGTTATAGAATCGAATGAGCAGTATATTTCAATTGCAGAGTGGTGTCCTGTTGAAATTCAGACTGTAGGGCAGTTTACAGGCTTGGTTGACAAAGAAGGGAGCGAGGTTTATGAGGGAGATGTTTTAGGATATACTTACCAGAATGATGACTATCTGATGAGTCTTATTAAAAAGTACAACGTCGAACCCGATGAAGATGGTGTTTACCACATTCCAGAAGTTGTTGACGAGAATTTAGTGGAATTAACGGACTATTATGAAGTTGTTTTTGAAGGCACAATTCCGTATGCTCGTAATACTAAGAGGAAGACAATTACAGAAGACGATATTCTACGAAGTATGGAAGGGTTCAAGGTAATGGGGAACATCTATCAACACAAACATCTGACAACTGATTAAATACAATCGCTCGAAGCAATTAAAAGTGTAAAATAATAAAAAGAGATGCTTTTAATAAAGAAAATATTTTAACTGACAGGAGAAAAAAGATTTGGGGTTTTTGAGAAAAATAATGCTATGTTCGGCTATGTTTTTAACTATGTTTATTTTATCTAGTTGTGGAATTACTCAATTTGAAACAGACAGAATAAAACAAGACATTGTTCAAAGGGAATCGGGTGTTATTAAGTTTAGATTTTCTTCTGATGATTCCTCTTTGAATACGTATGATACTACGGATTCAAATAAATTGAATCAAGTAGTTCAAGAACTACAAAAACAAAACAGGGTAATTAAGAAAATTGGGGTAAAGGTTTCAGGAAAATCTGAAATGATGGATGTGTACATCGAATACGAAAAGAAATAGAAAGAGAAAATGGTAGTTGCTGATGGGGTCTAAAGGAGAAGAGCTGAGAAAAAATCGTTTATTTTGGGTATTGTACCGTAAAGGTTATCATAATGTTTTTAGAAGAAAATTAGGGTTTTACATTTTTAATGAAAAAGATTATGAAGATTGTATGCGTGCATATTCCAATCCTCATCAACATTTTTGGGCAAAAATCTCTTCTTGGAATTTCGCTCATCCTTTCGCAACTAAAAGGGATGTTCAAGAGGTTTTAAAAGATTATTTTGATTATTTTAATGAACAACAAGAATATTTTAGAATTCATTCATTCCAAGGTGATACTATCATGGTTATGACTGATACAGTGGCAAGAGTGCTAGATGATGTTCATGCTAAATCTGGTTTTACCAATAAACAACAAGATAATTAAAAGTGTATAAAAGGATGGATTGTTATGACTTCATGGGTAGTTTTTGAACGCGAAGGTGGATATGCAGAAGCTCAAATTACTAACGGATTCAGAGCTGTAGATAGTTTTATTATGGATAGTTATGAAAACCGAGAAAAAATTAGGGAATGGCTTATGGAAGAAAAGAAATATAGAGATGGTGAAATTAAAAAGACTTCAATCGTCTCTATATTTAAAGGTAAGCGCCCCAAAGCTATCCTATTCTCCATCCAAAATGAAACAGACCGAGTAGAAATGATGTTTACTGAACGCAATACAGTTCAAGTGAACGTCTTTTTTAGAAATAAATTTGTTAGCTCTCAATTGCCATATGAGGTTGTAGAGTATGAGGGATTTTTCAAGGGGGAACAGATAGTAACTCGTCTTGTGCAATTAAGTCCTAACTTTACCGACTATAGAAAAGAGTTGGACGAATTGTTTGGAGAGGGGAAATACAATAAACCATATGCAGATAACCTATTTGGCAATAGTGTGGAAATGCGATTGATGAATTCTCAGAAAAACGAAAAAATATCTCAAAAACAAAGGGAGGATACCGTTAAGTATTTAAATGAGATGGATTGGAATTTGTTGGATGATTCTTCTTTGTTGGAGTTGCATAATTTTGTCGAACCACGGTCAAAAATAGCTATGATTAAAAGTGTGAAAAAGGAGGAATAAAGATGTCTTATACCTACATTTATGGCTCAGAAAATGGCTGTTGGAGACTAGTTGGCAGTGTCCAGAATTCATGGTTGTGGCATGTCAACATTTGGTCGTGTTTGTGTGAAGAATATCTTAAACAGGAATTAAGGTTGTTTGGATTTTTAGAAGAAACTAACGTTGAAGAAGTTTGGAATCTAACTTCCAGTGATAAATTAACTGAATTTGAAAAAGCTGTATTGATTTCTACGATGGATAAGACGATATTTAAGCGTTCATCTATAGAATGGTTTATTGAATGTGTAGAGAAATTTGATAAAAAGTATCCAGATAAAACTAGCGCAAAAGGGATAAAGGCTTGTTTTGATGCTATAATAGATGACAAAAAGCTGAATGATTATGAAAACTTTTTGATATGTACCTCTCAAACTCTTTATGAAGGCAGGCTAGAATACAATCATTCAAAATGTGAACATAACGATGAAGAAGAGTCTGTTTTGAAGTGTGAGGAATTTCACGAGGATAACGGAAGTATCAACGAGTTACTATCTTTAATAGAGGGTGTAAGATATTATGAGATAAAGGATGATACTCTTCAAGATAACTACGAAGGAGTAATTTCTAAAGCATTTGGTACAATTTGAGGGATAATGGTGAAAAGCAAAGACATTGTAGATTTGTACTTGGAATTAGGGGATTTTAAGCAAGCGGTAAGAGAAAGCGGATTGCCTGTCCATATCGCTCATATAAGGTTGCTGAGAAGCGGAGCACTGAAGGTTCAGGACAAGGTTAAGTACGGAAGTGAGAGTGCGAAATTAGGTGGTGAAGCAGAGGAATTGTTCCAAAAGTATGTTCCTGATGCAGTAGATGCAAATAAGTATTTTAAAAAGAATCATCCAGTGTATGATTTCAGATTTGACAATTTAACGATAGATGTGAAATATAGTTCTTATCGAACTAATAAGGCGGGTGGTCATTACTGGGGGTGTCGTAGCAAAGGAGAGCAGGACTTTATTTGCATTTTTCTGGAACGGGAAATAGGTAGAAAACTAGAAGACCCCTACGTCTTGCTAATCCCACATACATTCATTGACCAAGGTCATATCCATATTTCTAAATCAGGAAGTTGGTTTAGAGATTTCAAGGTTGAACCAGAGGAGATACAACCGTTATTAAGAGATTATTCTGAATTACGTGAGGTAGGTGAATTTTAAAAAGCAGAATAGAACATTGGTAATTAAAAATGTGAAACAATAAAAAAGGGGAATATTAAATATGGTTTGGGAAGCAACGCAAAATTATTATAATCCGTTGGTTAGAATCTCATCGGATAAAATAACGATACCTATCCAGCCTTTAAGCGAGGAAGAAAGTATTAAAATATTGAACGATAAAATGTTAAAAAACGGGGAGCTGGCAGGTAACGTAAGTATCAGGGAGGAAACTTGGTTAGATATTCTGAGAATTACGGAGACTAAACAAAAACAAAACAGGAGAGAGGGCTAAACATGGCTTATAAGGTAACTTATGTACGTCAAAAACTAGGCTTTAATAGTAAAGAAGAAAGTGTATTTTCTACAAAGGAAGAAGCAATAGATTATCTAAATGATAGAAAAAAGTATTTGACTGACATTCAATGGACACAGATTGAAGAGATTCCTAGTAATTAAGTGAGGTAAATAAATTATATGATTATAAAAAATTATACAAAAAGCAACGAAAAGATTAGTTATACGATTGATGTAGATGGTTTTGAATTCCCAATGACTCATCGCCTTGTTGAATCAGGGCATGTAGCAATGCCTGATACAGACGAATTTTTAGAGCGAGTTGCTGAATTTGATGAACATGAAGCAAATATTATTGAACAGTTTATTGATTTGCAAACGGATTGTTTGATGTATGGTGTGGAATTTGACTTTATTTGAAGAAACTGAGGAAAATATGATAAAACAACGTAAAATTCATAGATTAGTGAATTATTTTAACGAGTTAGCTTCTGTTTCGGATGAAAAGGGAGGATTTATCCATCCTTTGAGTGAGAAACAGAAAATAAAAGTATTGTTATTGGCAACCACTTTTTTTGAAAAAATTTATATTTTTTCAAATAGGATTATTCCCAAGAATCTTGAAGAAGAGTTAAATAAAAGGCTTGATACTGCTTCAGATATTTTTAACGAGCAATCTAAAAACTGGTATTTAACTGTAGATATGATTTTGTGTAGAAAATCCAAATAGAATATTAAAAAAGGAGAATAAAAATGGAGCTTTATAAAACAAAATTGAATGATAAGGTCTTGGAATATGGGGCATTGATTGAAAACTCAAATTTCACAGAAGAGGAATGGTTAGCCATTAACAGAGAAATTGTAAGACAGAATGAGCCAGAAGTCTATGAAAAACGAAAAAACGACAATGAGTTCATAAACACACTAGGTGGGCTTATTAGCCTGCAAGAACGTTATGAAGAGTTGTTAGAAAGACTTCCACAGGACACATTTTCAAAAGCAGGCACACATCCTAAATGGGTTGCAGATGAAGTTGAAGAGAATACTCTAAACAAAGAAGATGTTAAGAGTGATGTTGAGGATATGGTTGATTCTGCCGAAGACTTTGAAGCCTTAAAAGAACAATTAAAAGAATACTTTGAGATTGACTAAAAACAGGAGATGAAATCATGGAAAATATTATTTCAGTACGTACTAATCATCAACCAGAAAGGCTTAATCGTATACTTTTCACTTCTGCAAGAGGTCTTATCTTTAAGAAAAGATGGGTTATGCTTGATATTGATGAAACAGGGATGACTTATAGAGGTAGAAAAATTGATGAGTATTTCAGTTCTATGTACGATTCAATTGAAGAGATTATTATTCATGAGCGTTCTTTCATATTAGAAGTAAAAAACAAACATTATGAGAGGAAATATAAAATTGATTTATTAAAGCTGGAAGGCAATTTATGGGAAAATTATAGATTCATCAAGGATATAATTTTGAGATTTGCAGGAAAGAATACTAATGCTAAGCTCGTAATAATACAAGACTAAGGCAGAGAGGATTAAAAGAACAGGGAAACATGAAAATACAGAATGAAATAGAATTACAAGCGGTGGACTTGACAAAGAAAATCAAGTTTCATGGCGAAACTAATGCTGATACAGAAGCTGTATCAAATATCAAGGCACTGGAGGCTCTACTAACATCTGTGGCGCGTGAACTACGCATCACACAACTTCAATGTGATTCTAATAAACAATTGGCTTCTGCTAGAGAAATTCACAAAGAAATTGATAAACTATTTATAGGATTTTTCACTGAAGTTTTACCAGAGCCTGAGTGGAATTTGATTAAGGCATTAATTAAACATAAGGATGATATAATATAGTTAAAAGTATAAAATAATTATCGTTATATAATTAAAAGTGTAAAAAGGTTTTAAAAATGAAGAATAAAAAAAACATAAGTTGGATATTAGGGATAGCAACACTAGCTTTTTTTCTTGGAGCATTGTATTTTTTCCTTGCCCCAAAACCACTATCTCATATGAAAATGGCTGATGTTGCTAATAATTACCAAATAGATAAGATTTCGATTAAGGAGATAGAAAAAAATAAAAAAAAGAGGAATAATATATCATTGGATGCTGAGGAGGTAGGTACAAAAGCGGCTGACAAAGAAGAAGTTTCTAGCTTTCCCAGTGATGACAATAAAGAAATACCTACAGCTACCAATACGGGGATTACATTTGATTGGGATAGTGTAAGACCTATTTCTCCTGATACTATCTCGCAAGCTAAATCAGATGACCTTCCAGTGGTGGGAGGGATTGCGATTCCCGAATTGGGAGTGAACCTACCTATTTTCAAAGGCGTTTCAAACTCTAACTTAACTTATGGAGCTGGAACAATGAATGAAAATCAAGAAATGGGAGAGGGAAATTATGGGTTGGCTAGCCACCATGTGTTTTCTATGGCAGGTGCTAGCGAACTGCTGTTCTCTCCACTAGACCGAGCCAGTAAAGGACAGAATATTTATTTGACAGATAAAGGAAAAGTATACGTTTATGAAATTGATAATATCGAAGAGGTAACTCCGTATGGGTCTCATGTTATGGATGCTCCTAAAAGAGGAGAAAAACCAAAGGTTACACTCGTTACGTGCACCGATATATATGGCGCAAATCGAAGGATAGTACAGGGAAGTTTGGTAGAAGTCTTTGATTGGTCGGGCGCAAGTAAACAAATAAAGGATTATTTTAAGAAGAGCTACAATGCTTTTCAGCTATAAATACGTATCAGAGAGCAGTAAAAAAACTGCTCTTTTTAATTTATTGGGGAACATACCACTTTTTTAAGACTTGATTTATATTATAATAGTATTAATAATATAGAAAGGATTAGAGATATGAAAAAGAAAAATACTCTAATTAAATTTGCATGTGGTACAATATTGGTGGTGTCAGTATTAGGGACTGCACAGCCACTTTTCAACGTCCTTGCCCCTAGTATAGTTTTTGCTGATGATGTGAAATCTGGGGAAGTTAAAAATCAAGTATTGAACTTCAAAGCGAATTCAACTACGTCTACTAGTCAGACTGAAGTCGCCGAACCATTGGATATCGTACTCATACACGACGCTTCTGGCTCTACTGGGGGAGACAAACGTGCTTCTTATTTGGCTGATTCTATTGTTTTACTAAGGTCAGCACCTAAAGGAAGTAAGGCTATGATTGCTACTTACGGCACTAACAGCGAATCTTCTTATGGAGGCGGCACATACACCCCATTGATGCCCGTAGAGGAACTAGCGAATAAGTTGGAAGAAATCTTGAAGGAGTCAGGATACGTTCAACAAAACGGGCAATGGACACGTGGTGGAGGAAGTGTCTTCAATGGTTTTGGAGATAACTGGCTAATTGAAAATAAAGATAAGTTTGGCGGAAATGTAGGCAAGGATATTAAAGAATTTGAAAATGCCTATATTGACCAACAAGGAAAAAATAAATATGTGTCTGTATTACAGTTTACAGACGAATGGCTAAGTGGAGAGAAAATAGATACTTCCTTCGCGACATGGGCAAAAGATAATGCCAAAACATTCATGTCTGCATTGTATCTGGATAGAATAACTACTACCCCTTCTAATTATCTAAAATTCAAGGAAACCCAATCAATTAGGTCGATGGTTGATTCTGGACATCCGAATATTTATATAACATCCAGCCTGTCTAACCAAGGATTTAAACCAGAAGATTTAAATAACAGTAAACGACAAAAAGACCTTGTTGAGACGTTCAAGTCTAAGGCTATAAAAACCACAACCAAAACCACTCATCAAAAAGGTTCAGTAACTATAACCCCTGAGTCGGATATAGCTATTTCTTCTGCTGAACTTGTGTCGCCGTCAGGAAAGAAGACCCCATTGATTGTTCAAGATGGAAAAGTTTCGTGGAATGGGGAGCTGATAGAAGATGGTGCGTATAAGGTCAACTACACATTTTCAGGTAAACCTAAAGTGGTTCGTAAAATTGTAGGTTCAGTATCCGTCGATGGAAAACTAGTTGATTCAAAAACTGACGCTATCATTCCAGAGGTTGTGAAAGCAACTAAAACTGAGAAAATCCCATTTGAAACTGAATACAAAGATGATGCCGAGATTGAAACGGGAAAAGAAAAAGAAATTCAAGCTGGTATTGAAGGTGTTCGTACAATTAAAACAGAAGATGGCAAGGAGGTTTCAAATGAAATAACAACTAAACCTAGAAATCGTATAATTTTACGAGGCACTAAAGGTTCAGAATCTGAAGTGAAGAAAGAGAAAATTCCATTTGAAACAAAATATCAAGACGACCCTAATCTTCCAAAAGGTCAAGAAAAAGTAATCACAGATGGTGTTGAAGGCGAAAAGACTATCACTTCTACTTATGTCATGCAGAAAGGAAAACGTGTAGGCGAACCAATTGTCAAAGAGAAAGTTACTAAAGAGAAGATTGATAAAGTAGTTGCTCGCGGAACGCAAGAACCTAAGACAGTATCTTACAGAGTAGTAGATGCTACAGATAAGAGTAAAGAACTAGTTAAACTCACTAAAGTTATGGAAGGTTATACTGGCGATAAATATAAAGTTGATAAACCAAAATTAGAAGGATACACAGTCGAGCCTTCAGAAGGTTCTAAGTTAGAAGGTGAGATTTCTGACAAAGATATTGTTATAGAATTCATTGCTAAACCCATCAAAAGCATAGGAAAAGATGTAGTTTTAAAATTTATAGACACTGATAATAGAAAGATTGCTGAAGACAAGGTGATTGCTCACGAAAAAGAAATTGGAACAGAGTTTAAAGACCAAGCACCAGACAAACTAAAAGTTGGTGATAAAGTTTATAAATTTATAGGATACAAAGAAAATATAGAAACTGTAATGGGTAAAGTTACAGATAAAGAACAAGTGTTTACAGCGGTTTATTCTGCGCCAAAAGAATTACCAAAGACAAATGAAACAAATTCCATACGTAATTCTATCATAGCAAGTGTTATGTCTACTCTAGGAATACTATCATTGGGAGCATGGTATAAACTTCGAAAGACAGGAAAATAATAACTTTAAAAAGAGCGTTTGATTACGCTCTTTTTA
>CALIWM010000346.1:0-2846 GCA_938046645.1 uncultured Gemella sp. | reverse complement strand
ACTGACTCTAAATTATTTGGACCTGCTGGTAACCCTTGGGATCCTAGTCGTAACACTGGTGGATCTTCAGGAGGAAGTGCTGGAGCAATAGCTAGTGGTATGGTATCAATTGCGAGTGGTAGTGATGCAGGTGGGTCAATTCGTATTCCTGCCTCATGGACTGGGTTAATCGGTTTAAAACCAACTGGGCACGTGGTTAAATTCCCATTAGTAAAAACTATTGAAGATGCCAAAACTTATTTTGACAAAACAAAAATTAATAAACCAAAAACATTAGTAGAAGTTCCTAAGGACTTAAAATCACTTAAAATTGCTTACTCTTTAAAAACACCATTAAAAGATGTTGAATTAAGCGAAGATGGTAAAAAAGCAGTTCTTAAAGCTGTTGATTTTCTAAGAAAACAAGGGTTCACTGTTGAAGAAGTAAATGAATTCCCTATTGATGGTTATGAAGGTATTAGAACATATACAATAGGTGCAATTGGTGGCGGGTATACTGCAGCAGCGAACTTAGCTAAAGAAAAAAACAAACGTGATTTAGATCCAGCAACTTATGCTTTAGGTACATCTTCATATAAAGGGAAAACTGCAAACACTGATGTATCTTCTGCTAAAGACGCATCAGTGTATGCTAACCAAATGAATGAATTCTACAAAAAATATGATTTATTCTTAATGGCTACTAATGCGGTAACAGCACCATCAAATGATAAAAAAGTAGATCCTTATGTTGATCCAAAAGTTGAAGAACAACTTTATAATATTAATAAGATAAAAGATCCAAAAGAAAGATTCAATCTACTTGTTAAACAATGGGAACCTATGATGAGAAGAACTCCATTTACATGGTTATTCAATTTAACAGGAAATCCAGCAATCTCATTACCTGTTTATAAGAGTGAAAACAACCTTCCTCTTGGAGTTATGTTTGCTGCAAAAAATAATTCAGAAAAAATCCTACTTGAAATGGGACAATTATTCCAAAATAATAATCAGTTCGTAATGCATCCAAACGTTAGAAATACAGTTACAGCAGAAAATGGCAACAAAGTAAGAGAAAATGAATATGGCACAAAATATGAATATTCAGTCCCTTCTGATGCTCCTGTTGTTTCAGAATTACCAGAACTAAACATTAATAATAATACAGTTACTATAACTATTAAATCAAAAGATAAAGGTATAAGTGTTGATTTATACTCTACAGATAATAAAGATTTAACTTTATCAGCTAAAGATATCACTAAAGATGTAAATCTTGAAAACTTAAAAGATAAAATTATTGCTGATACAAACAATAATATTAATGATAAAAAAGATATTACTTCAATAAGAGTTGTCGACTTAGAATTACAGAAGGATAACAAAACTGTAAAACTTGATGTTCCAAGAACAGTAAAAGTTGCTCTACTTCAAAATGAACAAAATAAAGATATATTTGTTTATCACATTAAAGAGGATAATTCTATTGAACTTGTTCCTTCATCAGTAGCCAACAATAGCTTACAATTTACAGTTGATCACTTTAGTAAATTTGCCATTATCGCTAAAATTAAAACAGCTTTAGCATCAAGCGAAAAAGATATAAATTCATCAGCCGTTCAAGAAGAGAAAAAATTCACAGTAATAGATACTAGAGGAGCAAACTCAACTCCTACTAATGCACCAAAAACTCTTCCAAAAACTGGTGAAACTACAAACAAATCCCTTCCAGTAATTGGACTTTCACTCCTTGCTTTAATCGGATTATTAAAACGTAGAAAAAATAATTAATTAAAATAAATAGCCTCGGAAAAAGTTTCTATTGGGAACTCAAAATTCCGAGGTTTTATTTTTATTTCTTTGTAAATTTTAAATCATAACATGATTCAATCTTAGTATATAATAAAAAAATGTAGTCCATAATAAATATGAACTACATTTTTTTATTATGATTGTTCAGCTACCTTCAGACGGGCGCAAGCTTTAGCTAATGCTAATTCTGCACGTCTTACATCAAGACCATCTTCTTTTTTAGCAAGACGTTCTTCTGCACGTTGTAATGCTCTTTTAGCACGCTCAACATCGATATCTTTACCTAATTCTGCTGTTTGAACTATAATAGTTACTTCGCCTTTATGTGTTTCCACAAATCCTTCACTTACAGCTAGATATTCTTCACGTCCATCGGGAAAAATCACTTTAAGAGGACCAACCTTTAACGATGCAACCATAGGAACATGGTTAGCCATTACACCAAGTTGTCCACTTGTAGTTCCCAATACAACCATAGAAGCTTCTTTAGCGCTATAAGCTTCTCCATTAGGAGTAACAATGCTTACACTTAAAGTATTCATTTATTTACCTCCTATTTGTATTATACTTCTACTCCTAGTTTACGAGCTTTTTCTAATACGTCTTCAATTCCACCAACTAGACGGAATGCATCTTCAGGAATGTGGTCATATTTACCATCTAGGATTCCTTTGAATGCTTCCACCGATTCAGATACTGGTACGTATGAACCAGGTTGACCTGTGAATTGTTCAGCTACGTGGAAGTTTTGTGATAAGAAGAATTGAACACGACGTGCTCTATCAACTGTTTTCTTATCTTCATCACTTAACTCATCCATACCTAAGATGGCGATAATATCTTGTAATTCACGATATTTTTGAAGAGTTCTTTGAATTCTAGTCGCAACTTGATAGTGTTCTTCTCCTACGATTTCAGGAGCTAATGCTCTTGATGTAGAAGCAAGTGGGTCAACGGCTGGGTAGATACCCATCTCTGTTAACGCACGCTCAAGGTTTGTTGTTGCATCTAAGTGGGCGAATGTAGTCGCCGGAGCCGGGTCAGTGTAGTCA
>CALIWM010000345.1:0-4640 GCA_938046645.1 uncultured Gemella sp. | reverse complement strand
ATAATCCAAGTCAAAATGCCTTCGCTACGGTCAAGCACGCCAGTTCGAGTATCTAAGATAGCATCGGTAGACACCAGTGGTCTATGGTACTTCTCTAAATAAGGACTAGCTCCATGCGCATCACTACGCGGTAATGCATAGATTTCAAATACTTCAGATTCAAACTCTGTTTCATATTCTGGCAAACGTACAACACTCATATGACTCTCTCCTATTCATCACATTTATACCGTGCAAACTGTCGATAGTTAAGATTTGCTATTTCATCACAAGCGTTCAGCTACATCGATTCTATGTAACAGCTCTTTTGCTAGTTCTTGGGCCGTTTCGAATTCCTCATTTGAAAGTACCATAAGCACAAAACTATCTGTACCAATGTCCATGCCTACTAACTTATGGTTTTTCCAAGTGGAATTAAGTTGAGCACTCCAATCCATAATACATTGACTGTCATCAAATGCGGCTTTATCAATAGTTAAATCCTCATTCGTAGCAAGATTTTCACTAAGGATTAACTTCTGTACATTACTAAGAAAATCATCTAATTCAATTTTCAAAGATAGCTCTACAGCACGTCTTTTGGACTGCAATTTCTCATAGAGGTTCCACCAGCTAACTTCTAATTCTTCCATGGAATGAAACTTCACCTTAGACATGAGCGATTTAGCTTGTTTAGCATTACCCAGTAATAGCGTTGCTAACTCTGTAAATGTCGATCGCAGCTGCTTTATGTCTAGTTTTGCTACTTCTACACACAAACTACGATCAGGCAATTTCCGCTTTTTCACAAAAGCCCGCATCATCTGCACCGCATCTGGATAACTTACATCAGCCATACAATAGGTCTTATTATCGATGTCTAAGAATATTTCAACGGAATCCTGCGTTTTCCCTACACGAGCCTTCATAGCAGTGCAACCATCGATGGCATGAGGAGGATATAGCTCCATATACATGAAAAATCCATCTTTCATAGCCTTGAGCGTATTATCTATGCCTACTATGTTAAAACCATTCCGATTATAATCGGGACTCTTCATGCGCCACTCTTCGTAATTGTCAAAAAGCTTTTCTTGAATCCAATTGTAAATGCTCATATACACTCTCCACTATATACTGCTGTCTTTATATAATATGTATCTTAATTATATCATTAAGAAGAGACACTTATCACCGAATTATATTTAATTACATATAGATATTTCGATAACAAAAATAGATTTTAAAACCTAGCTTACTCTATGCAAATAGTATATTAAGAATCAAAACCTAAAAAAGAGCCAAGAATTTAATCTTGGCTCCTAAAAAGACATAATACTGTATAAAACTTATGCCTATTAATTTTGGTGCACCTAACCGGAATCGAACCAGTGACACGCAATTTAGGAGTCTTATCACTATACACTAAAATCACATTACATATAAGTATTAATATGGCTATATTAATCTTCTTTTACATCTTATAAGAATTTATTTTCTCCAAAAAATTTTATCTGATCATAAAGAAAAGGCTTATAAATTGGCTTATTAACCATCACTATCAGGATTAGGTTCCCACAATCTCACAAGAGATACATCATCACTATTAGGTCTAACTGATTCTAGTCTATTCACTACAACAAAAAAAGGCATATTAAAAGCTTTTCCCGTAATAACAACTTCCCCTTGCCCTAATAAAGGAATTCTTTTATAAGAACTATAATCTAATGTAGGCATTGTATTCTCAAGAATCTGTAAATCCTTATCATTTACGATACGATGAATAAAAAAATTATGAAGTTGGGAAATAATCGTCATTGAAATATCTGAAGGGCGCTGACTTGCTAAGGTTAAATAAAAACCAAACTTTCGTCCTTCTTTAATAATTTCTTCAAAAACTGATAATCGATAATCTTTCCAATCATCTTTATTATTTTTATTCACATCATTTAAAATATTATGTGCTTCATCAATTATTAAATGTATCGTCTTTTTAACACTTCCAGAAGATGAAACCTCACTCTTATGCGCATCATAAACCATCTTAGACACTAACATAGGGAGCAAACGGGTAACCTCTTGGTTAGCATTTACAAGTGAAAAAATATTTAGCAGTTTATAGGAGTCAGATAAATTATCCTTAACCTCAATAACTCTATCTAATGCATCTAGGGAGTTTTCAATCCTCTTTATCATAGGGCTAATAAACTCTGAGGTTTTAGAATCATATACTGCAACATATACTCTTTGAAATTCAATAAAATAATACAACTTTTTTATTTCACTAGCAGATTTAAACTTATCTTCTAACTCTTCTTTTACGCTATCAAACTTAAAATATTGTTTACCAGCTTCTGTTATTTTGTCATTATTGATTACAAGTTTTCCATCTTCATTTTTTATTTTTATATTTCCATAATAAAGTTCTTTACTACATTCTTTAAAAGGTTCTAATAGAGAATTATTTATACCTAAAAGTTCTCCCACCTTAATCCATTTCTCTAATGTAACTCTATCAATATCTTTTCGGTCTTGAAGAATACTAATAAGTAAACCAACTTCTAAATCAGCAAATTCCTTCTCTGTCTCAATAGATTTATACTTTCTTAGAGCAGCCCGTAAAAACGGAACCTGAGTACCTGGTTTAGCATCAAAAAGTATAGATAATAAATCCGGATCTAATAAATATTTTCGAGTAATTCTAATTTTATCTGATTTATCTGTTCTTGTAGAGATATTAAATATTTCTTTATCATCATTAGATAAACCAAACATTGATTCCCCTAAATATTCTCCATTAAAATCAATTAGAAAAAATTGAGACTTTTGATTTATATAATCTTTAAATGATGATTGAAATAACTCATAATACATTTTATGTAAAGTATTTGATTTACCACTACCTGTATTTCCAAAAATACCAATATGAGATGCAAATATTTTATCAATTGGTATATTTATATCTTTTCCTTCAAGTAATGACTTTCCAATACTGATTGTAGGCTCCAATTGAACTACACCATAAATCAAATCTAACTCCGCTTGAGTGGTTAAACACACCTCATTTCCAATCATAGGAACAAATCTACTTGTTATATTAAATCGTTGATTTTCTATAACTCCTTTAACTTTTAAGGAGATAGATCTCTTCATTGAGTTCTTCTTATATCGATTATCATATATATTTAAATTTGAAATATTTTGCTGATCTATAATACTTTCAGATGCAACTGTTGCAATAATTTTTACCATATTTTGATGAATAGTAACAAATGCACCAACCTTAGCGCCTGAAAGAATATCACCATACCAAAACACATCTGCATCATTTGTAGTATTATAAAGTCCAACTTGGGATACATTACCATCTACTGAAATGATTACACCTATTTTTTTGGGTGAATACTCCATATTAACTATCCCCCAATTTCTTTTCAAATAAAATTTTGGTTACTTCCTTCAAAGTCAGTGGTTTAGATTCAAAATCGTCTGGCCCCCATATAATTAGCCTTGAATCCATTTCCGAAATACCCAGATTTTTTCTAATACTATTAATCGCATTATTACTATATGCAAAGATATATACACGTAATTCTGGGTTTTGAATTGCACGTCTAACCATCTTTGCAATATGCGCATCTTGAAAAGAGAATCCAATTACAACCAATACTGATTGTGGTTTTTCAAGCTCCAACTGAAACACTCTCAACATTTCATAAAAATAATTTGTTAAAAATGTTTCTCTAGACTCATCTCCAGTTGGTGGAACTACAAAAGGCTCTTCACAAACATTAGGTGTTATAAGAACACTCTCTTCCTCTCTTTTCCAATTAACTGACCCATGAGGTTTTATTAAATTAACTAAAGGTAATTCATAATTATAATTATCATTTATCCCTTTATATGCAACAACTCGATTAAAATTTGTCCAATCTAGTACTTTTGTGAAGTATCCCCTAGAACCATCATTACATACAAAGTTTTGTGTTCTTAATACCCTATCAATAGCACACTCTAAGAACAAATCATAATTGGTTGTAAAAATATTAACGCTTCTAGGTATCGTGCGAGAATTAACATTAAGTAAACATTGAACTAAACCATCTATAAATTTAGTATACACATTAGATGTTCTAAATATATTCAACATTTCTTTTAGTTTTATCGGTCTCTTAGCCTTCTCGCCCTTACATCTTAATAAAGTTTTTTCACTTATATCTTTAACACACTTTAACAATTCCTCATTTGCTTTATCTCCAAAGGAACTAAAATGCCCCATCAGAGGTATTGCATCGCTAGATGCACCCGATCCAATCAAAAAATTAAGCCGTTTAGTGTAGCAATGCTCTTGGATTAATTCTATATTATTCATCTTATTTCTCCCTAAAAAATTAAGTCCCCATATATTTTTAATCAACCTAATTCACTTATCTTATATTATCTCAAAAAGAATACTATAACTCAAACTAACAATAAGAGTACTTTTTATTTACAAACTCTGAAATCCAATTAAATGTGACATCATTACAAAAATATCCCCAATTACATAATCCGTAATTGGGGATATTTTTAAACCATAATCAGCTTTTATAAATCTCAAAAATTTTGGTGCGCCTAGAGGGAATCGAACCCCCAACCTACAGTTTAGGAAACTGACGCTC
>CALIWM010000344.1:0-3283 GCA_938046645.1 uncultured Gemella sp. | reverse complement strand
GCAAGGGTTAGCACCAAAGAGAGTATTTTTTGTTGTAATACCACTTATTATAATTTTCTTAATCGAACTATTAAAATATGTTTGTGATAGTAAATGAGATAAAAATATGGAAAAAATGAAAAGAAAGCTTTTGATGCACTAAATGTAACCTTGGTTTGTATTATGAATTTACTACAAAGACAATAACCTTACAAAAGAGGGTAATGTCCAATTCCCTAATGGTAGAAAACTAGAAAGTTTAGTGGGTAGAATTATAGAAATGTTGTCTGTTGACGGAGATAATGTACTAGATTCTTTCTTGGGTTCGGGAACGACATCGGCAACAGCACATAAATTAAATAGGAAATGGATTGGAATAGATCTAGAAGAACATTGTTATACACACTGCATACCATGTTTAAATGCTGTAATTGATGGAACAGATAATGGTGGTATTACTAAAGATGTGAATTGGAAAGGTGGGGGAGGATATAAGTTTTATGAACTTGCTCCTTCTCTTATTGAAAAAGACAAATACGGTAATCCTGTCATTTCAAGTAAGTATAACTCAAATATGCTCATGGCAGCTATTGCAAAATTGAATGGATATAATTACTCACCTGACCCAGATGTATTTTAGAAACAAGGTTATAGTCAAGACAAGCAAAGGCTCATTTCTGTACTTATTTATCAGAAGAAGATGCAGTAGAGGTTATGTATCAGCGTCAAACAACTATTGCGGATTTAATTTATGCTCAGATGATGTAACATCTTTATACGAATGAAGTTAAATACCGAGCTACAGAAATGCGACCATTTTCTCGTATCGAAACAGGATTTGGTGGCAAAATTAAATCTGATGAAATATACGATTTAAGAGCAAATATGCCAGCAAGTGAAGTTCGTTCGAAAGTATTTAAAGGCTTTAAGAAAGCTTGTTACACATTATATAAACTCGATAGTGATACACAACGTAGATTTGCAATCGTACTTGAAGACGATACTGCGGTAGATAAATGGATGAGACCTTCACCAAAACAGTTTAATCTTTATTACGGTCCGGCTGGTATGAACAGACATGAACCTGACTTCATTGTAGAAACCACTGATGGCATTTTTATGGTTGAAACAAAAGCAAGTAATTAGCTTAAGAGTAAAGATGCCATTGAAAAAACAAAGGCTGCAAAAGAATATTGCAAAGCTGTTTCTAAATGGAATGCTGAAAATGAAGGAAAGTCTTGGAACTATGTATTGATTTCACACGATGAAGTAAGCTTGAATTCTAGTTTTAAATATTTGGTTGAGAATAAAGTTAATTATGATAAAATTTAAACGGGAAACGTATAAAAATGTGAGGTGAGGGAAAAATATGTGGTTAGATAACGCTTCAGATATAGATATTTTATTCTACGAACCTTACGCAAGAATAATATCTGATATTGCGAAAAACAAAGAATATAATCCATTAACGATTGGTGTATTTGGATTATGGGGAGCTGGAAAGTCAACCTTACTAAGTTTAATTGGTAATAAGCTTAAAGATGAGAAAAAAATTATTTGTGTAACTATCAATGCATGGATGTTTGAAACTTATGATGATGCTAAAACTGCAATCATGGAAGCATTACTACAGGAGTTAAAAGAAAAAGTTCCATCAGAAAAAGTTAAAGAAAAACTTGGAAGCTTAATTAAACGAGTTGATTGGTTTAAATTAGGTACAAAAACAGTATCAAAATTCGCACCGTTAGTTGCGAGTGTAGTTAGCGGGAATCCATTGCCTATGCTATTGAATGTAGCTGGTAGTGCTGAGGAGATAGGAAGCACTGTGAAAAATGCAGCTAATTCAATTCAGTCGTTAAAGGATGAATATTGGAAAGACTATGATTCTGTAACGGATAACAGTGCAGTGAACAATATTAGAAAATTTAGAGAAGAATTTTCAGCCTCCTTAGAAGATGATGGTATTAAAAATGTTGTGATTATGATTGACGATTTGGATAGATGTAGTCCAGAACGTATAATTGAAATTTTGGAAGTTATAAAATTATTTTTGGCAGTTGAAAAAACAACATTCATTATTGCAGCTGATGAGAATGTTATAAAATATGCTATTCGTGGTAAGTATCCACCTATGAATGGCTTTGATGTAGAATTAGATAAAGAATATATTGAAAAAATAATTCAACTGCCGATATATATTCCGGAATTATCAGCAAAAGATATTCAAAATTATTTGGTTTTATTAGTTGCTCAAAGTTACTTAAAAAAAGAGTGCTTTAAAATACTGATAGAAGAAATATTTGAAAGAAAATTAATAATTTCCGGAGATGTTATTTCACTTGAAACAATAAACAATTTGATTGCTGATTTGAAATTGGAGTGGAAGGCGGATGACCAAAAGAACTTTAACGAAACCGCAGGTGTTATCGAAGGAATAAGAGAAATTATTGCTTCAACACTGAAAGGAAATCCACGACAAGCTAAGCGCTTTTTAAATACATTTATTACCAAACGCAAATTAGCTAAAATTTATTATGGAGACGAAATTGGAATGCAAGGATTCAGAGACCCATACAATCGTAAAACTTTTGATAAAACAAAAATGAATCAAGAGATTTTTGATCATTATTTAACTCTAACAAATTTTAGGAATGACCATAAAAAAGACTTTAAAGGAGATTTTAAAGTTATATACTGTCAAGATGGTTGTTTAATTTACCAAAGAGAATCTCTTGTTTGTGCCGTAAATATCAACAACCATTCTCATTTCGTAGAAGGATTACATGGTAAACAAATATTTTCTAGCACCTCTACACGTAACCATCCTAAAGGATTAATCATTCCATCTGTTGGGTTTGCAGTTTATAAAATCAAAAAATAAAAAAGAAGATTATCACAGTTGTGATAATCTTCTTTTTCATTTAACCTTCTACCTTTTTTATATGCCATATATTTTTTGCATACTCTTCCACAGAACGATCTGCTGAAAATATTCCTGCATTTGCAATATTTGAAAGACTCATCTTCATCCATTTATTGGAATCATTATAGGCTTTTTCGATACGTTTTTGTGCTTCAACATAGCTATCAAAATCTGCAAGACACATATAATTATCTTGAGTTAATAAATAATCTACGATAAAGTTGAAGTTCATTCCACCAACAGTCATAGTTCTAATAAAATCTAGTGTTTCTTTAATCTTCACTGAATTATTGTAGTATTCCCATGGTTTATACCCTTGAGCATTTAGTGCATCTACTTCCGGCGTTTCTAAACCGAAGATAAAGATATTTTCATCTCCTA
>CALIWM010000343.1:0-4279 GCA_938046645.1 uncultured Gemella sp. | reverse complement strand
TTTTCTTCTTCTTTTTTAACTATCCCAACAGAACTTTCAACTACGGCATTCGGACATAATTCTAAAATTAATTCTACAGCACGATCAAGGGCTGCTTTTTGCATATTAGGATCAATTCCTTTTTCAAATCTTGCAGAAGAATCACTTCTTAACCCATGAGCAGCTGAAGTACGACGTACTGATGTAGGATTGAAATATGCAGATTCTAAAATAATATTTTTAGTTTCTTCACTTACCTCTGTGTTTTTACCACCCATTACTCCTCCAAGAGCAATAGCACGTGTTCCGTCAGTAATTACTAAATCAGTTGTTTGTAATTTTCGCTCTTCTCCATCAAGAGTTTCTAGAACTTCATCTTCTTTAGCATCACGAACTACGATTTTATCTCCAACTAGATCTTTATCAAATGCATGCATTGGTTGACCAAATTCTAATAGTACGTAGTTTGTAATATCTACAATGTTGTTTATAGGACGAATTCCAGAGTTCATAAGTCTTGTTTGTAACCATAGTGGCGAAGATTTAACTTCAACATTTTTCACAACCTGACCTACATAGTTTCTACAAGAATCACTTTCGATAGCAACTTGTAATGAAGTATCTTCATAATTTTCTTCTTTTTCTACGTCATTAAAATCAACTTTGTTATTGTATAAAGCTCCTAATTCATAAGTAAGACCACGCATACTTAGTGCATCCGCTCTGTTAGGTGTAATTGATAAGTCTAGGATATAGTCATTTAAACCGAGTACTTCAACAACATCAGAACCTAACTCTTGTTCAGTCTCAAATACATAGATACCTTCTTGATAATTTTTAGGCACTACACTCTTACTTAATCCTAATTCAGCTAATGAACAAATCATACCTTGTGATTCTACACCACGAAGTTTAGCTTTTTTAATTTTAATTCCTGGTAATTTTGCGCCTATTTTAGCAACAATTACATATTGTCCAGCATCAACATTTGGTGCACCACAAACAATTTGTAGATTTTCTTCTTCACCAACGTTTACTTGACATACATTTAATTTTTCAGCATCAGGGTGTTTCTCTTTAGATACAACATATCCAACTACAACGTTAGAAATTTCTTCTGCTAAATATTCAACACCTTCAACTTCAATACCACCACGTGTGATTTTTTCAGCTAATGCATTTGCATTATCTTCAACATTCGTATATTGTTTTAACCAATTATAACTTACTAACATTACTACCTCCTATTAATCGTTTCTATCACTATTGAATTGTTTTAAAAATCTAACATCATTTGTGTAGAAACTTCTAATATCGCTAATTCCATATTTTAACATTGCAACACGTTCTGGTCCCATACCAAACGCGAATCCAGAGTATACTTCTGGATCAAAACCAGCCATTTTAAGAACGTTAGGGTGAACCATACCAGCTCCTAAAATTTCAAGCCATTTAATGTTTTCTTCATCATCCTCGTTACCCCAAGATACATCAACCTCTACAGATGGTTCAGTAAATGGGAAGAAACTTGGACGCAGACGAATTTTTTTGTTTTCCCCGAATACAGCTTTAATAAAGTGCTCTAAAGTACCTTTTAAATCACTAAATGTGATATTTTTATCTACTACTAATCCTTCAATTTGAGTAAATTGGTGAGAGTGAGTAGCATCATCATTGTCACGACGGAATACTTTACCAGGGCAAATAATCTTGATTGGTCCTTCACCATTAGCTTTTAACATTTCACGAGCTTGAACAGGTGAAGTTTGTGTTCTCATTAATAATTCATTTGTAATATAGAACGAGTCTTGCATATCACGAGCTGGGTGATCTTTAGGTAAGTTTAACATTTCAAAGTTAAACTTGTCAGTTTCTGCCTCAGGTCCTTCAGCAACTGAATATCCCATAGAAATAAAGATTTCTTCAATCTCTTCAATAATTTTATTTAATGGATTAATTCCACCTAATACAACTTTTTTACTAGGTAAAGTAACATCAATATCCTCACTAGCTAATTTCATCTCTAATGCTGCCTTAGCTAATTCAGATTTTTTCTCTTCTATACTATCATTAATGAAAGTTTTTACCTCATTAACAAGTTTCCCAAAAGTAGGTCTTTCTTCTGGAGATAAATCACGTGCACCTTTCATAACTTCTGTTAGTGCACCTTTTTTTCCTAAAAATTTAACTCTTAGGTCATAAAGTTCTTTTTCATCTTTAATTGTTTTAACTAATTCTAAATATTCTTTTCTTATATTCTCTAAAGTCATAAGTTCCTCCTTAAAAATTTAATATAAAGACATTGGTATAAGTTCTATTAATTATCCAAAATAAAAAGCCCCTCAAGACTTAGTCTCAAGGGACGAATATATCGTGGTACCACCCGTATTTTAAAGCATAATTGCTTCCTTAATATAGTTGATAACGGGTACCACCCGATTGTACTCATAATCTACTTATACAATTACTCATAAGCTGAAAATATATTCTCAGTTAGTACAACTCTTTCAGTCACGTAGTTGCTCCCTGTTAAAAAACATCCAATATACCGTCTTAATCATCGTTTTTTGAAAAATTCATACTTAAAATGATAATACAAATGTTCCCGAATGTCAACAGATATGGCTATTTGAATAATAAATTTCTTCTTGTTTTTGTATTTTTCATTCTACAAAATTATAATTATATTATTTGAAAAACTTTACTCATGATATAAAAGACTTCCGATTTTCATCGAAAGTCTTATAATAATTATTTAGTATATTCTGCAACTAATGCTAATACTTCTTCAGTTGTTGAACACATAATAGCTTTATCAACTAATTCTTTCATCTTATCTAATGATAAGTTTTTGATTTGGCTACGTGCTTGAAGAATTGAAGTAGCTGACATAGAGAACTCATCTAATCCCATACCTAATAGTAATGGAATAGCTAAGCTGTCTCCAGCCATTTCTCCACACATTCCAGTCCATTTACCTTCTTTGTGAGATGCTTCAATAACATTTTTCACAAGACGTAAGATTGCTGGGTTATATGGTTGATATAAGTATGATACTTTTTCACTCATACGGTCTGCTGCCATAGTGTATTGAACTAAGTCGTTAGTACCGATTGAGAAGAAGTCTACTTCTTTAGCAAAGATATCAGCGATAACAGCAGTTGATGGAATTTCAACCATGATACCTAATTCGATATCGTTACTTACTGCAACACCTTCTGCTACTAGTTTTTCTTTTTCTTCTAAGAATAATGCTTTAGCTTCTCTGAATTCTTGAACTGTAGCGATCATTGGGAACATTACACAAAGTTTACCGTAAACAGATGCACGTAATAATGCTCTAAGTTGAGTTCTGAATAAATCTTTTTCTTCTAGGCAAAGACGAATTGCTCTAAACCCTAAGAATGGATTCATTTCTTTTGGTAAATCTAAGTATGGTAATTCTTTATCTCCACCGATATCTAAAGTACGAACTACAACAGGTCTGTCACCCATTCCTTCTAATACAGCTTTGTAAGCTTCGAATTGTTCATCTTCAGTAGGTAGTTGATCACGTCCCATGTATAGGAACTCTGTACGATATAACCCTACAGCTTCTCCACCGTTGTTGTTAACACCTTCTAAGTCAGCTGGTGTACCGATGTTAGCAGCTAAAAGTACTTCATGACCATCTTTAGTAACAGATTTTTCTGATACTAATTTAGCCCATTCAGCTTTTTGAGCTTCAAATTTAGCGTGTTTTTCTTTTAATTCAGCTGTAGTAGCTTCATCTGGATTTACATATACAACACCATCTAATCCATCAAGAATAAGAACATCTCCATTCTTAACTTCTTCAGTAATTGTACTAGTTCCTACTACTGCAGGAATTTCTAATGATCTAGCCATGATAGCTGAGTGAGAAGTACGTCCCCCAATATTTGTAGCAAAACCTTTAACAAATTGTTTATTAAGTTGTGCAGTATCAGATGGAGTTAAGTCCTCTGCAATAACGATAACTTCTTCATCGATTAAGCTTGGGTTTGGTAAGTCTACACCTAGTAAGTGAGCTAAAATACGTTTAGAAACGTCACGAATATCAGCTGCACGTTCTTTCATGTAGTCATTATCCATTGCTTCAAACATAGAAACAAACATGTCTGAAGTTTCTTTTAATGCGTATTCAGCATTAATTTCTTTTGATTGAATATCCGTTTTAACAGTTCCCATAAATTCTGGGTCTTCTAAAATTAATAAGTGAGCTTCAAAAATAGCTGCTTTATCAGCACCTAAATTTTCTAATGCTTTGTCTTTAATGATT
>CALIWM010000342.1:0-3006 GCA_938046645.1 uncultured Gemella sp. | reverse complement strand
TATAAATAATAATTTAAATAACAATAAGGTTCAAGCTGAACATTATAATGGACAAAATAATGATAAAGGTATTTTTGAAACAGTTCCTCCTGTGCCACCTATTAAAAATAATAAATCAGAAGATGCCCTTTCTCCTAAGAAAGAAAAAAAATCTAAGAAAAAATTAATAGCAGCTTTATCTACTTTACTTGCAATTGTATTATTAGCTGGTGGTGGTTACTATTATTATTCTAAAAAATCAAAAACTATAATTATTGATGAAAATGAAGTTTATGGATCAATTATTCAAAAATATAAAGCGGCTATTAACAATCCAGATAGTGCTGATAAATCTATTAATTCAGAAGCCTTAAAAGCTGCTATAAAAGAGAAGAAAAATGATGATTACATAAAATATGTATTTTACGATATTGATGGTAATGGAAGAAAAGAACTTTTAATTGCTAGAAATGATAAGCCTAATAACCCTATCGATATGTACACATTTGATAAAAATAATAAGGTAATTAGATTATTTAATCCAGAAACAATCGATAGAGCTATACTAGATAAACTTGGAGTTGATGGTTCTAATAACAACTCTGGTTCTGCAGTATTCAAAGATAAAACGATTAGAATTAGAAAATTCGATAAAGATACGGGAGAATACAATTTCTTAAAATTCTCTAAAGATGGAAATAAACTTGAAAAAACCAATGTAATTACGTTCACCGGTTTAGACGTTGATAATAGTAAGTATAAAGATATAACTACTGGAAAAGAATATGATTCTAAAAATTCATTTAACAGCACTTTCCCTCTACCTGAAATACTGAAATTCGATGGTGAAAATTGGAAATCAGTGAAAAACTTCGGAGAAAAAACTGAAGGTGACAAAAATAACAACAAAAATAATGCTAATAACAACGAAAATAAAAAGCCTGATAATTATGAAAAAGCCTATGCCAGTGTTTTAAAAGATTATCAAGATGCTATTAACAAAGGTAAATCTGATAAACAAGATATAAATCCTGTAGCTATATCAAACTATAAAGTTTTCGGAGAAAAACAAGTTGGGAAAAACTTTTTAAACTATGGTTTCTTCGATATCAATGGTGATGGAAAGGATGAACTGTTACTATTTACAGAAGCTAGTAAAGACAAACCGAATGAATATAGTCCAATGGATGTCTATACTCTTGATAAGAATAATAAAGTAGTTCGCATTACACCTGAATTTGTAAATGGTGAGAGAACTACACTAACTATTACTAAAGATAAAGCTTTTCATGTTTATGGTTCAGGTGGCGCTAAAGTTCACGGTTATACATTCTATAAGTTAATTAAAGATGGAACTGCTCTTGAAAAAACTGATGACTTCAGTTTTGATGCTGATGTTAATCCTAAAGAATATGAGAGACACTATCCGGTTGACAAGATTGAAAACATTCCAGTAGAGCAATTTAAAGAAAAAGTGATTAATAAAAATAATTATATTAAATTTGATTTTTCTAAACGCAAGAGTATATTTGATTTTAAAGAATAAAATTAAATAAAATAAGAACTGTGGATTTAACTACAATTCACAGTTCTTATTCAGAAAAAGGGAGTAACTCAAAAATCATGATTTTTAAGAAATCGAAATTTGTTGAGTCACCCCTTTTTTTATTATTCTAAGCCTTCTACAAAGCTATAAGCACTTTGTGCTGCTATAGCTCCATCAGATGCTGCTGTGATTACTTGACGGATTTCTTTTTCACGTACATCTCCAGCTGCAAAAATACCTGGTACTGATGTTTCTAATTTTTCATTAGTTGGGATATATCCAGCTTCATTAGTAATACCTAAATCTCTGAAATCTTGAGTTTGTGGTATCATACCAACATAGATGAATACTCCATCAGCTTTAATAGAACTTTCTTCACCAGTTTTTACATTTCTGATTTCAATTGAAGAAACTTTTCTTTCACCTTTAATTTCGTATGCAACACTGTCCCAAACGAATTCGATATTTTCTTTAGCAAACGCTCTATCTTGTAGAATTTTTTGGGCACGTAGTTCATCACGTCTGTGAACGATTGTTACTTTAGCAGCTAAGTTAGATAAGTATAATGCTTCTTCTACAGCTGAATCTCCTCCACCGATAACTACTACTTCTTTATTTCTAAAGAATGCACCATCACAAACTGCACAATAACTTACACCTTTTCCTGAAAACTGTTCTTCGCCAGGAACATCAAGATTTTTGTGTTCTGATCCTGTTGCAATTATAATTGATTTCGCTACATATTCTTTTTCACCAGCAACTACATACTTAAGTCCGTCTCTAACTCCAACTTCTGTTATGTTTCCAAAACCAAATTCTGTACCGAATTTTTTAGAGTGTTCGAACATTTTTTCTGATAGTTCAGGTCCTGTAATCATTTCATATCCAGTATAGTTCTCAATTTCTTCAGTTGATAGCATTTGACCACCTGGATATTTTCTTTCTAGCATCAATACTGACATATTCGCACGTGATGCATAGATTGAAGCAGTCATACCTGCTGGTCCTGCTCCTACGATAATTAGGTCATAAATTTTTTCTGTCATATTTTCCACCTTCTCTTTTATGATTCTCTATACAAAATCTTCTTATCTTTATATTTTGTATTAAGCACTATTAAGTATAACAGACTTCCTACTACAAATACTAGTGAAAGGACTTGAGACACTCTCAAGCTTCCTAGATATAGTGAATCTGTTCTCATTCCTTCAAAGATAAATCTCTCTACTCCATACAAGATTAGGTATGCAGCAAAGACTTCACTTTGTGCCAGTTTATTTCTAATTAATAGAAGTATTACAAGTGCGATAAAGCACCATAAACTTTCATATAGGAATGTTGGTTGACGGTATGCTCCATCAATATACATATTTTCTATAATAAAGTTTGGAATAAATCTATCTTGCAAATATTGTTTACTAACTGCTTCACCGTATGCTTCATGGTTGAAAAAGTTCCCCCAACGTCCTAGCATTTGTCCA
>CALIWM010000341.1:0-2803 GCA_938046645.1 uncultured Gemella sp. | reverse complement strand
TTTTTCACGTACTACAAAATATGAAACTCCTTACGGCATAAAAGAATACACAACGGAGTTTTACGATAATGTAAAAAACCTGTCAGACACTTTTAGCGGAGCAACTGACAAGCCAAATGAGTGACAAAAGAAAAACTTTTATCATCTCTATTATAGCAGAAGAAGAGGTATTATGGAACATTTATACAAAACAAAGAAAGGTATTTCAGAATTATTTGATATCCCTTTAAAGACATTAAATAATGATTTGACTGAGATGAGGCGGATGGAGCAGTTTCAAGATTTTATTTTGAAGCCCTCTCATAAGAGGGTTTATATAAGTATTGAGGGATATGAGCGTTTTTTGCAATATAAACAGAAGAAGTATGAGGAAGCTATGTAGTTATGTTATAATTAAGCTATGCTACATAGCTTTCCTTTATTTATGACGATAAAAAGGAGAGATGATGTTTTATAAAGAGTTAGATAATGGCAAATATCGTTATTATGAGAAGTTTTATGATGAGCGTGATAAAAAGTGGAAACAGGTGACTGTTACTTTGAAATCAAAATCTAGAGTTTCTCAAGCAGAAGCAAAGCGGCGATTAGCAACTAAGATAGATAAAATTCTTACAACACCGACAAAAGAAGAGCTGAAACAACAAAAATATGAAGCGACTACGTTTAGTCAGCTGTTGGCAGAATGGAAAACTATTCGAGCTAGTGAAATTAAACCGTCAAGTTTCAGAAGTGAAATGAAATGTCTGCAATTTTTTGCTGATGCGGTAGGTGACTTGAAGTTGTCAGAATACACCACCCAGCAAATACAAAGCTACCTAATGAGTTTAAATGTTGAAAATTCTACAAGGAAAAATCGAAAGATTTATCTTAATGGTATCTTTGGCTATGCTGAGAAGGTCGGATATATCACCAAGAGTCCTGTCAAAAATGTAGTAATTCCTAAGCAGAAGGCTGACTATGAAAAGCTCAAAAAGGCTAAGGAACATTTTATCAGTAAAGAAGAGTTAGGAAAAGTTTTATCGTATTGCGAAAGTCATAATAAAGATAGACGCTATACATTAGCGATGGAGTTCATTTTTTTAACAGGTCTTCGCTTTGCTGAATTTATCGGTGTTCGCTATCAAGACATAGATTTTGAAAATCGTCTTTTGAAGATTGACCATACGATTGATTATGTAGCTCACAAGTACGATGAGCGAGTGCTTCAAACTACTAAGACGGTAGGTTCTGTTAGAACGATAATTCTAAGTGAGCGTTGTATAGAGATTGTTTCATATTTTCGTGAGCATTGTCGTGATGAAGAGTTTGTTTTTGTCACAGAGCAAGGAAATATTATGAGACAACCTTTATTATACAAATTCATCAAGAATAGTTGCGATACAGTCTTAGGTGAAGTAAAAGCCTATAATATCCATATGCTCCGGCATTCCCATATTAGTTTACTTGCTGAACTAGGATTGCCTATTAAAGCGATTATGGAGCGTGTAGGTCACCGAGATGAGTCCATTACTTTACAGGTATATAGTCATGTTACTGAAAATATCCAAGATGAAGTAAGAACTAAACTCAATCAAATTCACTTGTAAAAAACTAACCAAAAAACTAACCATGAATTAACCAAAGCGGTGAGAAATAACAGGAAATACAGGGAAATATTGAAAAATAAAAGCCTGTATTTTCAATGGTTAGAGAAGCATAGGGAAGAAGGAGGAAACAAAGTTTGAAAATTTTTGATACACATACACACCTTAACGTGGATAATTTTGCAGGAAAAGAAGCTGAAGAAATTGCTTTCGCACGCGAGTTAGGTGTTACCAAGATGAATATTGTGGGTTTTGATACAGAAACCATTGAAAAGTCGCTAGCGCTGTCTCGTCAATATGGCGAACTATACAGCACGATTGGTTGGCATCCAACTGAGGCAGGCTCTTATACGCAAGAAGTTGAAAACATGATTGTCAGTCATTTGCACGATTCCAAAGTTATTGCCCTCGGTGAGATTGGTCTGGATTATCACTGGATGGAAGATCCGAAAGATGTGCAGATTGAGGTCTTCAAACGTCAGATTCAGCTGTCGAAAGACCACGATTTGCCATTTGTTGTTCATACGCGTGATGCGCTGGAAGATACTTATGAAGTTATTAAGGAAGCTAGTGTTGGCGAACAGGGTGGTATTATGCACTCGTATTCAGGCTCTTTAGAAATGGCTGAACGTTTTGTTGAGCTTGGTATGATGATTTCTTTTTCTGGTGTGGTGACGTTTAAAAAGGCTGTAGATGTGCAAGAAGCTGCGCAGAAGTTGCCTTTAGATAAGATTTTAGTTGAGACAGATGCACCTTATCTAGCCCCTGTACCAAAACGTGGTCGTGAAAATCGAACGGCTTATACTCGTTATGTTGTAGATAAAATAGCAGAGCTTCGCGGCTTGACGACGGAAGAAGTGGCGGAAGCAACCTATCAGAATGCTCTGCGCATTTTTGATTTAAAGGAAAAATAAATGAAAGAGAAAATTTCTCAAATCATTGTGGTTGAAGGACGAGATGATACGGTTAATCTTCAACGATATTTTGATGTGAAAACCTATGAAACCAGAGGTTCAGCGATTAACCAAGAGGATTTAGAGCGAATTGCAAGACTTCATGATTTACATGGGGTTATCGTTTTTACTGATCCAGATGTCAATGGTGAGCGGATTCGTAGGATGATTATGACCGCTATTCCTAGTGTTCAACATGCTTTTTTAAGGCGTGATGAGGCTGCTCCTAAGTCTAAAAATAAAGGGAAATCATTAGGTATTGAGCAT
>CALIWM010000340.1:0-4837 GCA_938046645.1 uncultured Gemella sp. | reverse complement strand
TATGAAAATTATATTTTTAAAAACTCTACGAGAATAAACATTTTTACACGTCATATATAAAATCAATTATTTACAAATTAGGAGGAGAATTATTATGGGATGTACAACTATTCTTGTAGGAAAAAATGCTAGTTACGACGGTTCAACTATGGTGGCTCGTACTGAGGACTCACCATCAGGAGTGTTTAGATCAAAAAAATTCATAAACGTAAGTCCAGAGGAGCAACCTCGTAAATATAAATCTGTTATTTCAAAAGTAGAAATCGAATTACCTAATAATCCAGTACGTTATACTGCAGTACCTAATGCTATATTAGATAATGGTATTTGGGGACAATGTGGTGCTAATGAATACAATGTTTCAATGAGTGCTACTGAAACTATTACATCTAATGAACGTGTTCTTGGAGCTGATCCATTAGTGGAATATAGACCTGCCGTTGGTAATCCAGGAGACGTTGATTATGTACCTGAACAAGTAGGTGGAATCGGTGAAGAGGACATTTATACAATAGTAATGCCATATATTGCAACCGCACGTGAAGGTGTTACATTTTTAGGGAAACTGTTAGAAAAATATGGTACTTACGAAATGAACGGAATTGCGTTCCAAGATGAAAACGAAATTTGGTGGTTTGAAACCATAGGTGGACATCATTGGATGGCACGTCGCGTTCCCGATGATAGTTATGTAATTATGCCAAATCAACTTGGTATCGATAAATTTGATTTTGAAGATGCTTTTGGAGCGAAAAAAGAGTACATGTGCTCTGCAGATTTAAAAGAATTTGTTGATAAATATCACCTAGACTTATCAGTCGATGGAAACTTTAATCCACGTCACGCTTTTGGTAGCCGTAGTGATGCCGACCATACATACAATACACCACGTGCTTGGATACTTCAACGCTATTTCAATCCAACATCTAACTCTTATGATGGTATAAATGCTGACTATCGCCCAGATTCTGATAATTTACCTTGGGCTAGAGTACCAGAGAAAAAAATAACTGTTGAAGATATCAAATATGCACTTTCTAATCATTTCCAAGGAACTCCTTATGATCCTTATGGAAAATTCTCAAATGAAAGAGGAAAATTCAGACCAATCGGTATTAACAGAAATAACTTCTTGGGACTTGTACAAATAAGACCTGATATGCCTGAAGAAATTAGAAGTATTGAATGGCTTGCACTTGGTTCAAATGTATTTAATGCAATGATTCCTTTCTATGTAAATATAGATAAGACACCTGAATATCTTGCAAACACTACTAAAGAACTTACAACAGAAGATTTCTATTGGTCAAATCGTCTGGTCGCAGCTTTGGCAGATGCTCATTTTGCATCTTGTAGTTCACATATTGAACGTTACCAATTGGCTATTCAATCAAAATGCACTGAAATCATAAATAAGTATGATAATGAATTTTTAGGTGGAAAAGTTGCAAAAGAAAAAGTCGTTGAATTCTGCGAAAATGCAAATGAAGAAATTGCAACAGAATTAAGAAAACAAACAATTGATTTATTAGGCAAAGTTCTTTACACAGCAAGCTGTGAAATGAAAAATGGTTTTTCAAGATCTGATGCTTAAAAAATTAAAATTTAAAGGGAGCTTTATTTTGCTCCCTTTTTCTTTTTCCCACTTTTTTTTACTTCCTGTTTTTCTTCTATTCTTTTATTTTTAAAAAAATCAAAAACACTTAATAATTTTAAAATTAAAATCATAATAATTAATACTTTTTCAAAAGTTCTCGCCTTAAAAAAGATTAACATTAAAATACAGATAAAAACAATCAAAATATTTATAATTAAATTAAATTTTTTATTCGTCAAAATGCTCATAGTATCTCCTCTATTCCATTAAAATCAATGAAAGTATATCATTTTATGGTACCATTGTCAATTTTGGGATAATTTACAATATATTTAATATCGTGTATAATATTTGTATTAAATATATTTGGAGGTTTTTATGGATAGAAATTATGTTAAAAATTTACTTGAAGAGTTATTAAACATCTACAGTCCTACTGGAGACACTGAAAACGCAATTTGTTTTATGGAAAAAAAGTTTAAGGAATTGAACATTCCTTGTAGAAGAACTAATAAGAACGCTCTTATAGCTACAATAGAAGGTGAAGAAAAAGAAGCTATAACTTTTTCAGGTCATGTTGATACTTTAGGTTTAATGGTTAAGGAAATAAAAGCGAATGGACGTCTAGCTTTTAGCTTAGTTGGTGGTTTTTCTCCAACAAGTGTTGAAACTGAAAATGTATTTATCAAAACTTATAACGGAAAATTAATTCCGGGAACTGCTCTATATAATGAAGCGTCAGTTCACGTTTATGATACTACGACTACCGGTCAACGCTCAATAAAAAATATGGAAATCAGAATTGATGAAGATGTTAAAACTGCTGAAGATGTTAGAAAGCTTGGAATTTCTGTTGGAGATTTTATCTGTTTAGATCCAAGATGTAGAATTTATGACTCAGGTTTTATCAAATCAAGACATTTAGATGATAAGGCTTGTATAGCTGCAATGATGGGACTTGCAAAATATTTAGTTGAAAACAAAATCAAACCGAAAAATACAATTAATTTCTTCATAAGTAATTATGAAGAAATTGGTCATGGCTCAAGTTTTGTTCCTGAAAATACTGTTGAATTCTTTGCAGTAGATATGGCGGCTCCGGGAGTTGGACAAGAATCCGATGAAAAAGCTGTAACAATATGTGCAATGGATTCTACAACACCTTATGATTTAGGAATGAGAAATAAATTAAGAAAAATTGCTGAAGAAAAGAAAATTGATTATAGAATAGATATTTATCCACATTATGGATCAGATGCAACTGCTGCACTTAGAGCAGGACATGATATTCGTTGTGCATTAATCGGTCCAGGAGTTGATGCTAGCCACAGTTATGAAAGAACTCATATTTTAGGTATCGAAAATACTTATAAATTAATGTTGGAATATTTATTAGATAAGTAAATTTTAAATTGAAAAGGCATAGATTTTGAAAATCTATGCCTTACTTTTTTAATCAGCTTTTACATCTGTCCAGATATTATCATATTCTTTTAAAAAGTCTGACGGATCTTTGAATACTTCCATTTTTTTGAAATACTCATCATCAATTTTTGTTACAGATTTTACTAGTTCATTCTCATTAATAACTTCTTGATTAGGAACTGCATAATATGTGTAGTTCATATTTTTCGAAAGAATATCTTTTCTAATTAAAAAATCTATCAACTTATGAGCATTTTCTTTATTTTTTGAATTTTTTAAAATTACCATTGAATCAAACCAAAGATTTGTCCCCTCTTTAGGTTTTACATATTCAAACTTCTCATCTGCATCTAACAATTCTGTTGCATCTCCAGAGTACATCACAGCAATTGCAGCATTTTCAGCTAACATATTATCTTTTGTCTCATCAACAAGATATGCAAGTATTGATTTTTTTTGTTTAATTAAATCTTTCTTGGCAATTTCTAATTCTTCTTTATTTCTTGAATTCATCGAAAAACCATTTTTTAAAAGTGCTGCTGCAAAACTATCTCTTGAACTATCCAGCATAACAATTTTATCTTTATGCTTTTCATCCCATAAATCAGCCCAAGAAGTAATCTCTCCATCAACTAAATTTTTATTATATAAAATACCCAATGTTCCCCAGTACAAAGGAATGGAATATTTTGACTCAGGATCATAGCTCTTATTTAAAAATTTTACATCTATATTCTTATAATTTGAAAGCTTACTTTTATCAATTGGTTCAAGCATATCTTCCTTAATCATCTTTTCAATCATATAATCTGAAGGAACAACTATATCATAATTACTTCCACCTTGTTTTATCTTCAAGTACATATCTTCGTTAGTAACAAAGGTTTCATAATTTACTTTAATTCCGGTTTCTCTTGTGAATTCATCTAAAACTTCTTTATCTATATACTCTCCCCAATTATACATATTAACAACATTACCTTCTCTTTTACTACAAGAAGATAGTAAAAAAATCATACAAAATGAAAAAAGTACATTCAAAAATATATTTTTTTTAGTCATATAAAATACCATCCTCACTTTTCTTATTTATTATTAGTAAAAGAACTAACATTGCAATAAACATCAATGTTGAAAGAGCATTTATTGATGGATTTATTCCTTTTCTTGCCATAGAGTATATTTGTGTACTTAAGTTTACAACACCATTTCCACTATTAAAATATGCTATAACGAAATCATCTAATGAAAGAGTAAACGCAAGTAATGCTCCAGCAAATACTCCTTGCTTAATTTCTGGTAAAATAACCTTTCTCAAAGCATAAAAAGGTGTTGCCCCTAAATCCATGGCTGCCTCAGGTAAAAATTTATTCATATGTTTCATCTTTGGATAAACAGAAAGTATTACATAAGGCGTCGTAAGTACGATATGTGAAGCAAGCAAAGTCAAAAATCCATAATCGATATTAAAAACTTTATATAAAACCATTAATGAAATAGCTATTACTATATCTGGATTTAAAACTGGAATGTAATTCAAATTTAAAACTACAAACTTTTCACTTTTTTTCATATAATATATCCCGATAGCTGCAACGGTACCTATAAAAGTTGCAATTACCGTAGTTAGAACAGCAATCAGTATTGTATAATATAGAGCTCTCAAGACCTCTTTATCATTAAATAATTCAACATACCATTTAAAAGTAATTCCTGTAAAAGAGCCTCTAAGTTTTGAATCATTGAATGAATAAAGTATAAGCACAAAAATTGGTGCATATATAAATATGAATACTAATGAAATATATAATTTTT
>CALIWM010000339.1:0-11574 GCA_938046645.1 uncultured Gemella sp. | reverse complement strand
CTCCAGAAGGAAAAGTATACGAATTAATCCCTCAATCAACTAAAGGTGATGAAACAGGTAAAGTTAAAGCTGGAGAAACTACAGAAGTAACTTATGTGTACAAAGAAATCACTGGTAATGTAGTAGTTCACTACGTTGATACAGAAGGGAACACATTAGCTGCGGATACTAAAGATGTAGAAAATGGATCACTAAGTGAGAAATACGACACAACTGACAACAAACCAGCTAAACTTGAAAAAGATGGAGTAGTTTACTACTTAACAGCTAAAGAACTTAAAGAAGATTCTAAACCAGAAAACGGTGCTGTTGTAGAAGGTACTACAGAAATCACTTATGTATACGAAAAAGCAGGACAAGTAGTAGTTCACTACGTAGATGAAGCTGGAAACAAAATCCAATCAGATGTTGTCGGTACTAAAGACGGTAAACCAGGTGCAGCGTACAACACTACGGATAAAGATGTGAAACCAACGCGTATCACTACTGCAGAAGGAAAAGTATACGAATTAGTACCAACATCAACTAAAGGTAACGAAAACGGAAGTGTTGAAGTAGGTAAAACAACAGAAGTAACATATGTGTACAAAGAAATTAAAGGAAACGTAGTAGTTCACTATGTAGACGAAGCGGGTAACACAATCGCAGAAGACGTTAAAGACACTACTGACGCATCTGTAAGCTCAGCATATGACACAACTGATAACAAACCAGCTGTAATCACTACAAAAGATGGTAAGAAATATACATTAGTACCAACTGCAACTAAAGGTACTGAGAATGGTAAAGTAACAGAAGGAACAACAGAAGTAACATACGTTTATAAAGAAGTAACTGGTGATGTAGTAGTTCATTACGTTGATACTGAAGGTAATGTAATCGCAGAAGATAAAGAAGACACTAAAGGTGCTTCTCTAAATGCTAAATATGATACAACTGACAATAAACTAGCGACAATTGAAAAAGATGGTGTAGTTTACTACTTAACAGAAAAAGCTGTTAAAGACAACTCTAAACCTGAAACAGGAGACGTAGTAGAAGGAACAACAGAAGTAACTTACGTTTACGAAAAAGCAGGACAAGTAATAGTTCACTATGTAGACGAAGCTGGAAACAAAATTCAAGCAGATGTTGTCGGCACTAAAGATGGTAAACCAGGAGCAGCGTACAATACTATGGATAAAGATGTGAAACCAACTCGTATTACAACTGCAGAAGGAAAAGTATACGAATTAGTACCAGCATCAACTAAAGGTAACGAAAACGGAAGTGTTGAAGCAGGTAAAACAACAGAAGTAACATATGTGTACAAAGAAATTAAAGGAAATGTAGTAGTTCACTATACTGATGAAGCGGGTAACACAATCGCAGAAGACGTTAAAGATATTACAGACGTTTCCATAAGCTCAGCATATGACACAACTGATAACAAACCAGCTACAATCGCTACAAAAGATGGTAAGAAATACGCATTAGTACCAACTGCAACTAAAGGTGCTGAAACTGGTAAAGTAACAGAAGGAACAACAGAAGTTACTTACGTATACAAAGAAATTAAAGAAGAAATACCAGAAAACCCAGGTGAGAACCCAGGAACACCGGGAACTCCAGGAACACCAGGTGAAAATCCAGGAACTCCAAACACACCAGAAAAATCAATGGATCCAAATTCTCCAGCTAAACCAGAAGGGGAAAGAAGTCCAGTAGACGTAGTTAAATCTCAATTCAAACGTCTAGCAAACACTGGTAACGAAACAACTAATACAGCTGCAGCAGGATTCGGAGCATTAATCGCAGGAATCGCAGTAGCGGTTAGAAGACGTCAAAAAAAAGATAAATAGGATTAAAGTAGAGTAACTTTACAACTATTAGTCATAAATCGAGGAATGAGAGCAATCTCATCCTCGATTTTTTGATATAGGAAGATAGTTGGGGTAATGCTAACTAAGGTTAGAAATAAAGTTAACATATATTAATTAAATATGTTGCTATTATTTTATTTTTAATTTTCTTAAAGGAGAGAGATTACTATAAAATATACTGGAAAACTAGTCTAATCATATAGAAAACTAATATTATTTTAACTGTATTTTAAGTATATTTTAAGTTCGATTAAGACCGTGGTTACTGCGTTATTTCTCAATTGGATAAATTTTTGTAAAATATTAAAATTTCTTCGGAAAATGATTGACGTAAATTTCCATTTATGATATTATTAATTCCGGTAAAGATACGTAATTATATTAAGATATCAATCCCAAGAAAATATACATTAAGGAGAAACTATGTTTAAAAAACTATTAAAAGCAGCATTACCAGCTTTATTCATTTTTTCATTTGCTAATGTAAATGATGCAAAAGTAGAAGCTGCAAACAAAAAAATCAACGTAAGAGTTGATTACCTAGAAGAAGGAACTAACAAAAAATTAGCAGAAAGTGCAAAATTATCAGGAGACGAGAACGTATTTGCAACAATCTCTCTTCCTCAAAACTTAGCTAACGAATACAATATAGCAAAACGCGATTTTTCTAATGAAAGTAAAGGTCAAATCGCAGCTAACAAGATCTATGATCAAGAATTAGTATACCAAGTGTACTTTACTAAAAAGCCTGAGAGCCAAATTAGTAAGCCATACACTCAAACTTACACTTACGTAACTACTCAAACACAAGCACACGTAGTAGCTACAGCTCAAGTTCAAAAACAACTAGTTGCTTCAGGTACTGTAAGTCACTCTTCTACTACAAACCACACAGTAGTGACAAACCACAAACCAACAGTAGTAACTACACACAAACCGGCTCAAAGACCAACAGCAGTAGCACACAGACCAGTAGCTCAAAGACCTGCTGTAGTAGCACACAGACCAGTAGCTCAAAAACCAGCTGTTCAAAGACCAACAGCAATAGCTCAAAAACCAGCAGTGCACAGACCTGTTGCTCAACAAAACCACAAACCTGTAAGAAAAACTGCTCCACATGCAAAACGTCGTGGAAGATAGTAATCAAAGGTCAAAAATTTTAGGCTTGCAGCTAGGTTAGTTTGCAACTAAACCAACATGTAACGAAATTAGCATGCAACTAAACTAGCCTACAGTCAAACAGATACATATATATCTGAAAATGGTGCGAGGCATAACCTAGCTTGCACCTGAACCAGTATGTAACTAACCTGGCTCAAAGCTAGCTAGGTGAGTTTACAGATAAAAAGGCGCGTATTAAACAAACGTGCAGAGAACTAGGTATACAATCAACCTAGCTTACAGACAAATTACAACGCACTCACCAAATTCGAGTGCAATCAACTAGGCTCATAGCCAATTCCGGGGCACGAGTGAAATATTAATAAAACCTAAGTAGCATAGATGTATGTCTTCTTACTAGAAAAATCTGGAGGAGAGATGTATATCGCGTTTTGCTACTTAGGTTTTTTGTATCTAATTGAGTAGGCTATCTATAATGATAAATTTGAAGCAGAGGAAAATGGAGCTAAAAATCCAGGTAGATATCAATAAAGTCGTCTGTCGATTTTTCTGTAAAAAGTTTAAATCGAGATAAATTCTTAGCCCTTTATGATATAATTTAGTTAATAATTGAAAAAGAGGAGAAGTTTATGAAATCATCTAGCAGAAAAATAGAAAAAACACTAGCTTGGGTAGCGAATATAATATTAATTTCAGCGGTGGTTTTAATATACGCAGGTTATTTCAATAGACCGCTGGAAGGAATATTTTTAACACCTGAATTTGTTAGGTTCCACTACTCAAGTTTAGTAGAATCTTTTTTGATTTACACAGGAATGGAATTTTATAGGATGATTGAAGTATTTATAATACTTATTAAATTTTCAGTCTTACTATCAGTATTTATAGCATTATTAGCAACTTTTAAGATGAAATATAGAATTTTTTCAGGTGTGCTATTTTTATTTTTGGCTCTTATGCTTGCTGGAATGGCGACAGAAATTGCGTTTCCTGTCTATTTATTGTATTTTATTGTCGCTATTATGTTATTTGCTAGAAAAGGTTAAATAATACTAGTTTGAGGCGTTTTATGATATAATATAATAATATATTAAAAAAGGAGCATATTATGAAACCATTTAGCAGAAAAATAGAAAAAATCTTAGCTTGGATAGCGAATGTTATTATGATACTTGTGACAGGTCTATTGTCTCTTGGGGCATTTTCTGGACAATTGGAAGCAGCATTAAGACAACCAGAATTAGAACAGATGCTATATAGCTTAATGCAAGATCCAGCAATGAAGTCATTAATGGACTCTACACGTATGGATATCGTAACATTACTTGCGACAGCTGTGAAAATTTACGCTGTAGTCGCTATTGTTGTGGTAGTTATAGCTTTAATAGCATCATTTACTATGAGAGCTAGATTTATTTCAGGAATCTTATTCCTTATCTCAGCAGTTTTAGTTGGATTAATGACAGTAGGTTTTCTACTTCCTGTGTACTTGCTATACTTTATAGTTGCAGTTATGCTATTCGCAAGAAGACCGCCTAAAAATACTGATAACTCAGATTTTACACAAACAACTTCTGAAAAACCAGAAATTGACAGATTAGAGTATATGTAAGAAAGTACGGCTAATTAGTAAAAGCATTTTAGGAACGTATAAACTATTTTATCGATTGAGCATTATCGAAGATTAAAATTATCTTCATGCCAACGTTGATGAAATAGTTTTTTGTTTTGTAATTGTTTAATTCGCTGTTAAACAAGCGATTTCAAAAACGCCTTTTACTCAGAAAAAAATTAATATTAATATTATTTAAATATAAAAAATAATTTTTAATATCTAAATTTTACTGACAAATTGTAATAAAAGAATTAGACTTAAAAAAAAGCGTAAAAATCTATTGTTTTAATGGATTTAAAATAGATAAATCTTTGATAAATAGTAGTTTTTATAGTATAATTATTAGGATGAAGTATTTTTATATAGGTTCGTAATATGATTGAAATAATTGTTAATTCTAGGAGTAAAAAAAGTCTTATTGAACTTGAAAAAATAGAGCGAGTTTTAAGCGAAAAGAAGTTACCTTACAGAGTATTAAAAACCTCTAAAAACACCAATGCGAAAGACCTTATGAATGAGATTCACGGGAGCGAGCTGATAGTAATCGGAGGAGATGGAACTATTAACGAAGTGATAAATAATTATCATGGTAAAGAAATTATCTATCTTGCATATGGTTCGGGCAACGATCTTGCGAGATCTATAGAGTTCAAAAGAGACATTGAAATAAGTCGATTATTAGAATCGAAAAGATTTATTGAATATGATGTGGGTGTTGTTAACGATAGAAGATTCTGTTCGGGATTTGATATCGGTTTTAATGCTGACATCATAAAAAGAGCTAATGGCTCAAAGTTAAAGAAATATATAGGCAAGTATATCTATCTTCTTCAAGGAGTAATAGGTATTTTAATGCTGAAAAAATATAAAGCGGAAATTTCATGGGATAATGGAGAAATCAAGACTAATAAGCTGTATTTGCTTAATGCGATGATTCAACCTTATGAAGGTGGCGGGATAAAGTTTGCCCCGAATGCGACAGGTCAAGATGGTAAACTTCACATTATGATCATGGAAGATATGTCTTTAATAACCTTTATTTACAATTATTTATGCCTACTTTTAAAACAACACAACAAACTAAAGAAGGTACAACACATAAAAACAAATAAACTAACAATAAAAACAAACCAAGAATACTTCCAAATCGATGGAGAATTAGTGAACAGCGAAGAAACATTGAACCTTAGCTGTATTAGTAAATTTTATAAATTAAAGAGGATGGAGAAAAATGAGCAGAAATTCAAATAGCCGTAACTCTAGATCAGAATCCGGTATAGGAGCGTTTGAAATTGTCAATGGAATACTGACAGTTATACTTATTATACTCGGAGGTCTAGTTAGTTGGACGATGTTGAAGTACGATTTTCTAAATTTTAGAGGGATTAACTACGGAATAATCGGAGTAATAATCTTAGCGATAATACTTGCAATATTCCTTGTGATTAAGAAAAAAGCGAAAATATTTAATGCGATAATGTTGATCGTTATGAATATAGCCTTGGTGTTTTCTTACATGCAGTTTAGAACAGCAATCGGTTTATTCGATAACTTAAATAGTAATGCGGCAGTTAGTGAGTATACTATGAGCGTTGTTGTGATGAAAAATGATGCAGCTGAAAAGCTTGCAGACTTAAAAGGAGAAGCAGTAGCGGCTCCGGTATCTGCAGATGGTGAAAACATTAATAAGCTGATGAAGGAGATTCGCGACAAAGAAAAACAAAGTCTAGATCTTACAGAATCTAAAAACTACATCTCAGCTTATGAGGAATTAGTCGCAGGAACTAGTAAAGCGATGATTCTTAACAGTTCATTCGAAGATCTTATTACTAGTCAACACGCAGATTTTAGAGATAAAACGAAAAAAATCTATGAATATAAAATAACAAAAGCTGTAAGTACAAAAGCAAAACAAAACTCAGGTGATACATTCAACGTGTACATAAGTGGTATAGATACATATGGGCCGGTATCTAGTGTCAGTCGTTCAGACGTTAATATTATTATGACAGTTAACAAAAAAACTGGAAAAATCTTATTAACAACAACACCACGTGACTCTTATGTGAAAATCGCCGATGGTGGAAATAACCAATATGACAAACTTACACACGCAGGTCTGTATGGAGTAGATTCTTCAATCCATACGCTAGAGAATTTATATGGTATTAAGATAGATTACTACGCTAGACTTAACTTCACATCATTCTTAAAACTAATTGATACAGTTGGTGGGGTAGATGTGTATAATGATCAGGCGTTTACATCACGTCATGGTAGATTTGAATTCCCTCAAGGTATGGTTCATTTAAATGCAGAGAAAGCTCTTGGATTTGTTCGTGAAAGATATGGTCTTGCTGGTGGAGACAACGACCGTGGTAAAAACCAAGAAAAAGTTATCGCAGCGATAATTAAGAAATTAACTTCTAAAGAAGGTTTATCAAATTACCAAAGTGTTATTAAAGAATTAAGTGAATCAATTCAGACAAATATGCCGATTGAGACAGCTATGGGACTTGCGAATGAGCAACTTAGTGCAGGTAAAGATTACAATGTAGCGTCACAAGCACTTACAGGAACTGGAACTATGGGGCTACCTTCATATGCAATGCCTGGAGCGACATTATACATGACACAGATTAATGAACAAAGTTTAACAGAAGTTACAGAAAATATTAAAGAAGTATTGGAAGGTAAGTAGATGAGAGACGGAATTAGAATGATAGATATACATTCCCATGTAGTCTTCGGGGTAGATGACGGTGCAAAAACTGAAAAAGACACTCGCGATTTACTAGAAGAGAGTTATAGACAAGGTGTTAGAACGATTATCGCAACACCTCATAGAAGACGCGGAATGTTCGAAACAGACATAGAAATAATCAGAGAAAACTTCAAAAGAGTAGAAGAAATCGCTGCTGAAGTAGCTGAAGACCTAAGGGTTTACTTAGGTAGCGAGATCTACTACAAAGAAGGGGAAATCGAAAAAATCGAAAGTGGAGTATACCCAAGATTAGCGGAGACGGACTATGTACTTGTAGAGTTTCCTTATGAAATGCGTTATAAAGAAATCCACAGAGCACTAAACAAGGTTATACTTCTTGGATTAACTCCAGTAGTAGCACACGTTGAAAGATATAATGATGTAGATGAAAAAGGTGTTCAAGAGTTAATTAACATGGGTGCTTACATCCAGGTTAATGCAGCTAGTGTTCTAAAACCAAAACTTATCGGTGATAAACACAAACACTACAAAAAACGTGCTAAAAAATACTTAGATGAAGAATTAGTTCACTTCATCGCAAGTGACATGCACAATATGGATTCTCGTAGAACGTATATGAAAGAGGCATATGATATTATCGAAAAGAAATACGGACCGACAATAGCTTATGAACTATTTGAAAAAAATCAAGAAAAACTATTAATGAATAAAATAATATAAAGAGAGGATAAATAATTATAATGGATAATCAAGAAAAAGATTTAATACAGTTAGATATTATGCTACTGTTAAGAAGGATTTGGGAGAAGAAAGTATTAATAGTACTAGTGACATTACTATTTACGGCAGCATCACTTGCATATAGTATTTTCTTAGTAACGCCACAATATTCATCTACGACGAAGGTATACGTAGTTAACCAAAAGAAAGATGATAAAGCAATCACAACACAAGACGTTCAATTAGGTTCACTATTAGTAAAAGACTATAAAGAGATCATTCTTTCTAACAAAGTTATGGAAGATTCAGCAGAAAAAAGTGGAACAGGAATCACTGCAAAAGAACTAGCGAAAAAAGTTAGTGTAGATGCACCGAAAGATACACGTATTATCTCAATCACTGTTCAAGATAAAGACCCACAAGTTGCGAGCGACTTAGCGAATACTGTAAAAGAGGTATCAGCTGATCAAATCAAAGAAGTAACGAAAATTGATGATGTAACAACATTAGAAGAAGCAAAAGCAGCTACTTCTCCAAGTTCACCAAATATTCCTAAAAACGGAATTTTAGCGACAGCATTAGGGCTTATCTTAGCTGTAGCGGGAGTAGTACTATTTGAGCTACTAGATGATAGAGTTAAGAGAGCGGAAGATATTGAAGAAACAATGGGGCTTGTGCTTTTAGGTGTAGTTCCAGATACAAAAACAGGAAAGAGATAGGATAAGAAAACATGGCACAAATTAATTTACTAACAAACCAAAAAATAGTCGATCCTAAGAATGAAGAGTATTACAACGCCTTACGTACGAATATCCAATTTTTAGGAAAAGATAAAAAAGTAATCGCGATAACATCGACTTCAGAAAATGAAGGGAAAAGTACAGTATCGACTAACCTAGCTATTTCATTAGCGAAATTAGGTCTTAAAACTATTCTAGTAGATGCGGATACACGTAAATCTGTTATGGCAGGTCGTTTCAAATTTAAACACAAAATTAGCGGATTAACTAACTACTTATCTGGAGTTTCTCCGATCGAGGATGTTATTTATGAAACAGATGTGGAACATCTTAATGTTATCCCAGCTGGTCAAGTACCACCGAACCCAACAGGATTATTACAAAACAAAAACTTCAACATTATGATCGAAGTATTTAGAGAGTATTATGATTATGTGATTATTGATACACCACCAGTTGGTCAGGTAATAGATGCAGCTATCGTAGCACCTAAGACTGATGGAGTAGTGCTACTAGTAGAAGCAAATCGCGTTAAGAAGAAAAGCATAGAAAAAGCCAAGGAACAACTAGAAAAAGGTGGAGCAGAGTTTCTAGGTGTAATCTTAAACAAAGTTAACTCAAACGAACTTGGTTACGGTGGTTACTACGGTCACTATGGTAGCTATGGAATAAAAGGGAACAAAAATAAAAAATAATCTTAAAAGATAAGAGGAGAACAAGATGTATTATATTAGAAGAAATAATAAGTTTCTGTTCTTGGTGACTGATTTAATAGCCTTATCTTTAGCTTACATTTTTAGTTTTGATTTTCAATCGAAATCAAAAGATAACTTATATTTTTTCATAGCTATGAATGTTATCGGTATTCTTGTAGCACTTATGTCAGAAGAATACTGGACAATCTCAGAAAGAGGATATCTTAAAGAACTTAAGGCAACATTTATCTATGTATTAAAAGTAGTTTCATTATTCACATTAGTTTTAGTAATATTTAATCGCAATGACTTCTTTGATATAGTAAAAAGTATGGAATTGATTATTTATTTAGTTCTAGCATTTGTTTTTATCTATTGTGTAAGAACTATTTCTAAAAGAATAAATAATCGCTATCGAGATGATAGTCGTAATATTATAATATTGTCCGATTTTTGTGATTTAGACACAATAGGTGAATTACCTAGTAACTATCAAGTTCTAGCATATGCGAATAATTCAGAGGAATATATATATAATGCTAAGCCTGTGGTTCACAATATTTCAGAGATTAGAGATTTTTTATCTCATCATAGAGTTGATGAAATATACGCTAACTTGTCATCGCAGACTAGTCTGGTAGAAATATTTAAGGTTTTTGAAGTTCTTGGTATTCCGACAAAAATCAATATTACACCGATAATAAAAGAAGTTGGAGCTAATACAGCAGTAACCTTTCAAGGGGATAATATTTATTTGACATCAGCGATAAAAATAGCAACATTACGCCAGGTAATTCTGAAGAGAGTTATGGATATTGTTATCTCAATAGTTGGAATACTACTTACAATACTTGTAGGGATAATCATATTACCAATAGTGAAAATGCAAGCACCAGGGCCACTTATATTCACACAAACGAGAATAGGTCAAAATGGTAAAAAGTTCAAAATATACAAGTTTAGAAGTATGTATATTGATGCTGAAGAAAGAAAAGCAAAACTTCTAAGCCAAAATGAGTTAGAGACAACATTAATGTTTAAAATGGATAATGATCCTAGGGTCTTCCCATTTGGACAGAAGTTAAGAGATTGGTCATTAGATGAGCTTCCACAATTTATCAACGTTCTTAAAGGAGATATGAGTGTAGTAGGGACACGTCCTCCGACAGTTGATGAATATACACAATATGATCTTCATCATTTCAAACGTATGCAGGTAAAACCTGGTATTACTGGAATGTGGCAGGTTAGTGGAAGAAGTAACATACTTGATTTTGAAGAAGTAGTTAAACTAGATATGAAATATATCGAAAATTGGTCGCTAAGACTAGACATAAAAATTATAATTAAAACTATAATGGTTGTCTTAAAAAGAGAAGGAAGTAAATAAAAACGGGAAAAGTAAAAAATAGGGAGTGGCTATATAAGTATATACAACCACTCTTTATTAAAATAAAAAAAGACTGTGTTCTGTCGCCAAACAAAAACACAGACTAATATAAGTGAATATGGATATATTAACATAAAATTTGATAAAATGGAAGAGAAAAGAATCATGGATATAAAAAATAAAGTTAGATTAGTGCAAGAGAAAGAAATTGAATTATTAAAAATATTTTCTGAGATATGTGAACAAAATAATTTAACATACTATGCTCTAGGTGGTACATTATTAGGCGCAATTAGACATGGTGGTTTTATTCCTTGGGATGATGATATGGATTTAGGAATGCCTAGAAAAGACTATGATAAATTTATAGAAATATCAGGAAGTGTATTACCAAAACATGTTTTACTAAAACAACATACAGATAATTTAGGAAATACTTCAATTCGTGATACATCAACAGTTATAACTTTTGGCACTACTGATTGCAATCCATTTTTAGACATCTTTCCACTAGACGGATTTCCAGAAAAAGGGCTATCTAAGTGGGTACATGAGAAACACATCTTATTTTATCGAATGTTATCAAAACTATCTGTTGTCCAAGAAATTTCTGATAGAGATAGGGGAACATTCGAGAATACATTGGTAAAAGTTGCAAGAGTGACAAAAATTGATAAAATTTTAAATACAGAAAAGATTAATAAA